>CAZNWZ010000090.1:6003-8004 GCA_964576455.1 uncultured Lysobacter sp.
TTGATTCACGTCAATGGCCCTTGGTCCCACTCCCCTACCCTTGCCGGAGGACGGCGCCGCAAGCCGCCATTGCGCCACGCATTGGCGCTTCCCTGGACGATGCACACGATCAAGCGCGGGTTGGATCTCCCGATTTCCGGCACCCCGGTCCAGTCGATCGAGGACGGCCCCGCCGTGTCCCGCGTGGCGCTCCTGGGCGCGGACTACGTGGGGCTCAAGCCCACGATGCTCGTGCAGCCGGGCGACGCCGTGCTGCGGGGCCAGCCGCTCTTCGAGGACAAGAAGCTGCCCGGCGTGCGCCACACGGCGCCGGCCGCGGGGAAGGTGTCGGCCATCCACCGCGGTGACAAGCGCGCGTTCGTCTCGCTGGTGATCGAGGTCGCTTCCGACGACGGCCCGGAGCGGCAGGTGGCCTTCGCGTCGTGGAACGGCGCGCCGCCGGCGGAAGGCGACGGCGCGGCGCTTCGCGCGCTGCTCCTGGAGTCCGGGCTGTGGACGGCATTCCGCGCCCGGCCGTTCAGCCGAGTGCCCGCGCCCGACGCAGTGCCGCAGGCCCTTTTCGTCACGGCCATGGACACGCGCCCCCTGGCTCCCCGCGTGGAGGCGGCGCTCGCCGGCCGCGAGGAGGACTACGCGCGCGGCATCCTGGCGCTGCGCGACCTCACGCCCGGCACCGTCTTCGTGTGCCGCACGCCCGGCTCGGAACTGCGCGTGCCCCGGGCCGACCGCATCGCGATCGAGGAGTTCGCGGGGCCCCATCCGGCGGGGAACGCCGGCACGCACATTCATTTCCTGCACCCCGTGGGCCACGGCCGCAGCGTCTGGCACGTGGGGGCGCAGGACGTCGCCGCCATCGGCCACCTGCTCGCCACCGGCAAGCTCGACCCCACGCGCGTCGTGTCCCTGGCCGGCCCCGGCATCGAGCGCCCGCGGCTCGTGCGCACGCGCCTGGGAGCCAGCGTGGACGAGCTGGCCGCCGGCGGGCTCGCGCCCGGCGAGCAGCGCGTCGTCTCCGGCTCCGTGCTCGACGGCAGGACGGCCCAGGGCGAGGCCGAAGGCTTCCTCGGCCGCTACCACCAGCAGGTGAGCGCGCTGCCCGAGGGCCGCGGCCGCGAGCTCCTGGGCTGGATCGCGCCGGGACCCGACAAGTTCAGCGTGGCCGGCGTCGTCCTGGGCGCCTTCGCGCGTGCCCGGCGGCGCGCGTTCTCCACGACCACCAACGGGTCGCTGCGCGCGATGGTTCCCATCGGCACGCACGAGGCCGTGATGCCGCTGGACATCCTGCCGACGTTCCTGCTGCGCGCGCTGCTCTCGGGCGACGTCGAGCGGGCCGAGGCGCTGGGGGCCCTCGAGCTGGACGAGGAGGACCTCGCGCTGTGCACCTACGCCGACCCCGGCAAGAACGACTACGCGCCGCTGCTTCGCGACCTGCTGCACCGGCTCGAGAAGGAAGCGTGAAGTGAGCGCCCTCGAGAAGCTCCTCGAGAAGGCGGGCCGCCCGTTCGGGCCGGGCGGGCGCCTGCACAAGTTCCACGCGCTCTTCGAGGCGGCCGACACCTTCGCCCTCACGCCGCCCTCGGTGACGAAGGGCTCGACGCACGTGCGCGACGCGCTGGACCTGAAGCGCATGATGATGCTCGTGGTCATCGCGATGATGCCCTGCATCCTCATGGCGATGTACAACACGGGGCTGCAGGCGAACCTCGGCATCGACCCGGCCAGGGCGGCCTCGCTCGAAGGGTGGCGGCACGACGTGATGCGGCTCTTCGGCGTGGGCTACTCGCCCGACAGCGTCGCGGGCAACTTCTTCCACGGCGCGCTCTACTTCCTGCCGCTCTACATCGTCACGATGGCGGTGGGCGGCACCTGGGAGGTGCTCTTCGCCATCGTTCGCCGGCACGAGGTGAACGAGGGCTTCTTCGTGACCGGCATGATCTTCCCGCTCATCTGCCCGCCCACGCTGCCCCTGTGGCAGGCCGCCCTCGGCATCAGCTTCGGCGT
>CAZNWZ010000091.1:0-7864 GCA_964576455.1 uncultured Lysobacter sp.
GTGAACGGCCTCACGCTCGGCAGCGTGTACGCGGTCGTGGCCCTGGGCTACACGATGGTCTACGGCATCGTGCAGCTCATCAACTTCGCCCACGGCGAGGTCGTGATGATCGGCTGCATGGTCGCCTTCTCGGTGATCGTGGCGCTCGCGCCCTCGGGGCTGCCGCCGTTCGTGGTCGTGGGCGCCGGCATCGCGGCGGCGGTGCCCGCGTGCATGGCGGTGGGCTACGTGGTCGAGCGCGTCGCGTACCGGCCGCTTCGAAACGCCCCGCGACTCGCTCCGCTCATCACCGCGATCGGCGTGTCGATCGTGCTGCAGCACCTGGCGCTGCTCGTCTGGAGCCGCAACATCATCGCCTTCCCCCAGATCATCGACCTGAGGCTCTTCCACCTGGGCAGCTCCGAGACGAGCGCGGCGATCTCCAACATCCAGCTGGCGATCATCGGGACGTCGATCGCGATGATGGCCGGCCTCCTCGCCCTCGTGTACCGCACGAAGCTGGGCATCGCGATGCGCGCCACCTCGCAGAACCCGCAGGTGGCGGGGCTCATGGGCATCGACGTGAACCGCGTGATCTCCGCCACGTTCGTGATCGGCGCCGCGCTCGGGGCCGTCGCGGGCGCCATGGTCGGCACCTACTACGGCATCGCGCACTACCAGATGGGGTTCCTCCTGGGCCTCAAGGCCTTCAGCGCGGCGGTGCTCGGCGGCATCGGCAACCTCGCGGGCGCGGTGCTCGGGGGCATCCTCATGGGGCTCATCGAGGCGCTGGGCGCGGGCTACGTGGGCGACTTCACGAACGTGTGCCTCCTGGACCGGTTCCTGCCCGGCTTCTCCGAGATCTGCGCGGCGAGCCCGGAGTCGAGCCTCTTCGGGTCCAACTACAAGGACGTGTACGCGTTCATCGTCCTCATCCTCGTGCTCGTCTTCCGGCCCTCGGGGCTGCTGGGCGAGCGCGTCGGCGACCGGGCCTAGTCATGCGTTATCGAGTTATCCAAGCGAAAGGCTTTGGAAACGCCGATGAACGCCGATGCCCCGCCGATTGCCGCCGATTCTTCCAGGGAAGAACTGGATGCACTGTCGCGGAGGATCATAGGGGCTGCATTTCGCGTGAGTTCGATGCTGGGTCATGGCTTTCTCGAGAAGGTCTACGAGAACTCGCTGGTCCACGAGCTTCGAAGGGCCGGGTTGCACGTCGAGCAGCAGCGGCCCGTGCAGGTGCGATACGACGGGGAGATCGTCGGCGACTACATCACGGACATTCTCGTCAAGGGAACCATCGTCCTGGAAATCAAGGCCATGGACAGACTCGATCGAATGCACTTCGCGCAATGCGCCAACTATCTCCGCGCGACCGGCCTGCGTATTTGCCTGCTTCTGAATTTCGGCAAGCCCCGCCTGGAACTGAAACGCATCGTCCGAAACTATTGATCATCGGCGGCAATCTGCGGGGCATCGGCGTTCATCTGCGTTTCCAAAGCCTTTCGTGACAATGACCACGCTGTCTCGAGTTCGCGAAGACCCCCGCCTCAAGTGGGCCGGGGTGGCACTGATCGCCGTCGCCCTCATCGCCCTGCCCTTCGTCCTCGCCATGGCGGGCACGGCCTGGGTGCGGATCACGAACCTCGCCATCCTCTTCGTGCTGCTCTCGCTCGGCCTCAACATCGTCGTGGGGTTCGCGGGCCTTCTGGACCTGGGCTACATCGCCTTCTACGCCGTGGGCGCGTACGTCTACGCGCTCCTCGCCTCGCCGCACTTCGGGCTGCACCTGCCGTGGTGGGCGATCCTGCCCATCGGGGCGGCGGTCGCGTGCCTCTTCGGCGTGCTGCTGGGCACGCCCACGCTCAAGCTGCGCGGGGACTACCTCGCCATCGTGACGCTCGGCTTCGGCGAGATCATCCGCATCTTCCTGAACAACCTCTCCGAGCCCTTCAACCTCACCAACGGCCCGAAGGGGATCGCGACGATCGACCCCATCCGCTTCCTGGGGCTCGACTTCTCCTCGGCCACGCGCATCGGCGAGTTCGCGCTCTCCGGCACCATCAAGTACTACTTCTTCCTGCTCGCCGTCCTGGTCGTCGTGATCGTGGTGAACCTGCGGCTGCAGGATTCGCGCATCGGCCGCGCGTGGGAGGCCATCCGCGAGGACGAGCTGGCCGCGCGGGCGATGGGCATCAACACCACCCGCATGAAGCTCCTCGCCTTCGCGATGGGCGCCTCCTTCGGGGGCATCGCCGGCGGCATGTTCTCGGCCATCCAGGGCTTCATCAGCCCGGAGAGCTTCGTCCTCAACGAGAGCGTGATGGTGCTCGCCATGGTGGTGCTGGGCGGGATGGGGAACATCTGGGGCGTCGTCCTCGGGGCGGTGCTGCTGTCCTTCGTGCCGGAGATCCTGCGCTACACGGTGGAGCCCGCGCAGCGCATGCTCTTCGGCCGCTCGCTCATCGACCCGGAGGTGATCCGCATGCTCCTCTTCGGGCTGGCGATGGTGGTGATGATGCTCTTCCGCCCCGCGGGGATCCTGCCCTCGGCGGTGAGGAAGCGCGAGCTCTCGACGGGGCGGGGCGGCGATGGCGACGACGCCTGAGGCGCCCGGGCGCGCGCCGCTCCTCGAGATCGAGCGCGTCACCAAGCGCTTCGGCGGGCTCACCGCGCTCGCGGAAGTGAGCTTCTCCATCGCGAGGGGCGAGATCTACGGCCTCATCGGCCCCAACGGCGCCGGCAAGACGACGCTCTTCAACGTGCTCACGGGCCTGTACCGCCACGACGAGGGCAGCTTCCGCCTCGAGGGCCGCCCGCTGGTGCAGGCCACGCCCGACCGCATCGCCGCCCTGGGCATCGCGCGCACGTTCCAGAACATCCGGCTCTTCGCGAACCTCTCCGCCCTGGAGAACGTGATGATCGGCCGCCACGTGCGCACGAGGGCGGGCGTGGCGGGCGCGATCTTCCGCGACCGCGGGACACGCGCCGAGGAGGCCGCCATCGCGAAGCGCGCCCGCGAGCTGCTGGACTACGTGGGCATCGGCGCGCGCGGCAACGAGCTCGCGCGCCACCTCGCCTACGGCGACCAGCGCCGCCTCGAGATCGCCCGCGCCCTGGCCACCGACCCGCGCCTGCTCGCCCTCGACGAGCCCGCGGCCGGCATGAACGCCACCGAGAAGCAGGACCTGCGCCGGCTCCTCGAGTCCATCCGCCGCGACGGCACGACGATCCTCATCATCGAGCACGACATGCGCCTCGTGATGGGCCTTTGCGACCGGGTCCTCGTCCTGGACTACGGCCGGCGCATCGCGGAGGGCCTGCCCGCCGACGTGCGCCGCGACCCGAAGGTCATCGAGGCCTACCTGGGCTCGCAGCACCACGACGCTGTCGCCGTCGAGTGATGCGGGCGAAAATCTTTGGAAACGCCGATGAACGCCGATGCCCCGCCGATTGCCGCCGATAATTCATTGCTATCCGGGACTTCGACTGGAGTCTCGGAAACAGGAGATCGCCTCCCATCTCGCGATCCCACCCGGATTCATCGGCGGCAATCGGCGGGGCATCGGCGTTCATCGGCGTTTCCAAAGCCTTTGGCATCCGTGAGCCACTAATGTCCCTGCTGGCACTGGAGAAGGTCGAGGTCCATTACGGCGGGATTCGCGCCGTGAAGGGGATCGACCTCGCCGTGGAGCAGGGCGAGCTCGTGTGCCTCATCGGGGCCAACGGCGCGGGCAAGACGACGACGCTTCGCGCCATCACGGGCCTCGCGCACGCCGGCGGCCGCATCGTGTACGACGGCGAGGACATCGCGGGCGCGAGGCCGCACGAGATCGCGAGGAAGGGCATCGCCCTCGTCCCCGAGGGCCGCGGCGTCTTCGCGCAGCTCACCATCGAGGAGAACCTCGCCATGGGGGCCTACACGCGCCGCGACCGCGCGGGCGTCGCCGCCGACGTCGAGCGCGTCTTCTCCCTGTTCCCGCGCCTCAGGGAGCGCCGCCGCCAGACCGCCGGCACGATGTCCGGCGGCGAGCAGCAGATGCTCGCCATCGGGCGCGCCCTCATGAGCCGGCCTCGCCTGCTGCTGCTCGACGAGCCGAGCATGGGGCTCGCGCCCCTCATGGTGGAGCGCATCTTCGAGGTGATCCGCCAGATCGCGGCCGAGGGCGTGACCATGCTGCTGGTCGAGCAGAACGCGAAGCTCGCCCTCGAGGCGAGCCGTCGCGCCTACGTGCTGGAGAGCGGCCTGGTGACGCTCTCGGGCGAGGCGGCGGCGCTGCTGGGGCACCCCCAGGTGCGCCAGGCCTACCTCGGGGAATGAGGAGCGGCGCGGGGGCGTTTGCAGCTACACTTGTAACGGCTGCGTGACGGCGCGCTCATATTGTTGCGACGCCCGCCGGCGAAAATAACAGAGGATAGGCGCCGCCACGAACGGCGCTTCCGCCCCGAACCCGAAACCTGGCCTCCATGACCTCATCCCGCGCATTTCGCGGCGCGCTCCTCGCACTCCTCGCGATCGTGCTGCTGGGCACGCTCGCGTTCCTCTACTCCCGCACGGAGGCGATCGACTTCAAGCGCGACGCCGAGACGCTCTCGCTCCTGCGCGAGCTCAAGGACCTCGACTCGCGATGGGACGCGGACGCCTCGCGCTACGCGGCCACCCTCGTTCCCGGTCCGGCCGCCGCGGACCGCGGGCCGACGCTCGCGCGCATCCTGCGCGAGCTCGGGCGCGCCTCGGGCCGCGCCGAGGTGGCCGACGCGCTGCCCGCGATCCGGGAGGGCATGGCCGCCAAGTCCGCGGCGTGGGACGCGCTCAAGGCGCGGCACGCCCGCTCGGTGGAGACGCTCGCGGCGGCGCAGGCGGCCTCCGCCGCCCTCGCGACCGACGCCAACTTCATGCGGCTGAGCGACCCGCGGCGGGCCGACCGCCACGCGGCGCTCGCGGCCGAGGCGCAGGCGCTCCTCGCCGCCGTCCGCCTGGCCGACGGGCTGGACGGCCCCCTCAGGGCGCGGCTCGCCACGCTGGCCGAGGCGGGCCTTCAGGCCGCGCCCTCCCTGGCCGAGCCCGCCGCCCGGGCGCAGAAGGCGCTCGCGGACTTCGCCGAGGCGCGCGCCGCCGAGCGCGACGCGGCCCAGAAGTTCGGCTTCCTGACGGTGGGCGGCCGCGTCGACCTCCTCTCGCAGACGATCTCGCGCTCGGTTCAGGCGTCCCTCGAGGACAAGGAGCGCTGGCGCGTCTACCTCTTCTTCTACGCCGCCGCGCTCCTCGTGGGCGTGGGCTGGCTCGCGGCCCGCGTCTTCGCCGCTTCGGCCGCCCTGCGCGAGGCCAACGAGTCCCTCGAGAAGCGCGTCGCCGACCGCACGCGCGAGCTCTCCGAGGCGCTGCGGCGCCTCAAGGAATCCGAGGCGCAGCTCGTGCAGAGCGAGAAGATGTCCTCGCTGGGCCAGATGGTGGCCGGGGTGGCGCACGAGATCAACACGCCGCTCGCCTACGTGAAGAACAGCGTGGACACCGTGCGCGACCGCCTGCCGGAGCTCCGGGACGCCGTGGACCAGTCCGAGCGCCTCCTTTCCCTGCTTCAGTCGCCCTCGCCCGACCAGGCCGACCTGCACGACGCCTTCGCCGCCGTGAACGCGCGCCTGGCGCAGCTTCGGGAGCACCAGGTGCTGGGCGACCTCGAGTCCCTCACGAAGGACGGCCTGCACGGCATCGAGCAGATCGGCGAGCTGGTCGTGAACCTCAAGAACTTCTCGCGCCTGGACCGCAGCAAGGTCGCGAGCTTCAACGTGAACGAGGGCCTGGTCGCCACGCTCCTCATCGCCAAGCCCCAGCTGCGCGGCGTGGCGGTCGAGAAGCGCTTCGGCGAGATCCCCTCCATCACCTGCTCGCCCTCCCAGGTGAACCAGGTGTTCCTGAACCTCGTGACCAACGCCGCGCAGGCGCTCGACAAGCCCGACCGGGCGATCGTGGTCACCACGCGCCGCGAGGGCGAGGACGCCGTCGCCGTCGAGATCGCCGACAACGGCAAGGGCATCGCGCCCGAGGCGCTGCCCAAGATCTTCGACCCGTTCTTCACCACGAAGGAGGTCGGCAAGGGCACGGGCCTGGGGCTTTCCATCGCCTACAAGATCGTCACCGAGCACGGCGGGCGCATCGACGTGAGGAGCCAGCCGGGCAAGGGGACCGTCTTCACCGTGGTGCTGCCCATCAAGCCGCCGGCGGCCGCCGGCGAGCCGGCGTGACGGCCATGCAGATCCCGGAGCGCATCGGCAAGTACTCCATCCAGGGCATCCTGGGCAAGGGGGCCACCGGCCTCGTCTACCGCGGCTTCGACCCCGGCATCAAGCGGCCGGTGGCCCTCAAGGTCATCACCAAGAGCCTGCTCGACCCCGCCGACCTCGACTACGTGATCAGCCGCTTCCGCCACGAGGCCGAGGCCGTGGGGCGCCTCACGCACCCGCGCATCGCCGCGATCTACGACTTCCTCGAGACCGAGGAGATCGCCTGCATCGTGATGGAGCTGGTGAACGGCAAGAGCCTGGCGCACCACCTCAAGGAGGTCACCCAGTACGGCTTCAAGGACACCTGGGAGATCATCCGCCAGGTGCTCGACGGGCTGGGCTACTCGCACGGCCAGGGCGTGATCCACCGCGACCTCAAGCCCGGCAACATCCTCATCAACGACGACGGCCGCATCAAGATCACCGACTTCGGCGTGGCGAGGATCGACACCTCCACGCTCACGGTGATGGGCGACATCGTCGGCACCCCGCACTACATGGCGCCCGAGCAGTTCGGCGGCCAGGAGGCCACGCCGCGGACCGACCTGTACCAGGTGGGCGTGATCCTCTACGAGCTGCTCACCGGAACGCGCCCCTTCACCGGCAACAACGTGGAGATCCTGCGAAAGGTGATGAACGATCGCCCCGCGAATCCCTCCACGCACAACCCCAAGATCACCTGGCAGCTCGACTGGGTGGTGCAGAAGGCGCTGGCCAAGGACCCGACGGACCGCTTCGGCTCCGCCCGCGAGTTCTCCGAGTCGCTCAAGGCCGCGCTGGAGGAGAGCATGGGGGGGCCGCTCGCCGCGGCCGCCGCCGCCGTGGCGCCGGCCTCGCTCCCGCTGGGCGCCGCGAGCCTCATGGACAAGGCGCGGCTCATCGCCGGCGCCAAGGACGCGGGCGTCATGGCCGTGGCCGGGGCCGACGCGGCGCCTCCCGCGGCGACCTTCGCGGCGGGCGGCGACACCAAGAAGGCGCGCGTGCTCTTCGTGGACGACGAGGAGCGCATCCTGAACGCCCTGCGCACCCTCTTCCGCGGCCAGTACCACGTCTTCACGGCCGAGAACGGCACCCTCGCCCTGGAGTTCGTCAAGCGCTTCGGCCTGCACGTCGTGGTGAGCGACCAGCGCATGCCCGGCATGACCGGGGTGGAGCTGCTGCGGCAGGTGAAGGACCTCTCGCCCAACACGGTGCGCATGCTCCTCACGGGCTACTCGGACCTCGCGTCCATCGTGGGCTCGATCAACGAGGGCGAGGTGTTCCGCTTCGTGAAGAAGCCCTGGGACAACGCGGAGATGCAGAAGACCGTCGCCGACGCGGTGGCCATCGCGATGGAGCTGGCGGCCGCCCCGCCCGCCTCCGCCGAGCCCGTCGAGAAGCTCGAGGCCTCGATCCTGGTGATCGACAGCTCGGACGCGCTGGCCGAGGGGCTCAAGTCCGTGATGGGCGGCGCGGCCCCCATCCGGCTCGTGTCCACGCCCGTGGACGCCGTGAAGGCGCTGGCGGCCGAGGAGATCGCGGCCATCGTCGCCGACCTCTCGGCCGGGCAGGACGGCCTCATCACCCTCTTCAAGATCCTGAAGGCCGAGCACCCCGAGATCCT
>CAZNWZ010000092.1:0-7762 GCA_964576455.1 uncultured Lysobacter sp.
ACCGACGGCTACCAGCCCATCGAGCGCGAGCACCGCATCACGCGCTCGGTCCTCGAGGTGCTGCACGAGGCCGCGCATCCGGTGGCCATCGTCACCAAGTCGGCGCTCGTCGAGCGCGACCTCGACCTCCTTGTCCCCATGGCGCGCGACAACCTCGTGTCGGTCACGATCTCGGTGACCACGCTGGACAACGGGCTCGCCAGCCGGATGGAGCCGCGGGCGAGCGCGCCGGCGCGCCGCATCGAGGCGATCCGCCGGCTCGCTTCCGCGGGCGTTCCGGTCGGCGTGAACGTGGCCCCCATCATTCCCTTCCTCACGGACCACGAGGTCGAGTCGATCCTCGAGTCCGCGGCGGCCGCGGGCGCCGGGTGGGCCGGCTGGACCCTGCTGCGCCTGCCCTGGGAGGTGAAGGACGTCTTCCGGGCCTGGCTCGAGGAGCACGCGCCGCTCAAGGCCGCGCACGTGATGGCCCGCCTGAACGAGATGCGCGGCGGGCGCGACAACGACCCGCGCTTCGGGACGCGCTTCACGGGGGAGGGGCTGCTCGCGGGCCTGCTTCGCCGCCGCATGGCGGTGGCGCGAAGGCGCCTCGGCCTCGCCTGCGAGGGGCCCCCGCTCGCAGGCGACCGCTTCCGGCCGCCGTCGCCCGGGGGGCAGATGAGCCTCCTCTAGGAGGGCCGGCGATGGTATTCTCTTGCCCCATTTGCCGCCGGGGGACACAATTTTCCGGGACGGCGCAGTCGTGCCCCAAAGCACCCCTTTTGAGGAGCCCCCGATGTCCGCCGCACCCCTTTCCCTGGAAGACAAGTACACGCGCGAATCCGGCCGCGTCTTCCTGAACGGCACGCAGGCCCTCGTGCGCCTCGCCATGATCCAGCGCGGTCGCGACCTCGCGGCCGGGCTCAACACGGCGGGCTTCATCTCCGGCTACCGGGGCTCCCCGCTGGGCGGCTTCGACCAGGCGCTGTGGAAGGCGAGGAAGCACCTCGAGTCGCACCACGTCTTCTTCACGCCGGGCGTGAACGAGGAACTTGCCGCCACGTCGGTCTGGGGCACGCAGCAGGTGGGGCTCTTCCCCGGCGCGAAGTACGACGGCGTCTTCGCGATGTGGTACGGCAAGGGCCCGGGCGTGGACCGCTGCGGCGACGTGTTCAAGCACGCCAACGCCGCCGGGACCGCGGCCCACGGCGGCGTGCTCCTCATCGCGGGCGACGACCACGCCTGCAAGTCCTCGACGCTGCCCCACCAGTCCGAGCACGCCTTCGACGCCGCCATGATCCCCGTCCTGTACCCCACGGGCGTGCAGGAGATCATCGACCTGGGGCTGCACGGCTTCGCCATGTCGCGCTTCTCGGGATGCTACGTCGCCTTCAAGACGATTTCCGAGACGCTCGACTCCTCGGCCTCCGTCGTGATCGATCCGGCGAGCCCGCGGATCGTGATTCCCGGCGACGTGGCGATGCCGGAAAAGGGCATGAACATCCGCTGGCCGGACACGCCCCTGGAGCAGGAGCGGCGCCTGCAGCACGACAAGATCTACGCCGCGCTCGCCTACTGCCGGGCCAACGGCCTGAACCGGATCACGATCGACTCGCCCCACCCGAGGCTCGGCATCATCGCCTCGGGCAAGTCGTACCTCGACGTGCTGCAGGCGCTCGAGGACCTGGGCATCGACGAGCGCCACGCCGCGGAGATCGGCATCCGCCTGTTCAAGGTGGGCATGCCCTGGCCGCTGGAGCCCAACGGGGTGCGCGAGTTCGCCCAGGGCCTCGACGAGATCCTCGTGGTGGAGGAGAAGCGCCAGCTCATCGAGTACCAGATGAAGGAGCAGCTCTACAACTGGCGCGACGACGTGCGCCCGCGCGTGATCGGCAAGTACGACGAGCACGGCGAGTGGGAGGCCCACCGCGCGGAGTGGCTCCTGCCGGCCGCGGGCGAGCTCACCCCGGCCATGATCGCGCGCGTCGTCGCGGCACGCATCGGCCGGTTCTACACCTCCAAGATCGTGGAGGCGCGCCTGAAGTTCCTCGAGGCCAAGGAGGCCGCGCTCGCCCGGCCCCGGGCGAGGGCCGCGCGCATCCCGTACTTCTGCTCCGGCTGCCCGCACAACACCTCCACGCGGGTGCCGGAGGGCTCGAAGGCGCTCGCGGGCATCGGCTGCCACTACATGGCCACCTGGATCCGGCCCGAGCAGACGATGACCTTCACGCAGATGGGCGGGGAAGGCGCGCCGTGGATCGGCATCCAGCCCTTCACCGAGACGCGGCACGTCTTCGCCAACCTCGGCGACGGCACCTATTTCCATTCGGGCCTGCTCGCGATCCGCGCCGCCGTGAGCGCGAACGTGAACATGACGTACAAGATCCTCTTCAACGACGCCGTGGCCATGACGGGGGGCCAGCCGGTGGACGGCTCCCTCACCGTGCCCGTGGTGACCCGCCAGGTGGCCGCCGAAGGCGTGAAGCGGATCGCCATCGTGACCGACGACCCGGAGAAGTACCGCGGGGCCGCCGACCTGGCTCCCGGCACCACGGTCCACCACCGCGACGAACTCGATGCCATCCAGCGGCTGCTGCGCGAGGTCCCGGGCGTCTCCGCGCTCGTCTACGACCAGACCTGCGCCGCCGAGAAGCGCCGCCGGCGCAAGCGCGGGACGTACCCGGATCCCGCGCGGCGCGTGGTGATCAACGACCGCGTCTGCGAGGGTTGCGGCGACTGCGGCGAGAAGTCGAACTGCCTGTCGATCGTGCCCGTGGAGACGGAGTACGGCCGCAAGCGCGCGATAGACCAGAGCACCTGCAACAAGGACTTCTCCTGCATCAAGGGGTTCTGCCCGAGCTTCGTGACGGTGGAGGGCGGGACGCTGCGCAGGCGCCAGCCCGTCGCGCCCGGGTCCGTGGCGCTCGCCGAGCCGGTCCTGCCTTCGCTCGAGCGTCCCTGGGGAATCCTGGTCACCGGCGTGGGCGGAACCGGGGTGGTCACCATCGGCGCGCTCCTGGGCGTGGCCGCGCACATCGAGGGCAAGGGCGTGGCCGTCCTCGACATGACGGGCCTCGCGCAGAAGGGCGGCTCGGTGTACTCGCACATCCGGTTCGCCGCCCGGCCCGAGGACATCCACGCCGTGCGGATCGCGGCGGGAGAGGCCAACGCCGTCATCGGCTGCGACATGATCGTGGCGGCCTCCGACGAGGCCATCGCCAAGATGCAGGCGGGGCACACGCGGGCCGTCGTCAACCTCGACGTGTCGCCCACCGGGGCCTTCACGCGCGATCCCGACCTCGAGGTGCCCTTGCGCGGCATGGCCGAGGAGATCTCGGAGGCCTGCGGCCCCGGGGCGGCCGATTTCGTGGAGGCCGGGGATCTGGCGACGGCGCTCATGGGAGATTCCATCGCGACCAACCTCTTCATGGTGGGCTACGCCTGGCAGAAGGGGCTCGTGCCCCTGGGCCGCGAGTCGATCGTGCGCGCGATCGAGCTGAACGGCGCGGCGGTGGAATCCAACAAGTCGGCCTTCGACTGGGGGCGGCGCGCCGCCGTGGACATCGATGCCGTGCGCAAGGCGGCCTCGGCGGGCGGCGAGGCGCCCGAGAGCCACCGGCCGTCCGCGAGCCTCGAGGAGACGATCGCCCGGCGCCGCGCCGAGCTCGTGAAATACCAGGACGAGGCCTATGCGGCCCGCTACGAGAAGGCCGTCGCGCAGGTGCGCGAGGCCGAATCGCGCCGGATCCCCGGCTCGAGCGCGCTCACGCAGGCGGTGGCGCGCTACCTCTTCAAGCTGATGGCCTACAAGGACGAGTACGAGGTGGCCCGGCTCTACGCCGACGGCGACTTCGCGGCGCGCGTGGCGAGCCAGTTCGAGGGCGACTATCGCCTGAGGGTGCACCTCGCGCCACCGGCGTGGTCCGCGAAGGACCCCGCGACCGGCGAGCCCCGCAAGCGCTCCTACGGCCCGTGGATGCTCACGGCCATGGCCCTTCTCGCGCGGTTCAGGCGGCTGCGCGGCACGGCGCTCGATCCTTTCGGCCGTTCGGCGGAGCGGCGCGAGGAACGCCGGCTGATCGCCGAGTACGAGTCGACGCTGGCGGAGATCCTGGAGCGGCTCGCGCCGGCGACTGTCGACGCCGCGGTCGCCCTCGCGTCGCTGCCGGAGCACATCCGCGGATTCGGCCCGGTGAAGGCGCGCCACCTGGCGCAGGTGGCGGAGCGCCGGGAGGCCCTGCTGGGCCAGCTTCGCGACCCGACCGCGTCCGCTCGCAAGCCGGCGATCCCGATCCGCGCGGCGGCCTGAGCCGCCGCTTCAGGGCCGGGCGAGCCCGGGCCAGGAAAGGGTGAAGGAGCCCGGCTGCAGGGTGAGCAAGGCCCCGGTGCCGAAGGGCAGGGTGAGCTTGCGGGCCACGTGCCCGAACGGAAGGCCGGGCAGCACCGGGCAGGGCGCGATCGCCCGCAGCGTCTCCACCGCCTCCTGCATGGCGTAGGGATAGCGCGCGGGGTTCCTGGGCTCGCAGTCGGAAAAGTCGCCCAGGAGGACCGCGCGGCAGCGCTCGAGCAGCCCCGCGTGGCGCAGCTGGTAGAAGAGGCGCTCCACGGCGTAGGGCTCCTCGGCGATTTCCTCGAGGTAGAGGAGCCCGCCGTCCACCGCCGGCAGGTAGGGGGTGCCCACGAGGTGCGCGAGCACGGAAAGGTTGCCGCCCCACAGCGTGCCCGCGATCGCGCCCGGCGCGTAGCCGTGCTCGCCCTCGACGGTCTCGGAATCCCCGTGGCCCCAGAGGGTGGCGGCGAAGTGGCGCTGCATGAAGGCGTCCGGCTCGCCGTCCCCGAAGTCGACGCAGAGCATCGGGCCGTGCACGGTGGCGAGCCCGCCCAGGGCGAGGGCCGCGCAATTGAACGCGGTGAAGTCGCTGAAGCCGCAGAACACCTTGCCGCTCGCGCCCACGCGGGCCCAGTCGATTCCCGCGAGCACGCGGGTGATGCCGTATCCCCCGCGGGCCGGGATCATCACGTCGATGGCCGGGTCGTCCAGGAGCCGGTGGAACCCCGCCAGGCGCTCCTCGTCGCCGCCGGCGAAGTAGCGCCACCGGGCCCGCGACTCGTCCGCCACCACCACGCGGTGGCCCGCGGACTGCAGGCGCGCCACGCCCTCGTCGAGGCGAGCCGGGTCGACGCTTCCCGACAGCGCGAAGACGCCGAAGGTCGCGGGGGCGGCCGGCGGCCGCGGTCGGCGCGCCTGCGGCTCAGCCACGGCGCCGGTTCACCTCTTCGAAGGCGACGAGGTTGCCGTCGGGGTCGCGCAGGACGAACCAGCGCGTGCCGCGGTCGCTCGTGCCCGGCGGGACGACGACGTGGTCGCCCGCGGGAATCGCGCTGAAGCGCTTGTCGACGTCGTGGATGTCCAGGTGGACGGCCGGGCAGGGCGGCGTGGCGGCGCCGCGCGAACGCTCTGCGAGAATCAGCTTGATGCCGCCGCCCGAGAGCACGGCCCCGCGCCCGCTGCCGGCATCGCCCCAGCTCGAGACGACGCCCCACCCCAGCGTGTCCCGGTAGAACGCGAGCGAGCGCTCGAAGTCGGTGGGGTGGATCAGGAGGTGGTCGAACCGGTCGATCATGGCGCGCGTCAGCCCCGTTGCGCCTGCGAGTCGACGACCGCGACGGCCGTCATGTTGATGATACGCCGGACGGTCGCGGTCGGCGTCAGGATGTGCGCGGGCCGGTTCGCCCCCAGCAGGATCGGGCCGATCGTGATGCCGTCGCCGGAGGCGGTCTTCAGCAGGTTGAACGCGATGTTGGCCGCGTCCAGCGTCGGCATGATGAGCAGGTTCGCCTCGCCCTTGAGGCGGGAGTTCGGGAAGGCCGCCTGGCGCACCTCCTCCGAGAGCGCCGCGTCGCCGTGCATCTCGCCGTCGACCTCCAGCTCCGGCATCCTCTCGCGGATGAGGCCGAGGGCGGCTCGCATCTTGGCCGCGGAGGGGGCGTCGCTCGTGCCGAAGCTCGAGTGCGACAGCAGGGCCACGCGCGGCACGAGTCCGAAGCGCCGGACCTCCTCGGCCGCGAGCTGCGTCATCTCGGCGAGCTGCTCGGGCGAGGGGTCCACGTTCACGTAGGTGTCGCAGAGGAACACCGTGCGCCTGGGCAGCGTCAGGATGTTCATCGCGTAGTAGTTGCCGACGCCCGGGCGCCTTCCGATGACCTGGTCCACGTAGTGCAGGTGCAGCCCGTGGGTGCCGAACGTGCCGCAGATCATGCCGTCGGCCTCGCCCTTGTGGATCATCATGGCGCCGATGAGCGTGTGGCGCCGGCGCATCTCGATCTTGGCGTACTGCGCCGACACGCCGCGGCGCTCGGTGAGGCGGTGGTACTCGGTCCAGTAGTCGCGGTAGCGCGCGTCCCACTCGGGGTTCACCACCTCGAAGTCCTCGCCCGCCTTCAGGCGCAGCCCGAAGCGCTCGATGCGCCTCTCGAGCACCGCCGGGCGGCCCACCAGGATGGGGACGGCCACCTTCTCGTCCACGACGACCTGCACGGCGCGCAGCACCCGCTCGTCCTCGCCCTCGGCGTACACGATCCGCTTGGGGGAGGCCTTGGCCGCCGCGAAGATGGGGCGCATGGCGAGGCCCGACTGGTAGACGAACTCGTTGAGGCGCTGCACGTAGGCGTCGAAGTCCGCGATGGGGTTCGTCGCCACGCCGCTCGCCATGGCCGCCTTCGCCACGGCCGGGGCGATCTTCACGATGAGCCGCGGGTCGAAGGGCTTCGGGATGAGGTACTCGCGCCCGAAGCTCATGTTCTCCTGCTGGTAGGCCATCGCGACCACGTCGGACTGCTCGGCCTTGGCGAGGTCGGCGATCGCGTTCACGGCCGCGAGCTTCATCGGCTCGTTGATCGTGGTGGCGCCCACGTCCAGGGCGCCCCGGAAGATGAAGGGGAAGCACAGGACGTTGTTCACCTGGTTCGGGTAGTCCGAGCGCCCCGTGGCGATGATCGCGTCGTCGCGCACCGCCTTCACCTCCGAGGGCAGGATCTCCGGCACGGGATTGGCGAGCGCCAGGATGAGCGGGTCCGGCGCCATGCGCCTGACCATGTCCTGCTTGAGGACGCCGCCCGCGGAAAGGCCCAGGAAGATGTCGGCGTCGCCGATGATGTCGCCGAGCGTGCGCGCGTCGGTCTTCTTCGCGTAGCGCGACTTGTTCTCGTCCATGAGCTCCTGGCGGCCCTCGTAGACGACGCCCGCGATGTCCGACACCCAGATGTTCTCGAGCTTCACGCCCAGGGCGACCAGCATGTCGAGGCAGGAGAGCGCGGCGGCCCCCGCGCCTGACACCGCGAGCTTCACCTCGTCGATCCGCTTGCCCACGACCCGCAGGCCGTTCACGACCGCGGCACCCACGATGATGGCCGTTCCGTGCTGGTCGTCGTGGAAGACGGGGATCTTCAGTCGCTCGCGCAGCTTCCTCTCGATGTAGAAGCACTCGGGCGCCTTGATGTCCTCGAGGTTGATGCCGCCGAAGGTGGGCTCGAGCGCGGCGATGACCTCGATGAGGCGGTCCGGGTCGAGCTCGTTCAGCTCGATGTCGAACACGTCGATGCCCGCGAACTTCTTGAAGAGGACGCCCTTGCCCTCCATGACGGGCTTGGCGGCCAGCGGGCCGATGTTGCCCAGCCCGAGCACGGCGGTGCCGTTGGTGACCACGCCCACGAGGTTCCCGCGCGCGGTGAGGTTGCGCGCCTCGGCCGGGGACTCCTTGATGGCCTCGCAGGCGAAGGCCAC
>CAZNWZ010000093.1:0-7665 GCA_964576455.1 uncultured Lysobacter sp.
AAGCATTCCGCCAGCGTTCAATCTGAGCCAGGATCAAACTCTTCAGTTCAATCCATCAAAACTCACAAAGAATCACATGGATTCCAAGTGAGCACTGCAAGATGCTTCAAGCGGCCCCCCATCCCCCTCGCGGGAAATGAAAGAGCCTCGCGCACCCACAGCACCCACCTCTATCGGCTGTGACTTGTTAAAGAGCGGTTCGCTTCAAGCCCCGCTGTTGCCTTGGGGTGACGGCGAAAAGACAGCGATTATAGCGCGTTTCCGGGCCCGGTCAAGCATTTCCGGTGCCAGGAATCAGGGCGCCGCCCGCAGGCTCACCCGGGCGAACTTGCGCTTTCCCACCTGCAGGACGTAGGTCGCCCCCGCGGCAAGCCGCAGGCCCTTGTCCGAGACCTTCTGGCCGTCCACCTTGACCCCTCCCTGCTCGATCATGCGCAGCGCCTCGGAGGTGCTGGGGCAGACGCCGGAGGACTTGAGGACCTGCCCGATCGCCCCGCCCTCGGCCGGCACCTCCAGGACCTGCTCGGGGAGGTCCTGGGGGATTTCGCCGTGGCGGAATCGCGCCTCGAAATCCTCCAGGGCGCGGCGGGCGGCCGCCGGGTCGTGGAAACGGGCGATGATCTCCTGGGCGAACCGCACCTTCACGTCGCGCGGGTTCCCGCCGTCGGCCACCGACCGCTTCCAGCCGGCGAGGGTGGCGAGGGACTCGAAGGACAGGAGCTCGACGTAACGCCACATGAGGTCGTCCGAGATGCTCATCAGTTTGCCGAACATCTCCTCGGCGGGGTCGTGGATGCCCACGTAGTTGCCCAGCGACTTCGACATCTTGTTCACCCCGTCCAGCCCCTCCAGGAGGGGCATGGTGAGGATCACCTGCGGCTCCTGCCCGTAGTGCTTCTGGAGCTCCCGCCCCACCAGCAGGTTGAACTTCTGGTCCGTCCCCCCGAGCTCCACGTCGGACTTCATCGCCACGGAGTCGTATCCCTGCATGAGCGGGTAGAGGAACTCGTGGATCGAGATCGGGCGCTGCTCCGCGAAGCGCTTGGAGAAGTCGTCGCGCTCGAGCATGCGGGCCACGGTCGAGGTCGCCGCCAGCTTGATCATGCCCGCCGCGCCCAGCTGGTTGCACCACGTCGAGTTGAAGAGGATCTCCGTCCGGTCCGGGTCGAGCACCTTGAACACCTGCGACTTGTAGGTCTCGGCGTTTTCCGCGATCTGCTCCGGCGTGAGGGGCGGGCGGGTGGCGTTGCGGCCGCTGGGGTCGCCGATCATCCCCGTGAAGTCCCCGATGAGGAACATCACGTGGTGCCCGAGCTCCTGGAACTGGCGCATCTTGTTGAGCACCACCGTGTGGCCCAGGTGCAGGTCGGGGGCGGTCGGGTCGAAGCCCGCCTTCACGCGCAGGGGCTTGCCCTTGGCGAGCTTGCGCAGCAGGTCCTCCTCGAGGATCAGCTCGTGGGCGCCGCGCCGGATGACCTCGAGGTGGGGATGTTGACTCATTGATTTGATTCCGTTTTTTGCCTTGGCGCGGGGCATTTCTGCTATCCTGCGGCCTTTGGACCCCGCCCGGCCGATGAATCCCGAAAAGGTCGCCATTCTAGCGCAGCGCCTCGCCCGCCTCCTGCCCGTCCGGCAGTTGGCGTTCGGGGCGGCGCTTCTGGTGCTGCCGGCCGTGGGCGTGGTCACCGCCTTCGGCCTCGCGCCGGGCACGGTCGCGGACACGGTGGAGCGCACGGCCGTGACGGTCGATCTGGCCCCGCCGCCCTGGACCGAAGCCGAGGCCCCCGGCCCGCAGCGCTTCGCGACCCAGGAGCGGGTCCAGCGCGGCGACACCGTCGCCGGGCTGATTGCCCGCCTGGGCATCTCGGACGATGCCGCGATGTCGTTCCTGCGCGCCGACCCCGTCGGGCGCCAGATCTTCCGGCAGCTCATTCCCGGGCGCTCGATGCAGGCCGAGACGGAGGCGGGTGGCCGCCTCGTCTCCCTGCGCTACTACGTGAGCCCCGGCAAGGTGCTCGAAGTGGCGCGCAGCGCCGACGGGTTCGAGGCGCGCGAGCGTCCCGCGGCCGCTGCTCCGCGGATGTTCTACCGGACGGCCGTGATCCGGTCCTCCCTCTTCGCGGCCACCGATGCCGCCGGCATCCCGGACGCCATCGCGATGCAGCTCGCGAGGGTCTTCTCCACCGACATCGACTTCCACGTCGACATCCGCGCCGGCGACCGCTTCGCCGTGATCTACGAGATGCCGTACGAGGGCGGGGAGCTGGTGACGGCGGGCCGGATCCTCGCCGCGGAGTTCGTGAACCAGGGCCGGACCTATACGGCGGTCCTGTTCGAGGACGAGGAGGGCGGCGACGCCTATTACGAGCTCGACGGAACGAGCCGGGCGAAGGCCTTCCTGCGCTCGCCCATCGAGTTCTCGCGCGTGAGCTCGGGCTTCGGCGGTCGCGTCCACCCCATCTTCAAGACCTGGCGGGCCCACACGGGCACCGATTTCGCGGCCCCGAAGGGCACCCGGGTGCTCTCCTCGGCCGACGGGCACGTGACCTTCGCCGGCTGGCGCAACGGCTACGGCAACACGGTGGAGGTCCGCCACGGCGGTGGCATCACGACCCTTTACGGCCACCTGTCCGGCTTCGCCGCCGGCATCCGCGCCGGGACGCGAGTGCGCCAGGCCGATCCGATCGGCTACGTCGGCGCGACGGGCTGGGCCACGGGCCCGCACCTGCACTACGAGTTCAAGGTCTCGGGCATCCACCAGGACCCGATGAAGGTCGCTCTGCCCAAGGCGACGCCGGTTCCCGCCCGCCTGAGGGCGCGGTTCGACGCCGAGGCGGCCGACGCGGCCTCGCGGATCGCGATGGTTCGCTCGTCCCCGTCGCTTCGCTTCGAGTAGCGTGCGCGGGCTCGCCATCGGCATCATGTCGGGGACGAGCCTCGACGGGGCGGATGCCGTCCTCGCCGACTTCTCGGCCCGCCCGCCGCGCTGTCTCGCCTCCGCTTCCGTTCCCTACCCCCCGGACCTTCGACGCCGGCTCCTCGGGCTGAGCGCGCCGGGCCGGGACGGCGTGGACGACGCCGGCCGCTGCCGCGTCGAGCTGGCCGAGCTCTACGCCCGGGCCGTTTCGCAGGTGCTCGAGCAGGCCGCGCTTCCCCCGGCCGAGATCGAGGCCGTCGGCTGCCACGGCCAGACGATCCGGCACCGGCCCGAGCTCGGATTCACCGTGCAGCTCAACGACGCGGCCCGGCTCGCGGAGCGCTGCGGCATCGACGTGGTGGCCGACTTCCGGAGCCGCGACATCGCCGCGGGGGGGCAGGGGGCGCCCCTCGTGCCCGCGTTCCACGATGAGGTGTTCCGGCACGCCGGCCTCGCCCGCGCGATCGTGAACATCGGCGGGATCGCGAACGTCTCGTGCCTGCTCCCGGGCCGGACGTTCTCCGGCTTCGACTGCGGGCCGGGCAACGTCCTCATGGACGCCTGGTCGAGACGACACCTCGGGGCCGACTACGACGACGGCGGGCGGTGGGCCGCGCAGGGGCGGCCGCACCCCGGCCTGCTGGGCCGCCTGAAGGCCGAGCCGTTCTTCGCGAAGGCGCCGCCGAAGAGCACGGGGCGGGAGCTCTTCGACGAGGAATGGCTGGCGGCGCGCCTCGAGACCGGCATCGCGCCCGCCGACGTCCAGGCCACGCTCCTGGAGCTCACCGCCACGACGGTCGTGGAGGCCATCGACCGGTTCTGCGATCCGCCGCAGGAGGTCTACCTCTGCGGGGGAGGGGCGCGAAACGGGCGGCTCGCGGCCCGCATCGGCGAACTCGCCTCGCCGCGCCCCGTCCTGCCCACGGATGCCCTCGGCGTGCCCACCGGCCGCGTCGAGGCGATGGCCTTCGCGTGGCTCGCGCTCAAGTGCGTTCGCCGCGAGCCGGTCGACCTGGCGGCCGTCACCGGCGCCCGGCGCCCCGGCGTGCTGGGGGCCATCTACCCCGCCTGAAAAGCCGAAGGGGGAGCCGAGGCTCCCCCTTCGATCCGGATGCGCCGCAGGCTCAGGCGCTGAACGAGGACCCGCAGCCGCAGGTCGAGCTCGCGTTCGGGTTCTTGATCACGAACTGCGCGCCCTCGAGGCCCTCCGAGTAGTCGATCTCGGCGCCGACGAGGTACTGGTAGCTCATCGGGTCGATGAGCAGGCTCACGCCGTTCTTCTGCATGACCGTGTCGTCCTCGTTGACGACCTCGTCGAAGGTGAAGCCGTACTGCAGTCCCGAGCAGCCGCCGCCCGTCACGAAGACGCGCAGCTTGAGGTCGGCGTTGCCTTCCTCCTCGATGAGGGACTTCACCTTGTTGGCCGCGCTGTCGGTGAAGACGAGCGGATCGGGCATCGTCGTGGACATGTCGTTCATGGAAATCTCCTGTTGGAATTCGGTGCCGCCCGCGTCAGTCCGACGCGCCGCTGGCGGGCTTCAATTCGACGATCTTGTCGCTTCTCTGGGGGTTCTCGTAAACCAGCTGCCCCATGACGATCGCGCCCACGTGGACCTCGATCGACTTGTACGCCACGTCCCCTGTGACCCGCGCCTTCGGCAGAAGTTCGACGTACTCGGTGGCCCGCACGGGGCCGGCGACGGTGCCGTTCACGACGACGTGCGCGACGTCGATCTCGCCCTCGACCTTGGCGAGCTCGGACAGCACCAGGGTGCCGGGCTTGTTGCCGGTGGCCTTGACGTTGCCCTTCACGTGCCCGTCGACGCGCAGGCCGCCCACGAAGGTGATGTTCCCCTCGATGACGGTCCCGGCTCCGATCAGGCTGTCGATCGGGCTCGGCTTGTTGGCCTTGCCGAACATGGCTTTCCCCTCATTGCAGGTTGACGCTCCGGGAGAGTTTAACCTGTCCCCCGGGAATGGCAACAACCCGGACCTCGTAGCCGGTGAGGACCGCCCCCTCCGGGATCCGGAAGCGGCCCTCGACCTTCTGGTAGAAGCGGAACTCCACCGCGCCGGCGCCCTCGCCCGCCGCGGCCTCGGGATACGTGATCGTGGCCACCGCCCCCTGGCTCGCCACGCGCGCCAGGACCTGGACCCGGCCCTTGAAGTCCTGCTTGCGCTGCCCGCCCTGGGTGAGGAGCATGCGGTAGCGGAACAGGTTGGGCTGGCCATCGGGCTCGACCTTGAGGTTCGCGATGCCCAGGCCCTCGGGCGTCGCGCCCGACGACATGATGTTGCGCAGGAATCCCAGGTCCTCCTTGAGCGCCGCGTTCTCCTCCTGGAGCTGGTTGACGTTGCGCGCGAGCTCCATCTGGGCGGCCTTGTCGATGGCCAGCTGCCGGTCCCGCTCGGCCACGACGGCGCGGGCGGCCTCGAGGTCGCGCTTGAGCGCGGCGTTCTCCTCGCCCAGGGTGGAGATCTGCTGCCGGGCCTCCTCGCGGTTGAACCCGGTGATGCGATAGCTGTTCTCGACGAGCCACCACACGATCCCGGCGACCGCCGCCATCATCAGGACGTTCAGCAGCCAGCGCCAGTACCACGCCAGGTGCGAGCGGATCGTCATCCGCGACGAGCGGATGCCGATGTTGCTGCGCAGGCGCCGGGCGAGGCTTCTCACGGCAGCAGCGCCACCTGCTCCAGCCCGCGCGTCTCGGGAAGGCCGAAGGCGAGGTTCATGTTCTGCACCGCCTGGCCCGCGGCCCCCTTGACCAGGTTGTCCTCCACGGCCAGCACCACCAGCGTGTCCCCGCCCATCGGGCGGTGCACGGCGATGCGGCAATGGTTGGATCCGCGCACCCAGCGGGTCTCCGGCTGCGACCCCGGGGGCAGGACGTCCACGAAGGCCTCGCCCGCGTAGCGCCTCTCGAAGAGCTGCTGGAAGTCCGCCTCCTTCGTCACGCGCGCATAGACGGTGGCGAGGATGCCGCGGATCATCGGGACGAGGTGCGGGACGAAGGTGAGGCCCACGTCGCGCCCGCCGGCTCCCCGCAGGCCCTGGACGATCTCCGGATGGTGCCGGTGCCCGCCCACCGCGTAGGCCTTGAAGTTGTCGCTCGCCTCGGAGAACAGGATGTCGACCTCGGCCTTGCGTCCCGCGCCGCTCACGCCGGACTTGGCGTCCGCGACGAGGTGGTCGCGATCGACGAAGTCCGTCTCGACGAGCGGCAGCAGCGCGAGCTGCACCGCCGTCGCGTAGCAGCCCGGATTGGCCACGAGGCGCGCCCCGCGGATGGCGTCGCGGTTGACCTCGGGAAGCCCGTAGACCGCCTCGGCGACGAGTTCGGGCGCCGCGTGCTTCATCTTGTACCAGCGCTCCCAGGTCGCGATGTCCTTGATCCGGAAGTCCGCGGACAGGTCGATCACCCTCACCCCCGCGTCGACGAGGGGCCGGGCCTGGCCCATGGCGACCCCGTTCGGGGTGGCGAAGAACACGCACTGGCAGGCGGTCAGGTCCGTCTGCGCGGGATCGCTGAAGGCGATGTCGACGCGCTTGCGCAGGGACGGGAAGATGCGAGCGACCGGCGTGCCGGCCTCGCCGCGCGAGGTGATCGCCGCGATCTCGACGTCCGGGTGGGCCGCGAGCAGCCGCAGGAGCTCCACCCCCGTGTATCCCGTGCCTCCGACGACGCCCACCTTGACCATCTATCGACACCTCTCCTGTCGGCCGCCGGCGACGGCGGCACCGCCCATGAACGAAAAAGCCGCCTTGCAGGGCGGCTTCGTCGTGCTCCGGGGTAACCGGAAAGCCTTCTCCCGCCTTAGCGCTTCGAGTACTGCTTGCGGCGGCGCGCCTTGTGCAGGCCGACCTTCTTGCGCTCGACCTCGCGCGCGTCGCGCGTCACGAGCCCCGCCTTCGACAGCGCCGGCTTGAGGGTCGGGTCGTATTCGATGAGGGCCCGCGTGATGCCGTGGCGGACCGCGCCGGCCTGGCCGGACTCGCCGCCGCCGAAGACGTTCACCTTGATGTCGAAGGTCTGGGCGTGGTTCGTGAGCTCGAGGGGCTGGCGCACGATCATGCGGCCCGTCTCGCGCGAGAAGTACTCGTCGAGCGGCTTCTCGTTGACGGTGATCTTGCCCTGGCCGGACTTGATGAAGACGCGCGCGACCGCGTTCTTGCGACGCCCGGTGCCATAGTTGTATTTGCCGATCATGTCGAACGCTCCTTAGATCTCGAGGGCCTTGGGCTGCTGGGAGGAATGGGGATGCGCGGGGCCGGCGTAGATCTTGAGCTTCTTGATCATCGCGTAGCCGAGGCGCCCCTTCGGGAGCATGCCCTTCACGGCGAGCTTCAGGACGCGGTCGGGATGGCGGGCCTGCAGCTTGTCGAAGGTCGTCTCGTAGATGCCGCCCGGGTAGGTCGAGTGACGGTAGTACTTCTTGTCGCTCGACTTCGCGCCCGTGACGCGGAGCTTCTCCACGTTGACCACGACGATGTAGTCGCCGGTGTCCACGTGCGGGGTGAATTCGGGCTTGTGCTTGCCGCGCAGGCGCCGCGAGACCTCGACGGCGAGACGCCCGAGCACCTTGTCGGTGGCGTCCACGACGTACCAGTCGCGCTTGACGGTCCGCGGATTGGCGGAAATGGTCTTCATGGTGATCCCTGTCGTAACGGTGCCCCTGGGTGCTTCCGGCGGGCGCCGGAAATACTTTGGGCCCCTTGTTTGGAAAAGCGAACTCGAAATTTTAGG
>CAZNWZ010000094.1:0-5076 GCA_964576455.1 uncultured Lysobacter sp.
ACCTACCAGGTGATCGTGAAGATGGAGGACGGCAAGAGCCGGACCTTCAACTTCTCCAAGGAAACGAGCTACCGCGTCGGCGACAAGATCAAGGTCGTCGACAACAAGCTCACGCGACAGTAGCGGCCGGCCGGGAGCGAGACCGCCCCGGCGCCGCCCGCCGCCGCCCGCCGATCGCGCGGAACCATGAACCCCAAGCCGGCGCCCGCCCACCCCGAGGATCCCTACGACCTCGACTTCACGGCGCTGGTCGAGGAGCCGGCGGAGCCGGCCGCCCCGCCCCCGCCGCCGACGCCCGAGGTCGAGGAGAACGCCCTCATCGGCGCCGCGGCCCTCGGCGAGGAGGGCTTCCACGTCGTCCTCGTGCGTCCCCGGTCGGGCAGCCCCGCCAACCACGTCGTGATGATCGTGGACGACGACGCGCCCACCGCGGAGCTGGCGGCGCACGTGCTGCGCAAGGCCGGATACCAGACGGTCGTGGCCCTGGGCGCGCGCGACGCCGCCCGGCTCATGTCGCGCGTCGGCCCGCCGGAGCTGCTGCTCCTGGACGTGGAGATGCCGGAGATGAACGGCCTGGAGTTCCTGCGCCGAATCCGCCGCCACAAGCACCTCTTCGACACCCCCGTGGTGCTCTTCACGGCGCACGCGGCCCAGGTCGACATCGTGCGGGGCCTGCAGGCGGGAGCCGACGGCTACATCGCCAAGCCCATCGCCGCCTCGGCGCTGGTCGCGGCGGTGCGGACGGTGCTCGGGCATTGACCTCGCGCCGCGGGCTTCGCGCCGCGCTCGCGGCTTCGTGCGCGCTTCTCCCGTCCTGCAGCGTCTCCTACGAGCGCACCGGCGTCGCGGCACTGCCGGGCGCACCCGGGCTGGAGCTCGCGGTCGTGCAGGTCTACGAGTCCCTCCCGCTGCACTACTACGGCCTTCGCCACACGCTCGCGTGCCGCTCGCCCGGCACGGCAAGCGCCACGTCCCACCGCAGCGACGGGCTCGACGCCGGCTGGACGGTCGTGGGCTACCTGCCCGGCGTGCCGGGGCAATCTCCCGCCCGGGCGATCCGCGAGAAGGGCCTCGCCGACGCGGTGGCGGCCTCTCGCGCCGCCCTCGAGCGCGGCGAGGGCTGGATCGCCTGGCGCGAGCGCGTGCTGCGGGTAAGCGTGGACGGCTGCGCCAGCTTCGTCGAGTTCGTCCCCTGGCGCGCGCTCCCCGCGGCCGACATCGAGCCCGCGCCGCGCCCGGACTTCTGCAGGCCGGAGATGGACTGCCGCCACTTCGACTTCGACGGCCGGCGCGCGGCCTCGTACTCGGACATTTCCGTGGAGATCCTGGCGGGGGACCGCCCGCGATGGAGGATCAGCGCGGTCCTGCGCTCGATCGCGCTGAAGGACGGCCTGCCGCGACGCATCTCGACCGACGACCTCGGCGCCACGTGGCGCGTGGTGCCCGTCGACCGCTGAGCCTCAGGCCGGCACGGCCTCCAGGTCGTGCTCGCCGGCGGCCGTGATGCGCACGCGCAGCCGGTCGCCCGTCTTCGCGCCCTTCGCCGCCTTCACGCGCACCACGCCGTCGATCTCCGGCGCCTCGGCGTAGCTGCGGGCGATCGCCACGCGCCCCTCGAGGTCGTCCACGAGGACTTCGCACTCGCGGCCCACGCGCCCCGCCAGGCGCTCGCGGCTCACCTCGGCCTGCACCGCCATGAAGCGCTCGCGCCTTTCCTGCTTCACCGCCTCCGGGACCGCACCCGGCAGCCCGTTCGCCTTCGCGCCCTCCACCGGCGAGTAGGCGAAGCAGCCCACGCGGTCCAGGCGCGCCTCGCGCAGGAAGGCGAGCAGCTCCTCGAACTCGCCTTCCGTCTCGCCGGGGAAGCCGACGATGAAGGTCGAGCGGATCGCGAGGTCGGGGCACTCGCGGCGCCACGCCCGGATGCGGTCCAGGTTGCGCTCGGCGGCCGCCGGCCGCTTCATGAGCCGCAGGATCCTCGGGCTCGCGTGCTGGAACGGCACGTCGAGGTAGGGCAGGATGCGGCCCGCGGCCATGAGCGGTATCACCTCGTCCACGTGCGGGTACGGGTAGACGTAGTGCAGGCGAACCCAGGCCCCGAGGCCGCCGAGGGCCCCGCACAGCTCGGTCATGCGCGTGCGCAGGGGCCGCCCGCCCCAGAAGCCGGTCCGGTACTTCACGTCGACGCCGTAGGCGCTCGTGTCCTGCGAGATGACGAGGAGCTCCTTCACGCCGGCGCGCACCAGGCTCTCGGCCTCCTTCATCACCTCGCCCACGGGGCGGCTCGCGAGGTCGCCGCGCATCGAGGGGATGATGCAGAAGGTGCAGCGGTGGTTGCAGCCCTCGGAGATCTTGAGGTAGGCGTAGTGCCGGGGCGTGAGGCGGATGCCCTGCGGCGGCACGAGGTCGGTGAAGGGGTCGTGCGGCCTCGGCAGGTGCGCGTGAACGGCGGCCATCACCTCGGGCGTGGCGTGCGGCCCCGTCACCGCCAGCACCCGCGGGTGGGCCTCGCGCACGACCTCGCCCCGGGCCCCCAGGCAGCCGGTCACGATCACCTTGCCGTTGGCCGCGAGGGCCTCGCCGATGGCCTCGAGGGACTCCTCGACCGCCGCGTCGATGAAGCCGCAGGTGTTCACCACGACGAGGTCGGAGCCCTCGTAGGTGGGCGCGATCTCGTAGCCCTCCGCCCGGAGCTGGGTGAGGATGGACTCGGAATCGACGAGGGCCTTGGGACAGCCGAGGGAGACGAAGCCGACGCGCGGCGCGCGCGAGACGGCCTTGCGCGGACGCGACACCGCGACCGGCGCTACTTGCGCCTGGCGCGCGGCTTGCGCGCGCCCGGCTTCGCCGCGCGCCGGGGCTTGGCCTCCTCCGGCGGCGCGGCCTCCCCGCCCGCCGCGCCGTACGGGAAGCCGGAGAAGAGCTTGAGCGCCTGGCTGCGCAGCTCGTCCTGCATGTCGATCACGGCCTTCGCCCCCTTCTCGAGGTAGCCGCCCATCACCTGCGGGATCTGCTGGCCGCCGGTCATCATGTTGGCGAAGGCGTCGGCCGGGACCTTCGGGAGCAGCACCTGCGCCTGCTCCTGGAAGCGCTTCTGCGCCTCGTGGAAGGCGTGGATCGAGCGCTCGAGGTACGAGCCCATGAGGCCCTGCATCGAGTGGCCGTAGTAGCGGATGATGTTCGCGAGCATGTCCGAGGAGAACATCGGCACCCCGCCCGACTCCTCCTCCAGGATGATCTGCAGCAGGATCGCCCGGGTGAGGTCCTCGCCCGACTTGGCGTCCTGCACCTGGAAGTCCTTGTACTGCAGCACCAGGTCCTTCACCTCCGCGAGCGTGATGTAGGTGGAAGTCTCGGTGTCGTAGAGCCGCCGGTTGGGGTACTTCTTGATGATTCGGGTCGAAGCCATCGGGATCCTCGTCGATGTTGCGCTACATCAATCGGCGATGCTGCGGCGCCCGGCGGGAATTCCGCGGACGCGCACCAAGTGCTTCATTTTATTACATTTTGGCCGGTTGCGGCAGCGCGGGGCGCCGGCCGTGGTGCAGCGCAATATTTTTGCCTTGACAGGGCGGGGTCTCCTTCCTAGAATCGGGTTTGTTGCGGCGCACAATTCCGCTGTGCCGCCCCTTGCGGACGCCCCGACCATGGTGAACCTCGCCGAGCAGATGACCGAACTGAACAACGCCGCCGTGCTGTCGGCCGCGCGCCTGTCCAAGCTCTCGCTCGACAGCGCCGAGCGCCTGCTGGCGCTGCAGCTGAGCTTCGCCAAGAGCGCGCTGGGCGACGCCACCCGCACCGCCCGCGCCGCCAGCGGCACCCAGGACGTGCAGCAGCTCCTCGCCCTGCGCACCAAGGCCGCCGAGACCGCGATGAGCCAGTGGCTCGAGTACTCGCGCAGCCTCTACGAGGTCGCCTCCGACGCCCAGGCCGAGCTGTCCAAGCTCGCCGAGGAGCGCCTGGCCGACCTGCAGCGCACCGTCACCGACAACGTCGAGCAGGCCGCCCGGTCGGCGCCCGCCGGCAGCGACGTCGCCGTCGCGGCGATGAAGTCCTCGCTCGCCGCCGCCACCGCCGCCTTCGACTCGTTCACCAAGGCCGCCCGCCACGCGGCGAGCTTCACCGACGCGGGCGTGAAGGCCGCCACGAGCGCCGCGCCCCGGGCGCGCCGCAAGTAACGCGGGGGCCCGAGGCACCGCAACCGTCTCCTCCTCCTTTATCGCAAATTCTCCAATTTGGATAAAGGTTCCAACCCCAGGCTCAAACCTGGGGTTTTTTTTTGAGAGGGCCCTCCGAAGGGCCCCAGTGACAAGGAAGGCCGCACCATGGAAAAGAAGATCGCACTCGTGACCGGCGGCGTCGGCGGCATCGGCGCGGCCATCTGCAAGCGGCTGGCGCAGCAGGGACACTTCGTCGTGGCCAACTGGATCATCCCCGGCACCGAGGCCAAGTACCTGGAGAGGATGGCCGCCGCCGGCTTCGGCCCCGACGCGACTGCCGCGGCCTTCGGGGACGTCTCCCGGTACGACTCGATGGGCGAGATGGTCGCGGGCATCGCGAAGGACCACGGGCCCGTCGACATCCTCGTGAACTGCGCCGGCATCACGCGCGACGCGACCTTCCGCAAGATGACGCCCGAGCAGTGGCAGCTGGTCATCGACACGAACCTCACCAGCGTCTTCAACGTGACCAAGCACGTGATCGACCCGATGTGCGACCGCGGCTGGGGCCGGATCGTCAACATCTCCAGCGTGAACGGCATCCGCGGCCAGTTCGGCCAGACCAACTACTCCGCGGCGAAGGCGGGGATCCTGGGCTTCACCAAGGCGCTCGCCCAGGAGGTGATCCGCAAGGGGGTCACGGTGAACGCCATCTCCCCCGGCTACGTCGAGACGGAGATGGTCGCGGCCATCCGCGAGGACGTGAAGGCGCAGATCGTGGCGCAGATCCCGGCGGGCCGCCTGGGCCGGCCCGAGGAGATCGCGGAGACCATCGCCTACCTGTGCTCCGAGGAGGCCGGCTACGTGACGGGCGCCAACCTCTCCATCAACGGCGGCCTGCACATGTACGCCTGAG
>CAZNWZ010000094.1:5176-7617 GCA_964576455.1 uncultured Lysobacter sp.
GAGTCCGGCGGCCACCTCTTCTTCACGCGCCGCGGCGCCGCGGACAACACGCTCAAGCTCTTCCACCGGGCCCCGGACGGCAAGGAGCGCATGCTCGCCGACCCCGACACCTGGCAGAAGGAGACGGGCAAGCCGCACGCGATCAACTACTTCGCGCCCTCCCCCGACAGCAAGTACGTGGCCTTCGGCGTCTCCGCCGCCGGCTCCGAGGACGCCTCGATCCACGTGATCGAGACGGCCACCGGCAAGCGGGTGAGCGGCCCCATCGACCGCGCCCAGTACCCCAGCATCAGCTGGCGCCCCGACGCGAAGTCGTTCTTCTACCTGCGCCAGCAGGAGCTGAAGCCGGGCATGCCCGCCACGGACCGCTACCAGAACGGCCGTTCCTGGCTGCACACGGTGGGCACCGACGCCGCGAAGGACGTGGCCGTCGCGGGCCCCGGCCTGCACCCGCAGGTCGCGGTGCGGCCCACCGACTTCGCCTACGTGTTCGCCATCCCCGGCTCGAAATGGGCCGTCTCCGGCGTCTTCGCGGGCGTGCAGCGCGAGATCGCGCTCTACGCCGCGCCGCTCGAGGCGGTCGGCAAGCCGGGCACGCCGTGGGTCAAGGTCTGCGACTTCGAGGACAAGGTCACCAGCTTCGCCGTGAAGGGCGACGACATCTTCCTGCTCACGCACCGCGCGAGCCCGCGCTTCTCGGTGGTCCGCACCTCCCTCGCCGCGCCGGACCCGAAGAAGGCCTCGACCGTCATCGCGCCCTCCGAGCAGGTGGTCTTCGAGATCGCCGCCGCGAAGGACGGGCTGTACCTCGAGTCGCGCGACGGCGCCGTGAAGCGCCTGAAGCGCCTCGCCTGGGGAGCGTCGAAGCCCACCGAGGTGAAGATGCCGCTGGAGGGCGCGGCGAGCATCCTGAGCGCCTCGCCGGACATCGACGGCGCCGTCGTGAGCCTGGCGGCGTGGACGCGCGCGCGCGAGATCTGGGCCGTGGACGCGGCCGGCAAGGCGACCAACACGGGGCTGCAGCCGCTGGGCCCCTTCGACGCGCCCGAGGGCTACGTCACGGTGGAGGTCAAGGTGAAGAGCCACGACGGCGCGATGGTGCCGCTGTCGATCATCCACAAGAAGGGCATCAAGCTCGACGGCACCCAACCGGCGCTCCTGTACGGCTACGGCTCCTACGGCATCACCGAGGAGCCGGGGTACATCGCGCGCCGCCTCGCCTGGCTCGAGAAGGGCGGCGTGTTCGCGGTGGCCAACGTGCGCGGCAGCGGCGTGTACGGCCAGGACTGGTACAAGGGCGGCTACAAGACGACCAAGCCCAACACCTGGAAGGACTTCATCGCCTGCGCCGAGTACCTCGTCGCGCAGAAGTACACGAAGCCCGCGAAGCTCGGGATCCTGGGCGGCAGCGCCGGCGGCATCCTCGTGGGCCGCGCGATGACCGAGCGGCCCGACCTCTTCGCGGCCGTCATCCCCGCGGTGGGCGTCATGGACGCGGTGCGGGCGGAGACGACCGCCAACGGCATCCCCAACATCCCGGAATTCGGCACGGTGAAGAAGGAGGACGAGTTCCGCGCGCTGCTGGCGATGAGCAGCTACCACCAGGTGAAGGACAAGGCCGCCTATCCCGCGGTGCTGCTGATCCACGGCGTCAACGACCCGCGCGTGGACGTCTGGCACTCGGCGAAGTTCGCCGCGCGCGTCCTGGCCGCGACGACCTCCGGCAAGCCCGTGCTCCTGGACCTCGACTACGACGCCGGGCACGGCGTCGGCGCCACGAAGGCGCAGAGGCAGCGCGACACGGCGGACATGTACGCCTTCCTGCTGTGGCAGACGGGACACCCGGACTTCCAGCCGAAGAAGTAGGCCGGCGCCACGCCGAAAGGGAAAAAGGCGCCCGCGGGCGCCTTTTTCGCTGGAGGGGACGCTTCCCTCCAGGCGTCAGTACATGTGCTGCCCGCCGTTGATCGAGATGTTGGCGCCGGTGATGAAGGCCGCCTCGTCGGAGGCGAGGTAGGCGCACAGCCCCGCCACCTCCTCGGGCTTGCCCAGGCGGCCCAGCGGGATCTGCGGGAGGATCTTCGAGTCCAGCACCTCCTTCGGGATCGCCATGACCATCTTGGTCCCGATGTAGCCGGGCGAGATGGTGTTCACCGTGACGCCCTTGCGGGCGACCTCCAGCGCGAGCGCCTTGCTGAAGCCGTGCATGCCCGCCTTGGCCGCCGAGTAGTTGGTCTGGCCGAAGGCGCCCTTCTGCCCGTTCACGCTCGAGACGTTGATGACGCGCCCCCAGCCGCGCTCGACCATCGCGTCCACGACCGGCTTGGTCATGTTGAAGACGCTGTCGAGGTTGGTCTTCATCACCGCGTCCCAGTCGACCTTGCCCATCTTCTTGAAGGTCATGTCGCGCGTGATGCCGGCGTTGTTGATGAGGATGTCGA
>CAZNWZ010000095.1:0-7580 GCA_964576455.1 uncultured Lysobacter sp.
ACACGCCCGTGGACGACGACGCGAAGCTGGTGCCCTTCGGCGAGGCCGAGCCCGGCGCGACGGGCCTGGAGGTGTTCCTGCCGCTCGTGCTCAAGTGGGGGGCCGAGATGAAGCTGCCGCTCGCCGCGACCCTGGCGGCGGCCACCTCGCGCGCCGCGGCCGTGCTCGGCATCGAGGCCGGCCGGCTCGCGCCGGGCAGCCCCGCCGACCTGTGCCTCTTCGACCCCGAGCGCCCGTGGGTGGTCACGCGCGAGGCGCTCTCGAGCCAGGGGCGCAACTCCCCCTTCCTGGGCCTCGAGCTCACGGGACGCGTGGCGACGACGATCGTCGACGGCCGGGTCGTCTATCCCGGCTGAATCCCTTCCTTCCCCTCACGAACGGATTCCCGTGGAGAACCCGCTCACCGACTTTTCGTCCCTGCCGCGCTTCGCGGACATCCGGCCCGAGCACGTGGTGCCCGCCATCGAGTCCCTGGTCGAGGAGGGCCGCGCCGCCGTCGAGCGGCTGGCCAACGCCGGCGGCGAGCCCACCTGGGAGGGCTTCGTCGAGCCCCTCGAGACGGCCAACGAGCGCCTCGCGCGCGCCTGGGCGCAGGTATCGCACCTGAACGCGGTCGTGAACTCGCCGGCCCTTCGCAGCGCCTACAACGCCGCGCTGCCCGTGGTCACGCAGTTCGCCACGGAGCAGGGCCAGGACCTGCGCCTCTTCGGCCGGTTCAAGGCGCTGGCGGCCTCGCCGGGCTTCGCGAGGCTGCCGGCCGCGCGGCGGCGCCTCGTGGAGAACGAGCTGCGCGACTTCCGCCTCGGGGGCGCCGAGCTCGCCGACGCCGCGAAGGCGCGCTTCGCGAAGCTGCAGGAGGAGCTCGCCGCGCTCTCCTCGCGCTTCCAGGACAACGTGCTCGACGCGACAAACGACTTCGCCCACCTCGTGACCGACCCGGCGCACCTTTCCGGCATCCCCGCGGACGTCGTGGAGACCGCGAGGCAGGCCGCGGCGAAGGACGGGCGCGAGGGCTGGAAGCTCACGCTGCACATGCCGTGCTACCTGCCGGTCATGCAGTACGCGGACCACCCCCCCCTGCGCGAGCGCCTCTACCGCGCGTACTTCACGCGCGCCTCGGAGTTCGGCCGCCCGGAGTGGGACAACACGCCGCTCATCGCCGCGATCCTCGACCGGCGCGCGGAGGCCGCCTCGCTCCTGGGCTACGGCTCCTATGCCGGGGTGTCGCTCGCCACCAAGATGGCCGGCTCGCCCGAGGAGGTCCTCGCCTTCCTCGACGACCTGGGGCGGCGCGCCAAGCCCTTCGCCGAGCGCGACATGGCCGAGCTCGCCGGCTTCGCCCGCCGGGAGCTCGGACTCGCCGAGGTGCGGCCCTGGGACGTGGCCTGGGCGAGCGAGAAGCTGCGCGAGGCCCGCTACGCCTTCTCGGAGAACGAGGTGAAGCGCTACTTCCCCGAGGACGCCGTGCTCGCCGGGCTGTTCCGCGTGATCGAGACGCTCTACGGGGTGCGCGTGCGGCGGGCCGAGGCGCCCGTGTGGCACCCGGACGTGAAGTTCTACGCGATCGAGGACGCCGGCGGGGCGCTCGTCGGCCAGTTCTACCTCGACCTCTACGCGCGCGAGGCCAAGCGCGGCGGCGCGTGGATGGACGACGCGAGGAACCGCCGCCGTCTCGCGGGCGGGCTGCAGACGCCGGTCACCTTCCTCACCTGCAACTTCTCCGCGCCCGTGGGCGGCGAGCCGGCCTTCTTCACCCACCGCGAGGTGATCACGCTCTTCCACGAGTTCGGCCACGGGCTGCACCAGCTGCTCACGCGCGTGGACGACCTGGGCGTCTCCGGGCTCGCGGGCGTGGAGTGGGACGCGGTGGAGCTGCCCTCGCAGTTCATGGAGAACTTCTGCTGGGAGTGGGACGTGCTCGCCCACATGTCGCGAAACGGCGACACCGGCGAGCCCCTGCCCAGGGCCCTCCACGACAAGATGGTCGCGGCCAAGAACTTCCAGAGCGGCATGCAGTTCGTGCGCCAGATCGAGTTCGCCCTGTTCGACATGCACCTGCACCACGACTTCGACCGCGCCGCCGACAGCGTCCAGGCGCTCCTCGAGCGCGTCCGGCGCCAGGTGGCCGTGGTGCACCCCCCCGGGTGGAACCGGTTCGCCCACCAGTTCTCGCACGTCTTCGGGGGCGGCTACGCGGCGGGCTACTACAGCTACAAGTGGGCCGAGGTCCTGTCGGCGGACGCCTTCGGCGCCTTCGAGGAGGAGGGCGTGCTCAACCCGGCCACCGGCGCGCGCTTCCGCGACGAGGTCCTGGGCGTGGGGGGCAGCCGTCCCGCGCTCGAGTCCTTCGTCGCCTTCCGGGGGCGCGAGCCCCGGATGGACGCCCTCCTGCGGCATAATGGGATGACCGCCACCGCCTGACGGAGGAACCGATGCCCGCCCGATACCGACTTTCCGCGCTCGCCGCCGCGGCGCTGCTGCTGCCCGCACTGGCGGCCGCGCAGGCCAACGTCTATCGCTGGGTCGACAAGGACGGCAAGGTCCACTACTCCGACACGCCCCCGCCGGAGCCCCAGAAGAACCTCACGCAGAAGCGCATCGGCGGCGGCTACGGGGAGGCCACGCAGCTGCCCTACGCCACGCAGGTGGCGATGCAGAAGTCGCCCGTCACGCTGTACACGGGATCCGACTGCGGCGACCCCTGCAAGCTCGGGCGCGACCTCCTCGGCAAGCGCGGCATCCCGTTCGCGGAGCGCGATGCGCAGGCGAGCGCCGAGGACGCGGAGGCGCTCAAGAAGCTGGTGGGCGCGGCCGACGTTCCCGTGCTCGTGGTGGGCGCCTCGAAGGTGAAGGGCTACGAGGAGGGCGCGTGGCACTCGGCGCTCGACGGTGCCGGCTACCCGCGGACGGCGCTGCCCGGGCAGGTGCCCCCGCGCCCGCCGGCCCCGCCCCGCAAGGCGGAGACGCCCCCCGCGCCCCCCGCGTCGCCCGCGCCCGGCACGGCCGCCGCGCCGAAGTAGCGGCCGCGCGACAGCCGCCGGCGTTCGGGGGGATCGGCCGGCCGTGAAGCTCGCCACCTGGAACGTGAACTCCCTCAAGGTGCGCCTGCCGCACCTGCTGGAGTTCCTCGCGCGCCACGCGCCGGACGCGGTGTGCCTCCAGGAGACCAAGTGCGAGGATCCCGCCTTCCCGGGGGCGGCCATCGAGGCCGCGGGCTACCGCTGGGTCCACGACGGCCAGAAGACCTACAACGGCGTGGCCATCCTCGCGCGCGAGGAGCCGGGCCGCGTCACGCGCGGCATTCCCGGATTCGCCGACCTGCAGAAGCGCGTGATCGCCGCCGACGTGGGCGGCGTGCGGGTGGTGAGCGTGTATTGCCCCAACGGCCAGAGCGTCGGCTCCGACAAGTACGACTACAAGCTGCGCTGGTTCGCGGCCCTCGCGGCCTGGCTCGGCCGCGAGCTCCCGGGCGGCCCGCCCCTCGCCGTGCTCGGGGACTTCAACGTGGCCCCGGAGGACCGCGACGTGCACGACCCCGAGGCGTGGCGGGGGCAGGTGCTCGTGAGCGAGCCCGAGAGGCAGGCGCTGCGCGCCCTCCTCGCGCTGGGGCTCGCGGATGCCTTCCGGCTCTTCGACCAGCCGGAGAAGTCCTTCAGCTGGTGGGACTACCGGATGGCGGCCTTCCGCCGCAACCTGGGCCTGCGCATCGACCACATCCTCCTCTCGCCGACCCTCGCCTCGCGTTGCCGGTCGTGCTCGATCGACGTGGAGCCCCGCAGGCTCGAGCGGCCGTCGGACCACGCGCCGGTGGTCTGCGAGATCGCGGCCTGAGGACGCCCGTGGCCACGAGGCCCTCGGCCCGGGAAGAGGAGCGTCTCGCGCGGCTGGCGGGCTACCGCATCCTCGGCACGCCCCCCGAGCCCGCCTTCGACGACCTGGCGCGCCGCGCGCAGGAGGCGGCGCGCGTCCCCATGGCCTGGCTCGCCTTCGACGACGGCCGGCGCGAGTGGGTCAAGGCGGGCGTGGGCATCGGCTTCACCGAGCTGGCCGGCGCCCGCCGGATCGCGTGTGCCGGCGGGGCCTCGACCGGCCCGCGCGTGGTCGAGGACGCGTCCGCGGGGGAGCTGAGCCGGCATCCCCTCGTGGCCGGGGAGCCGCACCTTCGCTTCCTGTGCGCGGTGCCGCTGCTCACCGCGGACGGGCACGCGGTGGGCGCGCTCGCGGTGGCCGACCGGGTGCCGCGCCGCCTCGAGCCCGCGGAGCGGACGGCGCTCGAGAACCTCGCCGCGATCGCCGTGGCGCGGCTGGAGGCGCGCTCGGCCGCGCCGCCGCCCGCCGCCCCGGGAGACGCGCAGGCCCCCGCGCTGCACGAGCAGCTCGCGCGCGAGCGCGAGTTCGCGGACGCCGTGATCCAGAGCCTTCCGGGGGCCTTCTTCCTCGTCTCGCGCGACGGCGAGATGCTGCGCTGGAACGCGCGGCTGCAGGCCGTGACCGGCTACACCGGCCCCGAGATCGCGGCGATGCGCCCGCTCGACTTCATCGCGCCCGCCGACCGCGCGGCGGTCGAGGAGGCCCTGCGGTCGGTGCTCGACGAGGGGCGCGAGGTGACCCTGGAGGCGCAGATGCGGGACAAGGCGGGGGCGTCGCGCCCGTACCGCTTCCGCGGCCGGCCCCTGCGCCTGGGCGGCGAGACGTTCGTCATCGGCTTCGGCCGCGACATCTCGGAGAGCAAGCGCGCCGAGGAGCAGACGCTGCGCGCCAAGGAGAGGCTCGACCTCGCCCTCACCGGCTCGCGCCTGGCCCTGTGGGACTGGGACCTGCGCACGAACCGCATCTACTTCAACGAGGGCTGGCCGGCGATGCTCGGGCGGCAGCGGCGCGAGACCACCGTCGGCTGGGAGGAGGCGCGGGCGGCCATCCACCCCGACGACGCGGGCCTGCACGAGGCGGCGGTGGCCAACGCGGTGCGCGGCGTGAGCGAGGAGTTCGAGTGCGAGTACCGCGTGCGCCACGCCTCGGGCGAGTGGATCTGGGTGCACGCCCGCGGCAAGGTCACGCAGCGCGGCGAGGACGGCCGGGCGCTGCGCATGACCGGCACGTCCACGAACGTCACCAAGCGCAAGCGGGCCGAGGAGCGCGCCGAGTTCCTCGCCACGCGCGACGCGCTCACGGGCCTGCCCAACCGCGTGCTGCTGCACGACCGCCTCGAGCAGGGCATCGTCAACGCGGCGCGCAACCGCGCCGGGTTCGCGTTCATGTTCATCGACCTGGACCGGTTCAAGACGATCAACGACTCCCTCGGGCACGACGTGGGCGACGAGCTGCTCAAGGGGGTGGCCGCGCGGCTTTCGGCGTGCGTGCGCGCCTCGGACACCGTGGCCCGGCTGGGCGGCGACGAGTTCGCGGTGATCCTCGAGAACCTGCGCGACACCGACGACGAGGGCGCGCAGCAGGTGGCCGAGAAGATGATCGCGGCGATGGCCGAGCCGATGCTGGTCGGCGCCCACCACCTGAACACCTCGTGCTCCATCGGCATCAGCCTCTACCCCGCCGACGGCCGGGACAGCGCCACGCTCATGAAGCACGCCGACGTGGCGATGTACTACGCCAAGGAGAAGGGGCGCAACAACTACCGCTTCTTCTCCGGCGAGATGAACCAGCGCGCGCAGGAGCGGCTGTCGATCGAGAACTACCTGCGCCTCGCGCTGCGCCGCGGCGAGCTCGTCCTGCACTACCAGCCGCGCGTGCGCGTGGCCGACGGCGCGCTCACCGGGGTCGAGGCGCTCGTGCGCTGGCAGCATCCCCGGCGCGGCCTGCTGCCGCCGGAGAAGTTCATCGAGGTGGCCGAGGACTCCGGGCTCATCGTCCCCATCGGGGAGTGGGTCCTCGAGCGCGCCTGCCGCCAGCTCGCCGAGTGGCGGGCGGGCCTGGGGCGGGACTTCCGCCTCTCCGTGAACCTGTCGGTGGGCCAGCTGGCGGACGCCGACCGCCTCTACCGGGCCGTGGACGGCGCCGTGCGGGCGGCGGGGATCGACGCCGGCGCCCTCGAGCTCGAGCTCACCGAGAGCATCCTCATGCAGAACCTGGGCGAGAAGGCCGTGCTGCTCCACCGCCTGGGCGAGCTGGGCGTGGGCATCTCGATCGACGACTTCGGCACCGGCTACTCGTCGCTCTCCTACCTCAAGACCCTGCCCGTGGACGCGATCAAGATCGACAGCTCGTTCGTGCGCGACATCGGCGTCGACCCCAACGACGAGGCCATCGTGCGCGCCATCATCGCGATGGCCCATTCCCTGCGGCTCTCGGTCATCGCGGAGGGGGTGGAGACGCAGGCCCAGTTCGAGAGCCTGCGCGCGCTCGGCTGCGACGAGTACCAGGGCTTCTTCGCGAGCCCCGCCCTGCCGCCCCCGGACTTCGCGCGCCGGTACGCGCGCCCCTGAGGCCTCAGTCCTTCGCGTCGATCCGCAGCTCCTGCACCTTGCGGGTGAGGGTGTTGCGGCCGATGCCCAGCAGGCCCGCGGCCTCGATGCGCCGCCCGCCCGTGTGGGCCAGCGCGCGCTGGATGAGCGCGGTCTCGAAGTCGCGCGTGAGCGCCTCGGCGATGCCGGACTCGCCGCGGGCCAGGCGCGCGGTGACCTCGCGCTCGAGCGCCGCGCGCCAGTCCGCCCCGGCGCCCGCCGCCGCGGCCACCTCGCCGCGGATCTCGGGCGGCAGGTCCGCCACGTCCACGACCTGGCCGGGGGCCATGACGGTCACCCAGTGGCACACGTTCTCCAGCTGCCGCACGTTGCCGGGGAACTCGCGCGTGGCCAGGAACTGCAGGGCGGCCTCCGTGAGGCGCTTGCCCTCCACGCCCAGCTCGCGCGCGCTCCTCGCGAGGAAGTGGCGGGCGAGCGCCGGGATGTCCTCGCGCCTCTCGCGCAGGCCCGGCAGGCGCAGCCGGATCACGTTCAGGCGGTGGAGGAGGTCCTCGCGGAACAGGCCCTGGCGCACGCGCGCCTCGAGGTCCTGGTGCGTGGCCGCGATCACGCGCACGTTGGCCGTGATCGGCGTGTGGCCGCCCACGCGGTAGAACTGGCCGTCGGAGAGCACGCGCAGCAGGCGGGTCTGCAGGTCCGGCGGCATGTCGCCGATCTCGTCCAGGAACAGGGTGCCGCCCTCGGCCTGCTCGAAGCGGCCGCGGCGCATCGCCTGCGCGCCCGTGAAGGCGCCGCGCTCGTGGCCGAAGAGCTCGCTCTCCAGGAGGTCCTTGGGTATGGCGGCCGTGTTGATGGCGATGAAGGCCCTGGCCGCGCGCGGGCTGTGGCGGTGCAGGGCGCGCGCCACGAGCTCCTTGCCGGTGCCCGACTCGCCCGTGATGAGCACGGTCGCGTGGGACTGGGAGAGCCTGCCGATGGCGCGGAAGACCTCCTGCATCGCGGGCGCCTGGCCGAGGATCTCGGGCGCCTCGCCCCCCTCCGGCGCGGCCTCGACGCGCCGGCGGCTCTCCTCCAGGGCGCGGCGCACGAGCTCGACCGCGTGGTCCACGTCGAAGGGCTTGGGCAGGTACTCGAAGGCGCCGCCCTGGAAGGCGGCCACCG
>CAZNWZ010000096.1:0-7467 GCA_964576455.1 uncultured Lysobacter sp.
ACCTTGCCCGCGAGCGCCGCCTTGGCGAGCCCGGGCCCGATCGACGCCGCGACCTCCGCGACCGTGACCGGCTTGTCGAACGACCGGACCGACTTGTCCGGCAACGTGATGGCAACCATGGATGTCTCCGAATCCAAAACGAAAAAAGCGCGGGCGAGCCGCGCTTTTTCACTGGGTCAGGCGAAAAGGGGGCGTCCCGCTCTCAGGCGTCCGGGGTGAACCTCGTCGTTGGCGGTCTCATAACCATCGCGCGGCCCTTTCGCTTGCCGGGTTCCTGCCCGCTTCCCGTCCAGCCGGAAGCACGGGGCAATTCTACCGCATCCCGCCCGCCTCAGCCCTTCGCCGCCCGTAGCGTCACGCGGATGCCGGCGCCGAGCGGCGCGAGGGCCTCCGTCCCCGAGACGATCCGGCCCAGGGGCAGGCCCGGCGAGGCCATGCGCGGCTCGTCGCCGTGGCTGGCGGGCGTCGGCCCGAAGAAGAGGCAGAAGGCGTTGCCCGGCGGCCAGAGCGCCAGCTCGCCCACCTCGAAGACGTCGCGCTTCCGGCCTGCCGCGGGAAGCGCCACCGGCAGGCTGCCGTAGTACTCGTCGCCCCAGCGGCTCAGGGAGAGATCCAGCGGCAGCGCCCCGGCCAGCTTCGCCGCGGCGGCCGAATCGTCGAGCTCGGCCGCCAGCACCGGCCCGCCCGCCACCGCGATCTCGATCCGCCGGGCCATCGCCTCCCCCGGTCTCCCTCAGTCCGCCGCGAGGCCGTGCACGGCCCCCTCGCCCGGCGCGTTCACGGCCTCGAGCGCGTCGCGGACCGCCTCGAGGTACTTCGTCCCGTGGCGCTCGTCGGGCTCGAGGTAGGTGCTCTCGGCCCACTCGTTCCAGGCGTTGAGGAAGATCATGCGCTCCGGGTGCGGCCGCCGCGCGGTGACCTCGACCAGCTGGCGGAACCAGTAGGCGAAGCGCTCCGGCGAGGCTCCCCTGAAGATGCGCGCCCGCTTCACGTAGCGGGCCGTGTTGTCCCAGTCGACGAACGCGCCCGGGAAGGCCGGGATGCCCCCTTCCCGCTCGACCTTGAGGATGTGCTTCCACACCATGTCGTAGTCGTAGAAGGTGAGCCCGGAGAAGAACCGGTAGCGGATCGCGCGCAGCACGTCCTGCACCTTCTCCGGGAGCAGGCGCACCGGGGCCATCGCGCGGCTGGTCTCGATGCCGGGCTTCTCGAAGTCGGGCGAGTAGATCGCCTCGAACGGCTGGAACTGCATGGTCGCGTCGAAGTGCCGGAGCACCTCGGGAACCGGGAACTCGTACTGCTTCATCGAGACCAGGTACAGGCCCGGCAGCCCGCGGCGGCGCGCCTCCTCGCGCCAGAGGTCGAACATCTGCTCGAGCTGCAGGATGCGGTGCGCCCGGTAGACGAGGAAGACGGGCTTGCCGTCGACCTTGATCGAGCGATCGTCGCTCCACGCCCGGAAGAGGTACTCGAAGTGGGCCATCCAGATGGCGGGGTCGGGGCGGTGCGTCTGCTCCTGCAGGATGTGGTGGTCGCGCCCGTCCCAGCGCCGCGACCAGGTCTCGTTGGCCCAGGCCAGGCAGAACGGGAAGTCGAACTCGGGCTCCTTCGAGGCCATGACCAGGTTGGTGGGCGTCTCCAGGAGCTGCTTGCCGTCGAACCAGTAGTGGTAGTGGCAGAACCCGTGCAGGCCGTGGCGCCGCGCCAGGTCGATCTGCCAGGCCAGCGTCTCCTTCCTCGACTGGTCGTAGTAGTTGCCGCCCAGCGGCACGCGCGGCTGGTAGTGCCCGCGGAACTGCGGGCGCGCCTTGCGCACGTTCACCCAGTCCGTGAAGCCCTTCCCCCACCACTCGTCGTTCTCGGGAATCGGGTGGAGCTGGGGGAAGTACATCGCCACCAGCTTGACGGCGTCGCTCACGTCGCCCTCGCGCCGCCGAGCGCCCTTCCCACGAGGCGGCGAGCCTTGTTGACGGCGCGCCGCCAGATCGGCACGTCCGTGCCGTAGGTGCCGTGCACCGGCAGGGCCACGCCCAGGTCGGCGAAGCGCTTCGAGACCTCGCCGCCCTTCGCGGCAAAATAGGCCCGGAAGGCCGGGTCCTTCGACCGCTCGACCAGCTCCATCACCTCGGCCGGGGCCTCCGGGCCGACGACGAGCACGCCGAGCCCCCAGCAGTGGTCGAAGTCGAAGTGCGGGTAGCGGTCCTTCACGCCGTCGAAGAACCGGCGCACGCCGAACTTGCGCGCCGCGGGCCCCGTGTTCTCCTCGGTCACGTTCACGTCGTGGAAGAGGACCACCCCGCGCCGCGACATCTTGGGCAGCCAGGTGTTGAAGTCGTTCTCGACCGCCTCGAAGGTGTGGGTGCCGTCGATGTGCAGCAGGTCGACGGAGCCGTCGGCGAAGTCGTGCACGGCCGCGTTGAAGTCCTTGCGCACCAGCACCGCCGTCCGAGGGTGGTTGGCCGCCATGTAGTCCGACACCTCGCGGAAGAGCGCCTCGTCGAAGCTGCCCATGTGGATGTCGCCTTCCCACAGGTCGACGCCGTAGCACCGGGTGCCGGCGCCGCACGCCTCGGCGGCCTGGCAGAAGGCGGCGAACGAGGAGCCGCTGTACGTGCCCAGCTCCACGATCGTGCGCGGCTTGAGCCGCCCGATCAGCTCGTAGGCGAACGGGATGTGGCCGATCCACCACGGGGACTTCAGCAGGCGGGGCGAGAGCTTCTCGGCCCAGGGGAAGGCTGTCGACAGGTCGTTCATCTCGGGGTTTCCTCGCTTCGGCTACGGGCTGCTGCCGCCATTCTTCACGCTTTCGTCATAGAGCGCGCGGACGTGTTCGTAGGCCTTGCGCGTGTCCTCGTAGGCCTTGTCCAGCTGCGCGTAGGCCTGCGTGAGCTGCGCGTAGGCCTCGCTCAGGTGCCGGTAGGGCTCGGTAAGGCCGCTCTGCCAGCCCTCGCCCACCGCGAATCGCGCCACCTCCCGCCGGCCCTGCGGCAGGAGCGGCTCGTAGTCCTCCACCATCCGGCCCACCGTCCGGGCCGGCGGCGCGTCCGCGAGCCGAGCCGCGACGGCCGCGAGCGCCTTCGGCTCCTGCTGCAGGCGCCGGATCGTCGCCACCAGCGCGCCGGGCTCGGGCGCGAAGAGGAATCCGTCCTCGCCGTCCCGGATGCGGTCGCGGAAGCTGCCCAGGTCCGCGGCCACCGGCGGCACGCCCAGCGCGAGGAGCTCGCTCAGGGTATAGCTGAAGGTCTCGGGAACGATCGAGGCGAGCAGGCCCGCGTGGGGGGCCGCCTCCGCGAGGAGCGATCGCAGCTCCCCCGGCTCGTAGCGCTCGACCGCCTTCCAGCCCAGCTCGCCGGCGGCCTGCACGCCCGCGGGGCCGCAGCCGAGCAGCGTCACCTCGGCATGGGGCCGGAGCGCCGCGGCCGCCTCGCGCAGCAGGTCGGCGCCCTTGAGGTCGGTGAAGCGGCCGAGCATCACGAGACGCAGGCGATCGCCCGCCCCGCGCGCGGGGTACGGCAGGGGCGGGCCCTCGAGGTCGATGCCGTGGGCGATGACGCGCATCGGCGCGTCCCGGAGGCGCGGCTCCAGCAGCCGCAGGGTCTCCCCCACGGACGGCGAGGGCACGACGATCTCCAGGCGCCTCGCGAGCACGACGTCCGCGAACCGCCTGCGCATCGCCTCCCACTCGCCCGCGGGGATGTCGCGGAAAGTCCGGTTGAGCGGGTTCGTGGCGGCGCAGCTCGCGAGCCGTTCCGGCGTGCAGCTCGTGCACGGGCCGCCGAAGGCGGGGTTGATCGCCTGGCACACCGGGTAGAAGTCGTGGAAGACGAGGAAGGTCGGCACGTCGAGCTCGAGGGCGTCCATCGCGTGCCAGATGAGCGAGGAGACGATCACCCGCTCGACCGCGAACTCCGCGACCACCTGGTCGAGGATGCGGCGGTACTCGAGGCTCCTCGCCGCGGTGGCGCGGATCGGCTGGGCGATGTCCCAGGTGCGGACGGGGATCCGGGAGTCCGGGTCGGCGTACAGCACGATGCGCTGGCCGCCGTCGTCGCCGATGCGGAACGAGGCGAGGATGAGGTTGGCGCGCCGCGTGTCCGCGCGCGCGAAGTCCCGGACCCACTTGTCGAGGCCGCCGCCCCAGTAGTGCATGACGTGCAGCTGCACCGGCCGCGCGTCCAGCCCCGGCACCGCCACGGCCGGCAGGCCGCGGGCGAAGGCGTCCTTCACGGCGCGGCGCAGGGCTCCCAGGGGGTTGTTGCGGTGCCAGGCGCTGCGCTCGACGGCGTCGACGGGCACGGGCACGGGCTCGCGCCCCGACCAGCCCACGTGGAGGTAGTCGCAGACGACGCACGCGAAGCCGGCCAGGCGCAGGCGGCGAAGGAAGGCGCCGAGGGCCTCTCCCGCCACGGGACGCGCGGCCTGGAGGGCGTCGGCACGGAAGAGCGCGCACGCGAGGTGGGGCGCCGGCACCTCGTAGTAGGTCCGGTCGCCCAGGCAATACGCCGCCCGGTCCACGAGCCCGGAGGCGGGCGGGGCTTCCCCGGGCGCCGGGTCGCGCAGCGCGTGCAGCTCGCTCGCGTCGCACAGCGGGACCGCCACCCCGATGGCTGCCTGCGCATGAAGGGCCTTCGAGAGCCGGGCGTCCCAGGCCTCGGGCAGGACGGCGCGCGCACCGATCCAGGCCACGTCGGCACCGGGATGGCGCAGGGCCGCCTCCGCGAGCGCGCCCACGGGGTCCGCCACGGTGTCGTGCTCGACGAGATTCCAGTCGCCCGGCCGCAGGGCGGCGAGCCGCTCGAGTTCGCGCCGGACGGCCCCGGAAACGGAAGGGGAAGCGACGAAGCAGCGCGCCATGCCCGATCGGGCGCTCGCGGCGTCGAGGGCGTGCCAGAGGGGCTCCAGCGCCCCGAGGTCATCGTCCTCGACGGCGATGAGCCCGACGATGGGGGCAGGAACCGGCATCAGAAAATTGGTAGGCGCGATTGGACTCGAACCAACGACCCCCACCATGTCAAGGTGGTGCTCTAACCAACTGAGCTACGCGCCTGCGGAAAAAACGAAGCGGAATTATAGCCGAACTTGGCGGTCCGAGGAATGGTGGCACCGACCTTGCTTTGTCCTGGTCCTGCCCAACCCTGGCACCAGTCACCCACGAGGAGACGCCATGACCGGTCCCATCCCCCTGCCGATCCGCCTCCGCCCCGCCGACCGAGCGGCCCTCACGCGGCACTTCCTGGCCCTCGGCCCGGACGACCGCCGCCTGCGCTTCGGCGCCTCGCTTTCCGACGAGGCGGTCCGGATGCTCGAGGAGCGCATCGACTTCGACCGCGACGAGATCTTCGGCATCGCCGGCGACGACCTGCGCCTGGAGGCCGTCGTGCACGTGGCGTTCTATCCCGGCAAGGCGGAGCTGGGCCTGTCGGTGCTGCCGGACGCGCGCGGCCGCGGGCTGGGAGGCGCCCTCTTCTCCCGGGCCGTCATGCACCTCACCAACCGCGGCGTGCGCGAGGTGTTCGTGCATTGCCTGAGCGAGAACGGCGCGATGATGCACCTCGCGCGCAAGAACGGCATGCGGGTCGTCCACGACGGCGGGGAGACCGACGCTCACCTCGCCCTGCCGCGCGCCACCCCGGGCTCGGTCCTCGCCGAGTGGATCTGGGACCAGAACGCGCGCCTGGCGCACGAGATGCGCCGCGGCACGCAGCTCGTCATTTCAGCCATCCCTTCGCCAGGAACGCGTAGAGCACGCCCAGGATGAGGATCAGCGTGGCGAAGGCCACCTGGCCCAGCGTCACGGGCCACGGCGAGTCCACGAGGTTCATCCCCATGAGCCCGCCCGTGATCGCGGGGATGAGCCCCAGCGTGCTCACGATGGCCACGAGCCGCATGAACCGGTTGGTCTCGTGGGAGGCGACGTTGATGTGCAGGTCGATGAGCGAGAGGACGGACTCGCGCGCGTTGTCGACGGTCTCGTAGAGGTAGTCGGCCTCCTCCGCCAGGCGCGCGGCCGCCAGCCGCCCCGCCTCGTCCAGCCCCGGGAGCATGCGCCGACCCTCCGAGAGCATCTCCAGGAGCCCGCGCAGCCGCCACAGGTCGCCCTTGGCCACCGAAAGCGCCCGCTTCAGGCGGAAGGTCGCCTCGAAGAAGCGCTCCGGGCTCTCGTCGGCGGGCAGCCCCTCCAGCTCGCGCACCTCGCGCTCGAGGCGGCCCGCCAGCTCCTCGTTGCGCTCCAGCACGCGGCGCACGACGTCCAGGGCGCAGCGCGGCCCCCAGGGCATCCCCTCGAAGGACGCGGGCGGCTTCTCGAGCTCGAGCGGGCGCAGCGCGAGCGTGAGCACGTCGTCCTCGCTGAGGAGCATCAGCACCGGATCGCGGCGCAGGGTGTCGGTCTTCGACGGGATGGGCAGCGTGAGCGCGGACCACTGCGGCCCCGACTCCAGGCGCGGGTAGCTCGACTCGCTCAGCGCCGCCTCGACCATGACGTGCGGCACGCCCGCGGCCTCCGCCGCCTCGCGCAGTCGCTGCGGCGTGAGGTTGGAGGCGTGGATCCACTCGCTCGTGGGAGAAGCCGCCCAGCGCAGCAGGTCTTCCCATTTCCCCGAAGTGGCGGCCGCGGCCCCGGAGGCGAGCCGGGTGACGTTGGGCGGACCTTCGGGGAGCGCCCGGGCCGCGGCGACGGCGGCGGGTGCCACGCCGTGGCCCACGCGCACGCCGAAGAGCAGCACGCGGAACAGCCGCAGGATGCGAAGCGCCGGCATGGCCCGGGCCGCGTCGTTGACCGTCGGCAGGAGGGAGGCGAGAGAGCCCAGGACGATTGCCGCGTCCAGGATCCGCCAGGGGTCGCGCAGGAAGGCCATGCGATCTCCCGCCACCGCCAGCTGGGCGGCGTACTCCAGCGCGAAGAGCCCCACGATGATCCACTCGGCGGCGTCGAGCACGCTCTCCGCCGCGGGCGTCAACGTGAACAGGTAGGGCGCCAGCCCCGTGCCGAGGGCGGCGAGCGCGAGGAACCCCATGAGGGTTTCGCTGAGGACGTCGGCGAGTCGGCGCAGCATGGGAGGATGCTAGGCGCGCGCGGCCGCCGGTTGCAAGTGAAACGGGCCCGCACCGGCCGGGGACCACACCGCCCCGCAAGGGGCCCTATAATTCCCGGTCCAGCCACACGGGAGCCACGCCCATGACCCCCACCCGAGCCGCCTTCGCCGCCGCCTTCTGCCTCGCCCTGGCGCCAGCCGCCCGAGCCGCCGTCGACCTCAACGTCACCGGCGAGGCCCGGCAGGAAGTCCTGTCCCAGCAGTTCCAGGACCGCTACCAGTCCCTCGCCTCCTACCTCGGCGCGAGCGTCGGCACCGACGTGAAGCTCGTGATCGGCTCCGACCCGTCGCGCGAGCTGCAGAAGATGCGCGCGGGCATGTACCAGGTCGTCGTGGGCCCCGCGCACGTGATCGGCGCCGCGATGCGCTACGG
>CAZNWZ010000097.1:0-7416 GCA_964576455.1 uncultured Lysobacter sp.
GCCGAGCACGCTCTCGGCGATCGACATCTCATGCATGGCCGGCCTCGTAGCGCACCGCGACGCAGGGATCGAGGGAGGACACGACCCAGCGCACGGCGCTCTCGAGCTGTGCGCCGCTGCCGGCGGCGATCCCCGTCGCCCCGCGCGCGAACGCGCCCTGCGGATGGAAGTTCCACTCGGTGGGCGCGACGATGCGGTAGCGGCCGATGCGTCCGTCCTCGAGCGTCACGCGGTGCACCAGAAGGCCCCGCGCGGTCTCCACCCAGGCGATGGCGGAGCCCTCGCCCAGCCGGATCGCCCCGTGCCGGCCGCCGGCCGCCTCCAGCGCCGCGGCCAGGTCCACGAGCCTCGCGACGACCCGCGCGCCGACGCCACGCCCCCACCGGGCGATGGCGTCGGCCACCAACGGATGCCCCGCCGTGCGGGCGAGCGGCCCCGTCTCGCGGGCCGCGCCGCGCCAGTGGGGCGCCTCGTCGAAGCGCTCGTCCGCGTCGATGGCGGGCGCCAGGGCCCGGGCCACCCAGCCGTCGTCGCCGTAGGGGAGCGGCTCCACGTCGCTCGCGCCGAGCGCGGGCTCCCCGGCGAGGAGCTTCGCCACGAGCCTCGCCACGGGGGTGCCGGCCTGCGCGAGCCAGCCCTGCAGCGCCTGCACCGAGTCCACGCGCAGGAACGCCGCCGGCGACATGCCGAGGATCGACTCGCGCGCCCACGCGGCCGCCTCGCGGCGGGGCGCGCCGTCGGCCGTGTCCTCGTCCGCGTCGAGCAGCGGCGCGAGCGCCTTGCGGCCGCGCGAGAGCGCTTCCACCTGCGGCGCCTCGCCGGCGAGCCGCGGCCAGTCCACGAGGAAGCGCCAGGCGTGCTCCTGCACGGTCTCCGCCGCGATGCGGGCATCGCGTGCCGCCCGCCGGTCGGCCGCCGGCCCCTCGTCCCGCGCCGCCTCGACGGCCGCGCGCGAGGCGATGGCCTGGGACCGGCCGCAGATCGCGAAGAGCGTGCCCGCGAGCACCGGCGCCTCGTCGGCGGCGCGGCCGGCGAAGAGCCGGCCCGCCACGCGCGGGCGCTCGGCGCGGGCGGAGGCCCGGCTCACGCGGCCGCCGGCTGTCTCCACGCGCACCACCAGCTCACCCTCGATCGCCATGGCCCGGCCCCGCGAAGCGGCCCCGCAGGAAGTCGCGCTTGGAGACCGCGGCCGGCGGCGGGGCCGCGACCGCCCTCGCCTTCTCGTCGTTGCCGGCGTCGAAGAGCGCCTCCAGCGCCGCGGCGGCGACCGAGCGCGCCGTGCCATGGTCGGCGAACTGCTGCGCCGGCGAGAAGAGCGAGCAGGCGTGGTATTCGCCGAGTTCCGGGTCGAGTCCGCAGATGAAGCGGAAACGCCCCGCCGGCAGGGTGACGATGCGCTCGTCGCCCTCGGGCAGCGTCGTCCACGGCCCCTCGCCCGGCATGAGGACGAGGTTCACGAACCACGGCGTCACCAGCGCGCCCAGCCACTCGCCCTGCCAGGGGCGGAAGCCCACGGCCTCCACCTGCAGCGCCGGGTTGAGGAACGGCAGCCCCTCCATGCGCACCTTCCAGATGCGCGTGAAGGCGGCCTCGAGCCGCGCGGAGGGGTCGGGGCGCGCCGCCTCAGTCATCGTCCACCACCAGGAACTGCGACTGCTCGGCCGCGCAGTTCGGGCAGCTCCAGTGCGGCGGGAGGGCCTCGAAGGGCGTGCCGGGCTCGATCTGCCACACGGGATCGCCGAGGGCCGGGTCGTACACGGTCCAGCAGATGCGGCACTCGCGGCGGCCGCGCTTCACCGGCGCGGGGGCGTCCATGGCCGCTAGCCTTCGCGCAGCCAGCGCAGGAGATCGCGCAGGCGCCCGATGCTGTCGTCGTAATCCTCGCCGCAGGCCCGTGCCGACTCCGGGAAGTCCACGACCTCCAGCGTGTCGAGGATGAGCGTGCTCATCGAGTTGAAGTAGCGCACGCGCCAGATGCCGCGCGCGTTGGTCGCGTCGATCTGGCAGTTGCCGAACCCGCGCGAGAGGATCGCCACCGGGCCCTGGCCCAGCACCGCGGCGAGCCCCTCGTGGTCGGCGGGCGCGAGCGGCATGAAGGACAGGTTCACGACGTGCGCCGGGGCGCCGGGCTTCACCCGCCTCGCGTGATGGCGCAGCTCCTCGACGATCGCGGGCGCGTTCATGACGCCCGCCGGCAGGGCGGCGGCATCGAGCGGGGCCGCGGGGACGCGCGAGGCCGCGTCCTTCACCACCGAAGGCAGGTCGCCGGCCTCGAGCAGGTCCTCGAGGATGGCGCCGCCGGCGTCCTCCTTGCGCACCCGCCAGACGCCGGCGAAGGCCGTCTCCTGGGCGCGCCAGGCCGAGCCGCCGTTGCGGCCGCCGACGAGGGCGCTCACCTCGCCCTGTCCGAGCGAATCGTTGAGCGCTTCCAGGGCCGCGGGCGCCATCGCCTTGAGCGAGAACGAGGGCCCGCCCGGCGCGCCGGGGCGGTGCCGGCCCATGGCCTCGAGCAGCTGCTCGACCACGGCCGCCGCCGCAGCGAGCGCCCGCGGCGCCGCGTCCTGCGGCGGGATCGGCGTGTGCAACGGCTCCGCGCCGGGCATTCGCATGTAGTCGAATTCCCGGTCCTCGGACGGGAGCGGCCCGGTGGCGGTGGAAACGACGGGGATGGGGAAATCCTTCATGGCGGCTCCTTGGCGATCAGGCGCAGGACGGGGCGCCGGCGGCGGCGACGGGGATGACGCGGGCAGGCAGCGGGCGGACTTCGCCCGCCAGGAGCGCGTTGACGGCGGCCAGGTAGTCGCCCCAGTCGCGAAGCCCCTCGATGTTGCCCAGCCACCCGCCATCGCGCAGGAAGACGAGCGCGGGCCAGCGCCGCACGCCGTAGGTGGCGGCCCGGGCGTTGGCGAGCGGCGGCGGCAGCACGCCCATGCGGAAGCGCCGGGACGCGCCCGCGGCGAGCTCGGGGAGGATGACCGCGACGTCGAGCACCTCGCGGAAGCGGACCGGGTCCTCGGTGAAGAAGAGCGCGGCCTCGCCGGGGGCGCCGACGAAGGCGTCGAGGCTTGCCTCGTCGAGACGGGCGGCGCCGTGCTTCTCCACCAGGCGGGTGACGAGAGGGGGCTCGGGGGCGGTCATGGCAGGGGCTCCTTCGGGCGCAGGTGGTCGGGCAATCGGGGTTCCCGGGAAACCAGGTCGGCGAACGCGTCGTCGATCGCCGAGGTGTCGCCGGCGAGCGCCGCTTCCAGGGCGCCCAGCGCGGCATCGGTCCGGGCGGCCGCCTCGGGCGTCATCACCTCGCGCGCGGCGCCGACGAAGGTGAGGAGCCAGGTGCCCGGCGGCTGCGGCCCGACGAGGGCCAGGTCGACGAGGCTGCGGCCGTTGCGGCCCACGCACCACGCCGCCGCCTGCCCCGCGGCCTCCACCACCTGCATGGGCACGCCGAGGCACACGCTCAGCGCTCCGCCGCCGCGCGGATGGCGAGGAAGCGCGCGTCGCCGATGCGGCAGGCCTCCTGCTCGCCGGGCCGCTCGCCCTCGTAGCGCTCCACCGCGAGGCTCGGATCGATGAGTGGCTCGGGCACGGGCTCGCCCGGGGCGCGCGGCGTGCCCGGCACGCCCCATTCCGCGAGCACCCGCAGGCCGATCTCGAGAGTGTCGGGCAGCCGGGCGCGGACGATGTCCGTGAGGCCGCCGCCGAAGTCCTTGAGGGCCCGGGGCTGGACGCCCACCAGCACGGCGCGCTCGGGCGACTGGCCGGAAAGCTGCGCCAGGGCGAGCACCTCCTGGAAGCAGGACTGGTGCAGGCTCATCTTGCCCACGCCCAGGTAGGAGGGGATGTCGTCGTCCCGCACGACCTGGATCGTGCCGGGCTCCAGGCCGTAGTCGATCGCGTCGAAGACGAGGATGCGGCGGGCCTGCTGGACGTGCGGCAACAGGTACAGCCCCTGCGTGCCCCCGTCCATGAGCGTGACGGCCTCGGGGAATCGCCAGCCGTCGTTGAGCGCGGAGACGGCGCGCACGCCGAATCCCTCGTCGGCCCACAGGAGGTTGCCGATTCCCAGCACGAGCGTGTCCATGCGTCGCTTGGCCCCGTTTCTGTAACCTGCGCGGTTACAACGAAGCCATCATCGCCCGGCAGCGGAGCCGCGCTTTGACGCGAGTCAAGTAACGGGGACCGTCACAACGGAAAGGGGGCTCGCGCCCCCCTCCCGCCGCCAATCCCGACCGATCCGCTCAGGTACGCGGGGCCCGCAGGGACTTCATCGCCTGGTGGACGTCCCAGGCGCTCTGCAGCTGCATCCAGAACTCCGGCTCGGTGCGGAAATAGGCCGCCAGCCGCACCGCGGTGTCCGGGGTGATGCCCCGCTTGCCGCGGATCAGCTCGTTCACCCGCCGGCGCGAGACGCCCAGCGCGTCGGCCAGCGCGAGCTGGGTGAGCTTCAGGGGCTTCAGGTAGCGCGTGTCGAGGAAGTAACCGGGGTGCACCGGCTCGCGCCGGGACCGGGGACGCCCCGCCTCCCTGGTGCGGGAGCGCCCCTGCCTTTCCGCGGTCATGGAACCTCCCCTCTGCGTAACCGCGAGCATCGCCTCAGCTTCCCATCGGACTCTAGTTCTTCCGGTCGCGCCAGCCGCTGATCATGCTCGAGACCACCGTGAGCCCGGAGACGATGTCCTCCCGGATCACGAAGTACAGGTGCACGATCGTGAACCAGAAGAGGTACCAGGCGCACAGGTGGTGCCAGGTGTGGACCGCCTGGCTGTAGCCGAACAGCGGCAGCACCCAGCTCGAGAACCAGCGGAAGGCCCAGCTCTCCATGCCCAGCCCCTCGCCGTAGAGCGCGAAGCCGGTGAGGATCATGAAGACGGAGCCCAGCACGTACATGAAGAACATCGCCGCCATCGCGAGCTGGTTGTGGCCGTAGTGCCAGTCGTTCCTCGGGCGGATGAAGACGTAGTGCCCCACCACCCGGAAGAACGCGCGCCACCACCCGGGCTTGAGCATCGACAGCGGCACCAGGAAGATCTCGCGGGCGTGCTTGTTGCCCACGAACACCCAGTAGACGCGGCCCAGGAACGCGATCGCGAAGACGTAGCCGGCCGCGAAGTGCGCGAACCGGATGTACCCCATGAGGTAGTTGTCGCTCGCCTCGCCGGGGACGGAGGGCAGCGGGGCGCCGATGAAGTACCCCGTCACCCAGAGCACGACCATCGCGAGGGCCATGACCCAGTGCCAGATGCGCACCGGGGCCTGCCACACGTAGGCGGGGAACTTGAGGTCCCGGCCTTCCTGCTCGATCCAGGTTGACATAGGGATCTCCCGTCAGCGCACCTGCACCTTGGCGAGTTCCTGCCCGTCCGGCGCGATCACGTGGCTCGCGCAGGCGAGGCACGGGTCGAAGCTGTGGATCGTGCGCAGGATCTCGAGCGGGTGCTCGGGCTTGGCCATCGGCGTGTTCATGAGGCTCGCCTCGAACGCGCCGATCTGGTTCTTCGCGTCGCGCGGCCCCCCGTTCCACGTGGTGGGCACGATGCACTGGTAGTTCTCGATCTTCGTGTCCTTGATCTTGATCCAGTGCCCGAGCGCGCCGCGCGGGGCCTCGCAGTAGCCCGCCCCCTTGGCCTCCTTGGGCCAGGTGGAGGGCTCCCACTTGTCCACGTTGGCGGTGTCGAGCTTGCCGGCCTTGATGTTGGCCATGAGCTTGTTGAAGAAGTACTTCATCTTGTGCGCGGACCACGAGCCCTCCAGGCCGCGCGCCGCGGTGCGGCCCAGCGTCGAGAAGAGCGCCTCGAGCGGCACGTCGAGCTTCTTGAGCACCATGTCGACGGGCTCCTTGAACTCGGGCTTGCCCATCGCGTAGCCGACGATGTAGCGCGCGAGCGGGCCGACCTCCACGGGCTGGCCCTTGTAGCGCGGGGCCTTGACCCACGAGTACTTGGCGCTCTCGTCGATCTCCTGGATGTCGGTCTTGGTGCCCTTGAGCCCCTTGCCGAGCACGAAGTTGGGCTCGGTGACGCCGTCCCAGGGGTGAAGGCCCTTGGTCTCGTCGGGATACTTGAACCACGAGTGCGTGACGAACTCCTGGATCTGCGCCGGGTCCTTGAGGTCGACGCCCAGGATGTTCTTGAGGTCGCCGCCGAGGATCGCCCCGCGCGGCATCATCAGGGACTTGTTGGACTGGTCGTTGGCGATGTCCGGGAACTCGCCGTAGGCCAGCACGTTGGTCGAGGCGAGCCCGCCGCCGATCGCGCCCCAGTGCTTGTAGAACGAGGCGATGGCGAGCAGGTCCGGGATGTAGACCTTGTCGATGAACTCGATGGTGTCGTCGATGATCTTCGACACCATGTTCAGGCGCTCCATGTTGATGGCGCCCACGGCCCCCGTGCGGTCGACGTTGATCGAGCACGGCACGCCGCCCACCAGCCAGTTCGGGTGCGGGTTCTTGCCGCCGAAGATCGTCTGGATCTTCACGATCTCCTTCTGGAAGTCCAGCGCCTCGAGGTAGTGGCCGACGGCCATGAGGTTCGCCTCGGGCGGCAGCTTGTAGTCGGGGTGGCCCCAGTAGGCGTTTCGGAACGGGCCCAGCTGCCCGGACTCGACGAACTTGGTCAGGCGCGCCGCGAGGTCGCGGTAGTAGCCCGGCGAGGAGTTCGGCCAGCTCGAGATGGACTGCGCGAGCTCGGAGGTCTTCTTCGGGTCGGCCTTGAGCGCCGAGACCACGTCCACCCAGTCCAGGGCGTGCAGGTGGTAGAAGTGCACCAGGTGGTCATGCGCGTAGAGCGTCGCGTGCATGAGGTTCCTGATGATGTTGGCGGTGTCCGGGATCTGGATGCCCAGCGCGTCCTCCACGGAGCGCACGGAGGCGAGCGCGTGCACGCCGGTGCAGACGCCGCAGATGCGCTCGGTGAACGCCCAGGCGTCGCGCGGGTCGCGCCCCTTGAGGATGACCTCCAGGCCGCGCCACATCGTGCCCGTGGAGACGGCGTTGGTGATCTTGCCCTTGGCGTCGACGTTGCACTCGATGCGCAGGTGGCCTTCGATGCGGCAGATCGGGTCGACGACGACTCGCTTGCCGCTGTTGTCGAGCTTGAATCCTTGGGTCTCGATGACGGCCATGGCTATTTCCCCTCGGCTTTCGTGGATCCGGACTTCTCGGTGGCCGCCTTGATGGCGGTCACGGCGGCGTGCGCCACGACGGCCGCGCCCACCACCCCGGCGGCGACGGCGCCCACCTTGTCGGCGTTCGCCTCGATTCCGAAGGCCGGGATGGTCGTGAGCCGGTCGTAGAACGAGCCCTTGTCCCAGAAGGCGTCCTCGGAGCAGCCGATGCAGCCGTGCCCCGAGCCGATCGGGAAGGACACGCCCTCGTTCCAGCGCGTGGTCGAGCAGGCGTTGTAGGTCGTGGGGCCCTTGCAG
>CAZNWZ010000098.1:0-4705 GCA_964576455.1 uncultured Lysobacter sp.
CGCCTTCCTCGAAGTGCTCGAGGTAGTTCCAGCCGACGCAGAAGACGTTCTTCGCCGGCCGCGGGATGGGGGCGTGCAGCCTCGCGTCCGCGAGCGCCACCGTGGCGGCCGGGGGCTTCGCGGCCAGCGCGTCCAGCGCCTTCCGGGCCGCGGCGCCGCCCCGGATGATGCCCAGCATCGTGGAGAAGTCCACCCCGGGGGTGGCCGCCGCGTGGGCCGGGATGTCCACGAGGCGGTCGCCTTCGAGAAGGAGGCCGGGGCGCTGCGCGCCGCCGGCCGCGGGGGAGTAGGTGACGAGCTTCATGGGGTCTCCGGGGACGAGAGATGGCGAAGGGGGTGCTCGGGCGGCGTCCAGCGCGGGGCGAAGAAGGCCTCGACGGACGCGTCGGTCACGTGGGCGAGCGAGGCGGGGCGCCAGCGCGGCGCGTTGTCCTTGTCGACGATCAGGGCCCGCACGCCCTCGACGAAGTCGCCCTGGTCGAAGCAGCCGTGGATGAGGTTCAGCTCCAGCCGGAAGCAGTCGGCGAGCGAAAGCCCGCGGCCGCGCCGAAGCTGCTCGTAGGTCACCCGCAGCAGCGTGGGCGAGCGCTCCTCGAGGAGCGAGAGCGTCTTCGCGGCCCAGGCCGCGAACTCCGGCCGCGACTCGGTGGCGAGCGAATCGAGGATGGCCGCGACGCCCCGCTGCCCGAAGTGGAGGTCGATGGCGGGGCGCAGCGCCTGGAGCTCGCAGGGCGACGGGGCGACGGCGTGACGGCGCGCCAGGGCCGCGAGTTCGGCCCGCGGGTCGGCCGCGGCCGCCGCGCGCGGGAGCTCCTCCGCGAGGGCGGCGATGGCCGCGGGCGCGAAGCAGGCGTCGGCGAGGCCCGCGTACAGCGTGTCGGACGGCCCGAGCGTCACGCCCGCGAGCCCGAGGTACAGGGGGACCTGCCCGGGGGCGCGCTGCAGGAACCAGGTGCCGCCGACGTCGGGAAAGAACCCGATGCGCGTCTCGGGCATGGCCACCCGCGTGCGCGGCCCGGCGATGCGCAGGGTGGCGCCCTGCGCGAGGCCCATGCCGCCGCCCATGGTGATGCCGTCCATCACCGCGACGACGGGCTTGGGATAGGTGTGGATGCGATGGTCGAGCGCGTACTCGACCTCGAAGAAGTGGCGATGCCGGCCGCTGCCGCCCATGAAGATCTCGCGCAGCTCGCGGATGTCGCCGCCGGCGCAGAAGGCCTTGTCGCCCGCGCCCCGCAGCGCGACGAGGCGCACGCGCCCGTCGTGCTCCCACTCATCCAGCCAATTCGCGAGCCCCTCGAGCATCGCGAGAGACAGGGCGTTGAGCGCGGCGGGACGGTCCAGGGTGACCCAGGCCACCCCGTCGCGGACCTGCGCGAGCAGCCCCTCCCGCTCGAGGACGGCCGCGCCGCCCGTCCTCAGTCGTTCTTCCATGCCGGCGAGCGCTTCTCCAGGAAGGCGTTCACGCCCTCGAGCTGGTCCGCATGGTCGAAGAGGTCCATGAAGCGCTCGCGCTCGAGCGCGAGGCCGGCGCGGCGGGGAATGCCGTTGCGGGTGTTGTGGATGAGGCTCTTGCAGTACTCGACGGCGCGGGGCGACAGCGTCGCCACGCGCCCGGCGAGCGCCTTCGCCTTCGCGAGGCCCTCGCCCTTGTCCACGACCTCCTCGACGAGGCCGATGCGAAGCGCGGTGGCCGCGTCCACGCGTTCGTTGGTGAGGATCATGCGCTTCGCCCAGCCCTCGCCCACCAGCCCCGGCAGGTTCTGGGTGCCGCAGCCGGCCGGCAGCAGCCCCACCGCGGGCTCCGGCAACGCCATCTGCGCGTGCGACTCCGCCACGCGCAGGTCGCAGGCCAGGCAGCACTCGAGGCCGCCGCCCATGGCGTAGCCGTTGATGGCGGCGATGGTCACGAAGCGCGCGTTCATGAGCGCCTCGAAGGCCGAGCCGAAGCAGGCGATGAAGTGGCGCGCGTACACCTTGTCGTCGGCGAACTTCCTGAGGTCGGCGCCGGCGGAGAAGAACTTCTCGCCGGCGCCGGTGATCACGGCGGCGAAGACGGAGCGGTCGGCGTTGAGCTCTCCCACGAGCTTCTCGAGGGCGCGCAGGTCCTCGGGCGTCCAGGTGTTGGCCGGCGGGTTGTCGATCGTGAGGAGGGCGGTGTGGCCCTCGATGCGGTGCTGGATCATGGCGACGCCTTCAGGTACTGGAGGATCACGCTGGAGAAATCCTTGCCGCCGTGCCCGTCGGCGGAGTGCTTCTGGTAGACCTGCTGCGCGACCGCGCCCATGAGCACGGGCACCTTCGCCGATCTCGCGGCCTCGGTGGCGAGCGAGAGGTCCTTGAGCATGAGGTCGGCGCCGAAGCCCCCGGCGTAGCCGCGGGAGGCGGGAACGCCTTCGAGGACGCCGGGATAGGGGTTGTAGGTGTCCGAGCTCCAGCAGCGGCCGCTGGAGGTGTTCACGATCCCCGCGAAGACCTTCGGGTCCATGCCGAGCTTCGCGGCGAGCGTCATCGCCTCGCTGGTGGCGATCATGCCGACGGCGAGCATCAGGTTGTTGCAGATCTTGGCCACCTGGCCATTGCCGCTCGCGCCGCAGTGGACGATGTTCTTCCCCATGCAGGCGAGGAGGGGCCGGGCCGCCTCGAAATCGCGCGCCGAGCCGCCGACCATGAAGGTGAGGGTGCCGGCCTGCGCCCCGGCGGTCCCGCCGGACACCGGCGCGTCGACCATGGGAAGCCCGCGGGCGCGGGCATCGAAGGCCACCTCGCGGGCCGTGAGCGGGTCGATGGTGGAGCTGTCGACGAGCAGGGTGCCGGGCCGCGCCTGCGCGATCACCCCCGTGGACCCGCCGTAGACGCTCCGCACGTGCGGCGAGGAGGGCAGCATCGTGACCACGACGTCGGCATCGGCGACGCAGTCGGCGACGGAGGTGGCGCGCGCCGCGCCCGCGGCCACGGCGGCCTCCAGGCTCGCGGCCACGACGTCGTGGGCGCGCACCGCGTGGCCGGCCTTCAGGAGGTTGGCGCACATGGGCAGGCCCATGTGGCCCACCCCGATGAACCCGATCCTCATCGGGGCTACTTCAGGCTGATGGTCGTGTGCACGCGGCCGGCGGTGGCCGCGTCGTCGAACCAGCGCGCCGTGACGGTCTTCACCTGCGTGTAGAAGTGCATCGCCTGCTTGCCGTAGGGGCCGAGGTCGCCCAGCTTGGAGCCGCGCGAGCCGGTGAAGCTGAAGTAGGGCACCGGCACCGGGATGGGCACGTTGATGCCCACCTGGCCCGCGTCCACCTCGTACTGGAACTTGCGCGCGGCCGCGCCGGACTGGGTGAAGATGCCGGTGCCGTTGCCGAAGGGGTTGTCGTTCACGAAGGCGATGGCCTCGTCGAGCGTGTCCACCGACACCAGGCACAGCACCGGGCCGAAGATCTCCTCCCGGTAGATGTTCATGCCGGGCTTCACGCCGGAGAACACCGTGGGGCCCACGAAGTTGCCGTCCGGGTAGCCCGGGACCTTGATCCCGCGGCCGTCGAGCTCGAGCTTGGCGCCTTCCTTCACGCCCGCCTCGATGAGCGAGGTCACGCGCGCGAGCGCCGCCTTCGAGATGAGGGGCCCGAGGTCCGCGCCGGGCTCCATGCCGCAGGTCACCTTGAGGGACTTCGCCTTCTCGACGATGTCCGGGACCCAGCGGCTGGCCTCGCCCACGAGCACGCCCACGCTGATCGCCATGCAGCGCTGGCCGGCGGCGCCGAACCCCGCGCCCACGAGGGCGTTGAGGGAGTGGTCCTTGGCGCAGTCCGGCAGGATCACGGCGTGGTTCTTGGCGCCCATCATGCACTGCGCGCGCTTGCCGTGCGTGGAGGCGAGGTTGTAGACGTGGTGGCCGACGGCCGTGGAGCCGACGAAGGACACCGCCTTCACCTCCGGGTGCGTGCACAGCGTGTCCACGGCGAGCTTGCCGCCGTGCACGATGTTGAGGACGCCCGGCGGGACGCCCGCCTCGATCGCCAGCTCCGCGAGGAGCATGGGCGTCATCGGGTCCTGCTCCGAGGGCTTGAGCACGAAGGTGTTGCCCGAGACGATCGCCATCGGGAACATCCAGAGGGGGATCATGGCGGGGAAGTTGAAGGGGGTGATGCCCGCGCACACGCCGATGGGCTGGCGGATGGCGTAGACGTCCACGCCGCCGGCGACCTGCTCGAGGTGCTCGCCCATCTGAAGCGACCCCACGGAGCAGGCGTGCTCGACCACCTCGAGGCCGCGGAAGACGTCGCCCTCGGCGTCCGCGAGCGTCTTGCCCTGCTCGTTCGTGAGGCAGGCGGCGAGCTTCTTCATGTCGCGGCGGATGATCTCCTGGAACTTGAGCATCACGCGCTTGCGGGCGCCCACGGGGGTGCTGCGCCAGTGTCCGTAGGCCCGCGCGGCGGCGGCGATGGCCTTCTCGAGCTCGTCGGCGGTGGCGAAGGGCACGCGCGCGAGCACCTGCTGCGTGGCCGGGTTCACGACGTCCTTCCACTCGTGGGTCCTGGACTCGACGAACTGGCCGTCGATGAACAGCTTCACGGTGGGGACGGCCTGGGCGACGGCCTGGAGGTTGGCAGCCATGGCGTTTCTCCTCTCGGGGCGGTTCCGTGCCGGGCCCGCGGGCCCGGTTACGGTCGGGGATGGTCTGCCGGGGATTATAAGTCCGGGGGGCCGCGGGCTG
>CAZNWZ010000098.1:4805-7350 GCA_964576455.1 uncultured Lysobacter sp.
ATCAACGAGCCGGACGTGGCCGAGCGACTGGGGGTGTCGCGCGTGCCGGTGCGGGAGGCCCTGCGGGAGCTGGAGGCCACGGGCCTGGTGGTCTCGCGAAAGAACGTGGGCGTCTTCGTGCGCGAGTTCTCGCCCAAGGAAGTCGCCGACCTCTACGAGCTTCGCGCCGTGCTCGACGGGCACGCGGGCCTTCGCGCCGGGGGGCTTCCCGAGGCGCCGAGGCGGATCCTCACGCGCGCGCTGCAGTCGGCCACGGCCGCGATGCGCAAGGCCGCCCGCCAGCGCGACCTCGCGACCTACTACGCCGGGAACCTGCGCTTCCACTGGGCCATCGTCGAGGCCGCCGGCAACGACAAGCTCGCCCAGGCCTACCGCGGCGTGGTCCAGCAGCTGCACCTGTGGCGCCTGAAGAACCTTTCCCAGCCCGTCGGCATGGCCGCCTCGATCGCCGAGCACGAGGCGATCGCGAAGGCCGTGCGCGAGGGCGATGCCGCGACCGCGGGCCGGCTTCTGGCCGAGCACGTGGGCGCGGCAAGGCAACGACTCGAACCCCACCTGAAGGAGGAGAAGACATGATGAAGCCACGCCTCGCGCTGGCCGCCGTCCTCGCGGCCGCCACGATGCTCCCCGGCCTCCCGGCCGCGCAGGACTACCCCACCAAGACCGTGAAGATCATCGCGCCCGTTCAGCCCGGCGGCGGCGTGGACCTCACGGCCCGCACCGTGGCCGAGCAGCTCACCAAGGCGCTGGGCCAGACCTTCATCGTGGAGAACATGTCGGGCGGCGGCGGCGTGATCGCCTCGCAGGCCGTGGCCAAGGCGGCCCCGGACGGCTACACGCTCATGCTGGGCTACGTGGCCACGCACGGCACGGTGCCGGCGGTGCGCAAGGTGCCCTACGACGCAGTGAAGGACTTCTCCCCCATCGCGATGGTGGCCGGAACGCCCAACGTGCTCGTGGTGGCGACGAACGTCCCGGCGACGGACATCAAGTCCCTCGTCGACTACGCGAAGGCGAACAAGGTGAGCTACGGCTCGGCGGGGCAGGGCTCGCTCACGCACCTCGCCATGGAGCAGTTCCGCACCGCCGCCGGCTTCGAGGCCGTGCACGCGGCCTACCGCGGCATCGGCCCGGCCATCACCGACATCCTCGGCGGCCAGACGCAGATGATGATGCCCGGGCTCGCCGCGGCCGTGCCGCACATCCGCGCCGGCAAGATGAAGCCGATCGCAGTCACCGGCCTCAAGCGCCATCCGCTGCTGCCCGACACGCCCACCTTCGAGGAGCTGGGCTACAAGGGATTCGACGGCGTGCAGTGGTACGGCATCGTCGGCCCGGCGAAGATGCCCGAGGCGGTCGTGAAGAAGCTCAACGACGAGATCAACAAGGCGATCAAGGCGCCCGAGCTGCAGCAGCGCCTCTCCGGCGAGGCGCTGGAGGTGATGCCCATGACGCCCGACCAGTTCGGGAAGTTCATGCAGGCCGACATCGCCAAGTGGGCGAAGCTCGCCAGGGAACGCAACATCACCCTGGAAAACTGACCGATGGCACGCAACACGCAGGTCCCGGCGGACGCGAACGCGCCGCCCGTCACGCGAACGCTCGCGAAATTCGTCGCCACCCATCCCTCGCGGGGATGGAGCGACGCGGTCGACCACGAGGCGCACCGCACCTTCCTCAACTGGACGGGATGCGCCGTGGGCGCCTCGCGCCACGAGGCGGCGCAGGCTGCGATCGACGCGGCCGCCATGCTGCAGCCGGCCCCGCAGGCGACGGTCCTGGGCCGCGCGGAGCGGCTGGACATGGCGAGCGCGGCGCTGGTGAACGGCATCAGCTCGCACACGTTCGACTTCGACGACACGCACCTGAAGACCATCATCCACCCGGCCGGGCCCGTGGCGTCGGCGCTCCTCGCGCTGGCGGAGGTGACCGGCGCCACCGGGCGGCAGCTGATCGACGCGCTGGTGCTGGGCATCGACGTCTCCTGCCGGCTGGGCAACGTCATGTACCCCGACCACTACGACCGGGGCTGGCACATCACCGGCTCCACGGGGACGCTGGGCGCGGCCGCCGGCTGCGCGCGCCTGCTGGGGCTGGACGAGGAAAGGACCGCCATGGCGCTGGGCATCGCGTCCTCGCAGCCGGTGGGCATGCGCGAGCAGTTCGGCACGATGACCAAGCCCTTCCACCCGGGGGGTGCGGCGCGCGCGGGCCTGCTCTCGGCGCTCCTCGCGAAGCACGGCTTCACGGCGAGCCCGAGGTCCCTCGAGGCCCCGCGCGGATACGTCCAGGTCGTCTCCACGAAGTGCGACTGGAACGAGGCCACGGACGAGCTGGGGCGGCGCTTCGAGATCTCCTTCAACACCTACAAGCCCTTCGCCTGCGGCATCGTCATCCACCCGACGATCGACGCCGCGGTGCAGCTGCGCGCGCGCGGGGTGAGGGCGGAGGACGTGGAGCGCATCGAGCTCAAGGTGCATTCCCTCGTCCTCGAGCTCACGGGCAAGAAGGAGCCGAAGGACGGCCTGCAGGGCAAGTTCAGCGT
>CAZNWZ010000099.1:0-7271 GCA_964576455.1 uncultured Lysobacter sp.
CGGCTTCGGCGCCCGGATGATCGGGAGGCAGCCCATGGGACTCAGGCTTCGGCACAACGAATGGCAACGGCAGCTCTGGAAGTTCGTCACCCACCCCGTCACGGAGATCGCGGCGCTGGTGGTGGTCGTCCTGCTCGCGCTGGGCACCCTCGTGACGGTGGAGTCGCGGCTCATCCGCAGCCCGCACACGCCCCTCATCTTCAGCCCGAAATGAGGCGCGGCGCACCATGAGGGGGCGGCGCCTCCTCGCGCGGCTCCTCGCGGCCGTCGCGCTGGTCGCGGCGGTCGGCGGCTGCGCGTACCTGAACGAGAAGCAGGGCGAGCTCATCTTCCGGCCCACGACCGACACCTGGTGGGGTTTCCAGAACGCGGGCCTCGCCTACGAGGAGCGCTGGATCCCGGTGGGCGGCAATGGCGAGCGCCTGCACGCCTTCTGGGCGGCGGCCGACGACCCGGCGGCCCCCGTGCTCCTCTACCTGCACGGGGCGCGCTGGAACCTCACGGGCAGCGTCACCCGCATCGAGCGCTGGCGCCGGATGGGCTTCCATGTCCTCGCGATCGACTACCGCGGCTTCGGCAAGAGCACGCAGGCCTCGCCCTCGGAGCAGCTCGCCTACGAGGACGCCGAGGCGGCCTGGGACTACCTCGCGAAGACCGAGCCGGCCCGCGCGCGCTTCATCGTCGGGCACTCGCTGGGCGGGGCCATCGCCACCGAGCTGGCGGTGCGCCGCCCGGAGGCCTCCGGGCTCGTCCTCGAGGCCACCTTCACCTCGATCCGCGACATGGTCGAGCACACCGCCTGGCGCTTCGTCCCCGTGGGGCTCATCCTCACCCAGGAGTTCGACACGCTCTCGAAGGTCCCGCGCCTGCGCCTGCCGACCCTCATCGTGCACGGCACGAGCGACCGGGTCGTCCCCTTCGAGATGGGCGAGCGGCTCTACGCCGCCGCCGCCGGCCCCAAGCGCTTCATCAAGGTGGAGGGGGGCAGCCACCACAACCTCTCGGCCGTTGCGGCCGACCAGTACCGCGCGGCCCTTCGCGAGCTCTTCCGGCACGGCGCCCGCACGCTGGAGGCCGCGGGTCCGGGCTGAGGCGGGGCGGTGCTATAGTCGCCGCCATGCAGAGCCTCGACCTGGACGTCCTCGAAAACCTGCTAGCGTGGCGCCGCGAGGGCCGCCGCGCGTGGCTCGTCACGGTGGCGCAGACCTTCGGCGCGAGCCCGCGCCCGCCCGGCTCGCTCCTCGCGATGCGCGACGACGGCATCCTCGTGGGCTCGGTCTCCGGCGGCTGCATCGAGGACGACCTCGTGGCGCGGCGCGCGCAGTTCACCGGACGCATCCCGCACTTCAGGTCCTACGGGGTCACTTCCGAGGACGCGCGCCGATTCGGGCTGCCCTGCGGAGGCAAGCTCGAGGTGATCGTCGAGGCCGAGGTGCCGGTCGCGGACCTCGAGTCGCTCCTCGCCCACATCGCGGGCGGCCGCGTGGTCGGCCGGCAGGTGGACCTCGCCACGGGCGCCTGGCGCTTCGTCCCGGCGCAGCCCACGGACGAGTGCGAGCGCACCGACGCGCGGTTCACCAGCATCCACGGGCCGCGCTGGCGCATGCTGGTCATCGGCGCCTCGGAGATCGCCCACTACCTCGCGGAGATGGCCACCACGGTCGACTACCGCGTCTTCGTGTGCGACCCGCGGGAGGAGTACCGCCTGGCCTGGCGCGTGCCGGGCACCGCGTTCGTCGAGGGAATGCCCGACGACGCGGTCCTCGCCCTGAAGCCGGACGGGCACACGGTCGTCATCGCCGTCTCGCACGATCCGAAGCTCGACGACATGGCGCTGCTCGAAGCGTTGAAGAGCGAGGCGTTCTACGTGGGGGCGGTGGGCTCGAAGCAGACGAGCGCCGAGCGCCGCAAGCGCCTGGCCGCCTTCGACCTCTCGGCGCGGGAGATCGCGCGCCTTCGCGGCCCCGTGGGCCTTTCCATCGGCTCGCGCACGCCGCCGGAAATCGCGGTGGCGATCCTGGCCGACCTCATCGCGACCCGAAACGGCGTGGTGCTCGAGCGCGCCGCCGAGGCGGGCTCGCGCCTGCGGGCTTGATCCGCGGCCTCCTCCTCGCCGGCGGCGCCGCCACGCGCTTCGGCGGCCCGAAGCTGCTGGCCAGCGCCTCGGACAATCCCGCACCCATCGGCGCGCGGGCCGCGCGGGCCCTTGTCGCGGGCGCCGGCAACGCGCTCGCGGTCGTGCGACCCGGCGACGAGGCACTCGCCCGCGCGCTGCGCGAGGCCGGGTGCGACGTGCTCGAGTCCCCCGATTCGCCGCGCGGACTGGGGGCGAGCCTCGCCGCGGGCGTGAAGGCGAGCCGCGAGGCCGACGGCTGGCTCGTGGCCCTCGCCGACATGCCGCGCATCCTCCCGGCCACGCACCGCGCCGTGGCCGCCGCCCTCGGGCGCGGGGCGAGGCTCGCGGCCGCCGTCGATGCGGGCGGGCGGCGGGGCCATCCGGTGGGCTTCTCGGCCGATCTGTACGCCGACCTCGCGGCGCTGGACGGCGACGAGGGCGCGCGCTCCGTGCTCGAGCGGCACCGCGCCTGGCTGGAGGTCGTCCGCGTCGACGATCCGGGGATCCACTTCGACATCGACACCCGCGGCGACCTCGGCGGCTAGGAGCCGGCGAAGGTCCCCGGGCTCACCTCGCGCGGCGCGAGTAGGGCAGGAAGGCGGCGCGCCGCAGGTGCAGCAGCAGGCCCTTCGCGTCGCGGTGCGGGCACTTGAGGAGCAGCCGCTCGACGCCGGCCTCCGTGAGGGCGTGCCACTTCGTCCCCTCCACGCGGACGCGCTCGGCGGGGCCGAAGAGGCTCACCGTCCGCGAGCCCGGCTGCTCGATCACCGCGAGCAGGTCGTCCTCGACGAAGACGAGCCCCGCCTCGGTCTCCACGGCCCGCAGGTGCACGGGCCCGTACTCGTAGTAGAGGCCGTTCCACCCGGCCTTCTGGTTCTGCTTGAGCCATTCGAGGCCGTCGAAGCCGCCCACGACGAGCGTGCGGCCGGCGAAATACGCGAAGACCGGCGTGGCGAGGATGAGCGAGAGCAGGTGGCCCTGCCACGCGAGGAAGCCGCACAGCGACGCGGTGAGCACGGCGCCGACGGCGTAGGCGACGGCGGACACGGAGGCCTCAGCCTGCGCGGTCGGGCGGGTACTTCTCGCCGGCCTCGATGCGCGCCTTGAGCACGTTCTGCTTCGGCGGCAGCGGGCAGGTGGTGAACTCGCTGAAGGCGCAGGGCGGGTTGTAGACGCGGTTGAGGTCCAGCTCGAAGGGCTTGCCGGGCTCGGGCTTCCTGGCGACGTAGAGGAAGCGCCCCGGGCGGTAGGTGGTGTCGCCGGCGGTGGCGTCGCGCAGCACGAAGAAGAGCCCCTCGTCGTCGCCCACGGCGTCCAGGCGGTGCTTCTGCCCCGCGAGCTCGAACTCGACATAGCCGGGCGAGGGCTCGTCGGAGGCCTCGTCCAGCACGTTGATGATCGTGACCTTGCGGCCGGGCGGGTAGGGGACGAACGTCGCCTTCACGCGGTACGCCGGGTCCGGGGCGTACCAGAGCCGGGCGCGGAAGCCCTTGCGCACCTCGCTCTCGTTGTCCGCGAGGCGCAGGACGTAGCGGCCGTCCCGCTCGATCACGTGCAGGGCGAGGCGGCCCATCGTGACCCAGTCGCGCTTCTCGACGCTCGTGCCCATGACGCGCTCGGTGAAGGCCACGCCGTCCTTCGCCATCGAAAGGCCGGGCGCGAGCTTCAGGGTCACCCGGCCGTCGGCCACGGTGATCGTGCCGATGCGCGCCGGGCCCAGGCCCTTGGCGAACACCAGGTCGTTGTCCGGGGCGGTGCCGAAGGTGTTGGCGCCGGGCTTCATCACGAAGCGGCCCGCGAGCGTGAGCCAGCCGTTGTCGGTCCGCAGGCCCTTGTCGGCGCGCTCGCGCCAGGCCTCCAGCGCGGCCTTCCAGTCGGCCGCGGCCAGCTCGGCCTCGAAGTCGGGGGCGGGTGGGGCGCTCGCGCAGGCGGCGGCCAGCAGCAGGAGGGCGACGGCAGGTCTCATGGCGCGGTTCCGGGCGTCGGGGGACGAAAGGCGCCCATTCTAGTCGAGGGCGGCCAGGACCTGCGCGGGCTCGAGCTTCTGCAGGCAGTTCGTGTGGCCCAGGGGGCACTCGCGCTCGAAGCACGGGCTGCACTCGAGCCGCAGGGAGACGATGCGGGCCCGGGGCGAAAGGGGCGGCGTGTAGGCCGGGCTCGAGGAGCCGAAGACCGCGACCAGCGGGCGGTCCAGGGCGGCGGCCACGTGCATGAGCCCGGAGTCGTTGGTCACCACGCGGGAGGCGAGCGACAGCAGGTCGATGGCCTCGTCCAGGCTCGTCCGGCCCGCGAGGTCGGCGGCGTCGATGCGGGCGAGCCCGGCGACCTCCGCCGTGATGGCCGCGTCCCGGTCCGAGCCCACGAGCCAGACGCGGTAGCCCCGCGAGGCGTGGGCACGCGCGACCTCGGCGAAGTGGCGCGCGGGCCAGCGCTTGGCCGGGCCGTACTCGGCGCCGGGGGCGAGCGCCAGCACGGGCGAATCGCCTCCCAGGCCGAACCGGGCCACGGCCGCGTCCCGGCGCGCCGGGTCGACCGAGAGCCGGGGCGGCGGCAGCGGCCGCTCGAGCGCCTCTCCCGCGGGCTGGGCGAGCGCCGCGTAGCGTTCCGCGATGAGCGGGAGCGCCGCCTCGTCCAGCCGGCGCAGGTCGTTCAGGAGCCCGTAGCGCATCTCGCCGCGCCAGCCGGTGCGCAGCGGGATGCCGGCGAACCACGGCACGAGCGCGGACTTGAGGCTGCCGGGAAGGACGACGGCGCGGTCGTAGCGCGGCAGGTCCTTCGCGAAGCGGCGCCGCTCGCCGAGCTTCAACTCCCCGTGGCCGAAGGGGAAGGCGATCGTCCGCCTCACCTCCGGCATGCGTCCGTACACCGCCGAGGCCCAGGCGGGCGCGAGCACGTCGATGGCGCCCTGCGGGTCGCGCGCCTTCAGCCGCACGAGGAGGGGGTGGGCGAGTACCGCGTCACCGATCCACGAGGGGGAAACGACCAGGGTTTCGCTCATGTAATCAGATTACTTTTCCTAATCCGATTACGCGATGCCGTAATCTGATTACGATCAGTGACCCTTGGAGACAGCGCCGCCGGCCAGGCGGTAGACGGTGCCGCAGTAGGGGCACCGCGCCTCCCCCGTGGCCTCGACGGGCAGGAAGACGCGCGGGTGCGTGTTCCAGAGCTTCTGCGAGGGCAGCGGGCAGTGCAGCGGCAGGTCCGCCGCCGTGACCTCGACCGTGGCCTGGTTGAGCTCCGTGGGCAGGGCCATCGTCTAGGCGACCGGGGTGAGCCAGCCGTGGTACTTCCTGTTGCGGCCGTTCACGATGTCGAAGAAGGCCGACTGGATCCTCTCCGTGACCGGGCCGCGCTCGCCCTTGCCGATCGTGCGCCGGTCGAGCTCCCGGATGGGCGTCACCTCGGCGGCGGTGCCGGTGAAGAACGCCTCGTCGGCGATGTACACGTCGTCCCGGGTGAGGCGGGTCTTCTCCACGGAAAGCCCGAGGTCGGCGCAGATCTGCTGCACGCTGCGCCAGGTGATGCCGTCGAGGGCGGTCGTGAGCATCGGGGTGTAGAGGCGCCCCTCCTTCACTATGAAGAGGTTCTCGCCGCAGCCCTCCGCCACGAAGCCGTCGGTGTCCAGCAGCAGCCCCTCGTCGTAGCCGTCCTGCGTGGCCTCGAGGTTGGCGAGGATGGAGTTGGCGTAGGTCGTGGCCACTTTGGCGCGCGCCATCGTGACGTTCACGTGGTGGCGGGCGAAGGACGAGGTCTTCACGCGGATGCCGCGCCTCAGGCCCTCCTCGCCGAGGTAGGCCCCCCATGGCCAGGCCGCGATCGACACGTGCACCTTGGCGCCCACGGGCGAGACGCCCATCTTCTCCGAGCCGTAGAAGGCGATCGGCCGCAGGTAGCAGCTCTCGAGCTTGTTGGCGCGGACCACCTCGCGCTGCGCCTCCATCAGCTGCTCGCGGGTGTACGGGACGTCCATCATGTAGATCTTGGCCGAGTTGAAGAGCCGGTCGGTGTGCTCCTTCAGCCGGAAGATGGCCGTTCCGATCTCGGTCTTGTAGGCGCGCACCCCCTCGAACACCGCCAGCCCGTAGTGCAGCGAGTGGGTGAGGACGTGGGTCGTGGCTTCTCTCCAGGGCACGAGCTTGCCGTCGTACCAGATGAAGCCGTCGCGGTCGGCCATCGACATGGGAATTCCTGTGCTTTCGGGATTGCGGGAACCCCCGATTCTACCAAAGCGGGCGCGGGGGCCCGCCGCGGCGGCGGGAGGGGGCGCCCGCGCCTTCGCGCGGGAGGGGAAACCCCCGACGTTGTGTGCCATAATCGTCCCGGTTCCCGCCCACCGTAGCCGCCGCCCCGTGCGAATGCCGCTCGATTCCTCGACGGATCCCGTGCCCCCACCCGCCAAAGCCGGCGATCCGCCCCCGTCCACGCGCGTGTCGCTGCTCGACCGCCCGACGCTGAGCCCCGAGGAGAAGCTCTCCGGCGACATGCTCGTCCTCACCACGGGCCTGATGGTGCTCGCCTCGGTCCTGTGGCTCTCGGTCTACTGGAGCATGGGGCAGCAGTTCTCGGTGTCGATCTCGCTCGCCTTCCAGGCCCTGTCGGCGGGCACCATCGCCTTCTACCTGAAGACGCGCAAGCTCCAGCTCTTCGCGATGATCCAGCTGGGGCTCATCCTCTTCACGCCCTTCGCCATGCAGTGGTCGATCGGCAACTTCGTCACCGCCTCGGGGGTGAGCCTGTGGGGCCTCATCGCGCCCGTGGGCGCGGTCACCGTGCTGGGCACCCGCCAGTCGCTGCCGTGGTTCTTCGCCTGGCTCTTCATGACGGTGCTCGCCGGCGTCTTCGACTTCCTGCTCTCCGCGAACTCCGTGCGCGTGGACATGCAGACGGTGGCCGTCTTCTTCGTGCTCAACTTCGCCGCGATCTCGCTCATGATCTACTCGCTGCTGTGGTACTTCGCGAGCGAGAAGCAGAAGCTGCGCCACCAGGTGGACCTGCAGCACGAGGAGCTGCGGCTGGAGAAGGAGAAGAGCGAGCGGCTCCTGCTCAACGTCCTGCCGCCGGCCATCGCCGAGCGCCTCAAGCACGGCGAGTCGAACATCGCCCAGGGCCACGCGGACGTGACGGTCATGTTCGCCGACATCGTGGGCTTCAC
>CAZNWZ010000100.1:0-7099 GCA_964576455.1 uncultured Lysobacter sp.
ATCAACACCATCGACCAGGTGTTCGCCGATCCGCAGGTGGTGCACCGCGGCCTGCGAATGGACCTGCCGCACGCCGCGGCGGGCACGGTCCCGCAGGTGGCGAACCCCATCCGCTACTCGCGCACGCCGCTGGAGTACCGGGCGGGGCCACCGGTCCTGGGAGAACACACCGAGCGTGTCTTGACGAAGGAACTCGGCCTCGACGCCGGGCGCATTGCCGAGCTGAAACGCAAGGGCGTTCTCTAGGGCGCCGACCCAGAAGCAACACAAACGGAAGGAGGAGAGAACCATGAAAATCGCCACGACCCTCGCCAGGCTCGTCCTGGCCCTCTGCGCCTGCCTCGCCCTGCCGCTCGCGGCGAACGCGCAGGGCTGGCCCACCCGGCAGGCCATCAAGTTCATCGTCGTCTACCCGCCCGGGGGCGCCTCGGACGTGACGGCGCGACTCATCGCCGCGAAGCTGAGCGACATCCTCGGCCAGTCGGTCGTCGTCGAGAACAAGCCGGGGGCCAACGGCATCATCGCGACCGAATACGTCGCGAAGAGCGCGCCGGACGGCTACACGATGCTCATGGCGAACCTGGGGCCCAACGCCCTGAACCCGGTCGTCTACAAGAAGCTGCCGTACGACGCCATCAAGGACTTCCAGGGCGTCACCCTCACCACGATCGTGCCGCAGGTGGTGGTGGTGAACCCGAGCATGCCCGTGAAGTCGATCCCCGAGCTCATCGCCTACGCGAAGGCCAACCCGGGCAAGGTGAGCTTCGGCTCGGCGGGCCAGGGCGCCTCGAACCACCTCTCCGGCGAGCTCCTGAACGCCTTGGGCGGCATCAAGATGCAACACGTGCCCTACAAGGGCGACGCGCCCTCCATCGTCGACCTGATCGGCGGCTCCATCCAGGTGGCGCTGCCCACCACCGTGGCGGGCCTGCCGCACGTGAGGAGCGGCAAGCTGCGCGCCATCGCCGTCACGGGCACCAAGCGCCTGGACTCGATGCCGGACCTGCCCACGGTGGCCGAGACGCTGCCGGGCTACGAGGCGGTCTCCTGGGGCGGCGTCATGGTTCCCGCGGGCACGCCGCCGGAGATCGTCAAGCGCCTGAACACCGAGATCAACCGCATCCTGAAGATGCCCGACGTGGCGGAGAAGCTCCAGGGCCTCGGCGCGATCATCGTCGGCAGCACTCCCGAGGAGTTCGACAAGTACGTGAAGGACGAGATCGCGAAGTGGGGCAAGGTCGCCCGCGACAACAACATCGCGCTCGACTAGCGTGGCGCGGGCCAGGGGGGCGAAGCCGAGCGGCTCGGTGACGAGCCACGACGTCGCCCGCCTTGCCAGGGTCTCGCAGGCGACGGTCTCGCGCGTCCTGCGCGACGACCCGAAGGTGAGGCCGCAGACGCGCGAGCGCGTCCTCAAGGTCCTCGCCGAGACGCGCTACGAGCCCAACGCGGCCGCGCGCGCGTTCCGGGCCGGCCGCGCCGACTCCATCGGCGTGGTGGTGGCGCGCCTGTCGTACCAGCTCTATCCCGCGATGCTCGAGGCGATCGGCGCGCAGCTCGCCCGCCTGGGCCGGCGCATGATCGTCTGGGACTCGGACCACGGCGGCGACGCGCCCGCCATCCGCGCGCTCCGGCAGGGCGTGGTCGACGGCGTCATCCTCACCGCGGCGACGGCCGAGTCCGAGTTCCTGCGGGAGGTGAGCGCCGAGGGCTCGGCGGTGGTGCTCCTCAACCGGACCGTCGCCGACTACGCGAGCGACCAGGTCTCCAGCGACAACCTCGACGGCGGCCGGCGCGTGGCCGAGTACCTCGTCGCCTGCGGGCGCGAGCGCATCGCGCTGATCGGCGGCATCCCGCGCGCGAGCACCATCCGGGACCGCGAGCGCGGGTTCCGGCAGAGCCTGGAGCGGCTGGGCCGGGGACTGCCCCCGCACTACTACTTCCGCTCGGAGACCTTCTCGCACGCGAGCGGCGAGCAGGCCGTCACGCGCCTGATGGAGCTCGCCTCGCCGCCCGACGCCATCTTCTGCGTGAACGACGTGCTCGCGATGGGCGCCATCGACGGCGCGCGCGCCCGCGGCGCGCGCGTGCCCGACGACCTCTGGATCGTGGGCTACGACGACATCGAGCTCGCCTCCTGGGGCGCCTACGACCTCACGACGGTGCGCCAGCCCATGGACCTGATGGTGGCGCAGGCGATCGACCTCCTCCTCGCGCGCATCGACCACCGCGACGCGCCCGTCCGCCACAAGTGCCTGCCCAACGAGCTGGTGATCCGCGGCTCGACGGCGAGGCAGGTGCCGCCCGCATCGCAACCGGCGAGGAAGCCGCGCCCATGAGCCCCCCGAAACGCCCGCTGCGAAGCAACTTCGCCCCCGGGACGCCCCGCTGGGCCGTCCGCCGCGCCCAGTGGAAGGCGCTCGGCCTCACCGACGCCGACCTCGAGAAGCCCAAGGTCGCGGTGATCAACACCTCCTCGGAGCTCTCCTCGTGCTTCAGCCACCTGGACGGCGTCGCCGCGAGCGTGAAGGAGGCCGTCCGCGCGGCCGGCGCTCTCGCCTTCGAGGTGCGCACCGCGGCGCCCAGCGACTTCATCACCAGCGCGGGGCGGCAGGGGCGCTACATCCTGCCCAGCCGCGACCTGCTGGTGAACGACATCGAGGTGCAGGTCGAGGGCGCGATGCTCGACGCGATGGTGTGCCTCGCCTCCTGCGACAAGACCGGGCCCGGCCAGCTCATGGCGGCGGCGCGCCTGGACATCCCGAGCCTCGTCGTCGCCTGCGGCTACCAGCCCCACGGCGAGCTCGACGGCCGCGCGGTGGACATCGAGGAGGTCTACGAGAGCGTCGGCAAGGTGGGCGCGGGCCACATCCCGCTCGAGCGGCTGGAGGCGATGTGCGACGTCGCCATCCGGGGCCCGGGCGTGTGCGCCGGCATGGGCACGGCCAACACGATGCACGTCGCGGCCGAGGCGCTCGGCCTCGCGTTGCCGGGCAGCACGCCGGTGCTCGCGAACGGCGAGCGCATGTTCGCGTTCGCGCGGGCGGCCGGCCGGCGCATCGTGGAGATGGTGCACGAGGACCTGAGGCCGCGGGCGATCCTCACGCCGAAGGCGTTCGAGAACGCGGTGATGGCGGGCCTCGCGCTCTCGGCCTCCATCAACCTCGTGCGCCACCTGCAGGCCATCGCCTCCGAGGCGCGCTGCCCGGTGGACATCTACGAGCTCTACGACCGCCTCGGGCCGAAGGTTCCCCTCCTCGCGGCCGTGCGCCCGAACGGCGAGACGCGCATCGAGGAGCTGGAGGCGGCCGGCGGGACGCTCGGCGTGATGAAGCGCCTGGCCGGCCTCGTGCATCGCGACGCGCTCACCGTCTCGGGCCGCGCGTGGGGCGAGGAGATCGACGCCGCCCCGGAGCCGGGCCCGGTGATCCGCCCGGTCGGCGATCCGGTCTCGAGGAAGCCCTCGGTCATCGTGATGCGGGGCAACCTCGCCCCGGAGGGCTCGATCCTCAAGCTCGGCGACGCGAGCGCGAAGCAGGCGGTGTTCGAGGGCCGGGCGCTGGTGTTCGGCTCGCAGGAGGCGGCGCTCGAGGCGCTGCGCGCGGGCCGTCTGGTCCCGGGCACGGTGGCCGTGCTCGCGGGCATGGGCTGCCGCGGCGGCCCCGGCATGGCGCTCGCCTCCGGCTTCGTCGCGGCCGTGGATGGCGCGGGGCTCAGCACGACGGTCGCGGTCGTCACGGACGGGCAGCTCTCGGGCCTGAACCGCGGCATCGCCATCGGGCAGGTCGCGCCCGAGGCGGCGCTCGGCGGGCCGCTGGGCCTGGTGCGCGACGGCGACCGCATCACGATCGACATGGCGGCGCACCGGGTGACGCTCGAGGTGGGCGAGGCGGAGCTCGAGTCGCGCCGAAGGGTGTCCCCGCCGCACCTCCCGGCCGAGGAGCGCGGCTGGCTGCACATCTACGAGCGGGTGGTGCAGCCCATCACGGCAGGCGCCGTGCTGGTCGCGCCGGAGAAGGACGGCGCGCCTTGAGCGGCCGCGCGATCCTCGAGCCGGCGCGCGAGGTCCCGGTGATCGCCGAGCCCGACGTGCTGGTCGTGGGCGGCGGGCCCGCGGGCCTCGCCGCCGCGTGCGCCGCATCGCGGGCCGGCGCCCGCACGCTGCTCGTGGAGAGCTACGGCTGCCTGGGCGGCACGCTCACGATCGTGACCCTGGGCGGCCTCTGCGGCATCCACGCCGTCGTCGACGACGGCCGGCTCGGCCGCGTGGTCGGCGGGCTGTGCCTCGAGCTGGAGGAGCGGCTCGCGAGGGTCGACGCCCTGCGAGCGCCCGCGCGCCACGGCCGCATCGTCGGCGTGCCCTACGACTCGGTCCGCCTCAAGGGCGTGGCCGACGAGATGGCCGAAGCGCACGGCGTGGCCGTGATGCTGCACACGAACGCCGTCGCGGTCGCGAAGGAGGGCTCGCGCGTGACCGCGGTGATCGTCGAGAACAAGGGCGGGCGCGGCGCCATCGCCGCGCGCGTGGTCGTCGATTGCTCCGGCGACGGCGACGTGGCGGCGCGCGCCGGCGCCGGGTTCGAGATCGGCCGCGACGGCCAGACGCAGTACGGCTCGGCGATGTTCCGCCTCGGCGGAGTCGACTCCGCGCGGGCCGGGCAGCTCACGCGGGCCGAGATCCGCGAGTGCCTCGAGCGCGCGGTGGCGGACGGCCATCCGCTTCCGCGCACCGCGACCGGCGTGCACCTCAACCCCATCGAGGGCGTGGCGCACCTCAACGTGACGAAGCTCGGGCGCCCGGACGGCTCGCCCTTCGACCTCGTCGATCCGGGCGACCTCGCCGACGCCGAGCGCGAGGGCCGGCGCCAGGTGCGCCTGTACGAGGAAGTGTTCCGCAAGTACGTCCCCGGCTTCGGCAACGCTCGCGTCATCGACATCGGGGCGCGGGTGGGCGTGCGCGAGACGCGCCTGGTGCACGGCGACGCGGTGCTCTCCGAGGCGCAGGTGCGCGGCTGCGCCAAGCCCGCCGACCGCATCGCGTGCTCGTCCTGGCCGCTGGAGGAGCACGGCCGCGGTCGCGCCACGGCCTGGGAGTTCCTGCCCGACGGCGAGTGGTACGGCATCCCCTGGGGCTGCCTCGTCGTGAGGGGTTTCGACAACCTGCTGGTCGCGGGGCGAAACCTCTCCGCCGAGCACGCCGCGCAGGCCTCGGTCCGCGTCGCGGGGCCGTGCCTCGCCCTGGGCGAGGCGGCCGGCGCGGGTGCGGCGGCGAGCCTCGCGAACGGGGGCCGCGCGCGGGCGGTGGACGTCGAGGCGCTCCAGCGCGCGCTCGAGCGCGAGGGCGCGATCCTCACGCCGGACTTCCGTCCCCCGGGCTGATGCGGCGGCGGCTCCTCGCCACGAGCTTGCGCAGCTCCTCCAGCAACCCGATGCCGAGGGCGAGCGCGATCATCGCGATCCACGTCCCGGCGCCCAGCGGACGCGTGCCGAAGAGCGCGTTGCCCGCCGGCGTGTAGACGATCGCGAGGATGAGGGCGAGCTCGAAGGCGATGCCGGCCAGGAGGAGTGGATTGTCGGCGGGCCGGAAGCGGATCGCGGGCTCCTCGGGGTGGCGGCAGAGGAAGGCGTTCACGACCTGGGCCACCACGATGGCGGCCAGGCACGCGGTCGTCGCCTCGAGGTAGAGCGGGTCGGCCTTCGCGAGCGCTTCTCCCCACGCCCAGCCGCCCGCGTGCAGCACCGTGAAGTACGCGGCCAGCGCGGCCGCCGCCTGCAGCATCCCCAGCCACAGGTAGGACCGGGCCAGGAGCGGCCAGGTGAGGAGCCGCTCCCGCGCGTGCCGGGGCGGCCTGTTCATCACACCGGCGTGCGGCCTTTCGGCGCCCAGCGCCAGCGCCGGCAGCATGTCGGTGCCCAGGTCCACGGCGAGGATCTGGATGATCGTGAGGGGCAGCGGGATGCGCAGCAGCACGTACGCGAGGTAGGGGATCAGCTCGGGGACGTTCGAGGTGAGGATGTAGGCGAGGAACTTGCGGATGTTCTCGAAGACCGCGCGTCCCTCCTCGATCGCGTTCACGATGCTCGCGAAGTTGTCGTCGAGCAGGATCATGTCCGAGGCTTCCTTGGCCACGTCGGTGCCCGCGATGCCCATGGCGATCCCGATGTGCGCGGTGCGAAGCGCCGGGGCGTCGTTCACGCCGTCGCCGGTGGCGGCCACCACGTGCCCCTTGGCCTTGAGCCCCTCGACGACCAGCATCTTCTGTTCCGCAGTGACGCGCGTGAAGAGGATCTCGGGGCCGGCGAGCGCGATCTGCAGCTGCGCGGGCGTCATCCGGCGAAGGGCGTCGCCCTGCACGACCACGGGAGACGGCGAGCGCACGAGGCCGATCTCGCGCGCGATGGCGAGCGCCGTGTGCGGGTGGTCGCCGGTCACCATGATCACCTGGATGCCGGCCGAGCGGCAGCGCGCGATGGCCTCGGGCACCTCGGGGCGCGGCGGGTCGTGCAGGCCGACGAGGCCCGACAGGCACAGCCCCTCTTCCTCCGGCGACTCGCCCTCGGCGAGGTCCTTCCAGGCGAACCCGAGGACGCGAAGCCCCTCCTCGGCCATGGCGAGCTGGGCCCGTGTCGCGCGGCCGCGGTCCGCCTCGCCCAGGGGCCGCACCCCGTCGCCTTCCTCGATGCGATCGCAGAGGCGCAGCACGACCTCGGGCGCGCCCTTGCAGTAGAGCCGGCGCCCGCCCGCGTGGCGCACCACCACCGACATGCGGCGGCGCTCGCTGTCGAAGGGGATCTCGTCCACGACCTCGGCGCCCTCGAGGCCCGGCGGCTCGCCCGCGAAGCGCACCAGGGCGACCTCCATCGGGTCTCCCAGCCACCCTTCCTGGCCATCGTGGTTGCTGCGCTTCAGGTTGTGGCACAGGCGGGCGTTGAGGCGCAGGTGGCGCTCGCCCGCCGCTTCGGCCAGGTCGCGCGCCGGCGCGGCCATGCGGGCCGTGAACACCTGTGCCGCGGCCATGCGGTTCTGCGTGAGGGTGCCGGTCTTGTCGCTGCAGATCACGGTGGCCGAGCCCAGCGTCTCCACCGACGGCAGGTGGCG
>CAZNWZ010000101.1:0-7085 GCA_964576455.1 uncultured Lysobacter sp.
CGAGCCATGGGCAGGTGTCGGCCAGCGTCGCGAAGGGAAGGAGGGCGATGGCGGCAGGCGGGAGCCGGGTCATTCTCATCGGCGACTCCCCGGGATCAGCGGAGATCGCGCGCCGCCGCCACGAAGGCGCGCGTGCGCTCGATGTGCGCCTCGGTGAGACCGTCGCGCTCGCGCCGCACGACCATCAGCAACCGGTCGGGGAGCGGGACGAGGAACTCGATCTGCCTGCCCTTCTCGCGGCGGATCGAGGCGGCCCCCTTGCCGAGCTTCGGCTCGTCGGCCGAGGACTCTCCCTCGCGGACGTCCTTGCGCTTCGAGGCGACGATCGCCTCGGTCCCGGCCATGCGGAGCACGGCCACGGTCATCCGCCCGCTGCCGTCGGCGTTGTTGGCCGCGCAGCCGCCCGAGGAATCCCGCTGCGTCGGCGCCTGCAGCCGGGTGCCGAAGACCTCGGGACCGCGCTTGTCGACGAGGGCGCAGTAGTCCTGGGCGGTCGCGAGGGCGGGAAGGGCGACGACGATGGCGGCAGCGATCCGGCGCATGGGGGCGTCCTCCGGGAATGGGCGGTGAAAGTTTCCGTCAAGCGCCCTCGGCCATCAAGCGGCCTTGAGCACCGTCACCGTGTCCTCCGTGGCCGCGAAGTGGGAAAGGGCCTCCTCCACCGTGCCGGCCTTCAGGAGGCGCTCCTGCACCTGCGCCGGCGACCAGCGGCCGGGCGCCACGGCGTCGGCGAAGCGGGCGGCCGCGGCCGGGTCGTCGATGAACTTGAGGAACATGCGCTCGAGCTGGTCGCGGTCGCAAAGGCCCAGCTCCAGGCGGAAGTCGACGCGCCCGGAGCGGATGGCGGCCTCGTCGATGAGTTGCGGGTGGTTGGTCGTGAGGAACACGACGGAGCCCTCATGGGCGGCCACGCCGTCCAGTGCGTTGATGAACCCGGAGTAGGACACGCGCACCTGGCTGTCGGCCTTGGTGCGGCTCTGGAAGAAGGCGTCCACGTCCTCGATGAGGATGACGGAGCGGCGTGGCACGCTCGCCAGCAGGTTGCCGATCTTCTCGTCGGTGACGTTGGGCGAGGCGAGCGAGAGCACGCAGACGTTGAGCGCGAGCTCCGAGGCGAGCGCGGTGACGAGCGAGGTCTTGCCCGTGCCGGGCGGGCCGTAGAGGAGGTAGCCGCGGCGCCACGGGATGCCCAGCGTCTCGTAGCGCTCCCGGCTCGCGAAGAACCGCGCGAGGTCGGCGAGGATGGCCTCCTTCTGGCCGGCCTTGAGGACGACGGAGCCGAGCTTGCGGTTGTTGCCCAGGCGCGCGCGCGTCCAGTCGTTGCCGTAGGTGCTCGGCACGTAGATGGCGATGCGGTTGAGCTCCCGCGCGATGCGGTGTTCCATCGCGGCGTGCACGAGGGCCTCCAGCGGCGCCTTGTCGCGGCCGAGCGTGGACAGGGTGATCTTCTCCACGACGGCCATGCCCACCTGCACCTCGCGCTTCATCCACATGAGGCGCCCGTCGAGCAGGAACACGTGGAAGCCCTCGCCGGGCGAGAAGGCCGTGTGCGGCCGGCCGCCCTGCTGCAGCTCTTCGCCCAGGCTCTGGGAGACGGAGTCCTGGTCGCGGACGGTGCGCGCCGTGAAGTTGTTGAGGCGGCGAAGGGCCTCGCGGGTGTCCATGTACTCCACGAGCGCCGGGAAGAGGAGCTCCTCGCGGCTGTCCACCGTGAGGGTGGTGACGAGGAAGTGCTTGGCCCAGCCGGCGAACTTGCCCGGGACCTCGCGCAGCCACATGGCGGCCACGCCGAGGGCGGCCAGCACGACGCCCCCCGAGACCAGCTGGTTGGTGGCGAGGGCGGACTGCAGCGTTTCGAGCACGGGCTTCTCCCAGGTCGGGCGGGCCGGATCGGCCCGGTCCCTTAACGCGGGAGGAGGGCGGGGGGATGACAGGCGGCACCAGTTTCCGGTCAACGGGGGCTTTGGTAGGATTCGCGATCCACGGCGAGAGGGAGTCGGCTGATGGCGCGGCGGAACGCCAACTCGAGAATCGGGCCTGTCGTCACCGCGACCATCATCGCGCTCATGTCGACGCTATCCGCGGCGGCCCTGGCCCAATCGTCCGCGAACGATGGCGCTTCCGCCCGGGCGGTGCTCGCCAAGGCGCCGCCGCTCGAGAGCGACAGGGCGGCGTCGTATGCCTACTGGCTCGAGCGGGAGCGGGCCGCCTTCACCGTGGGATCGGGAAAGCTGCGCCTGGAGGCCCTGCGAAAGCTCGTCGAGTTCGCGCCAGACGACTCGACGAGCCTGCGCTGGACGGGATATCTCTGGCGCGAGGAGTGGCGCCACAACAACCAGACGGAATCGCTGCGCATCGGCGAGGCGCTCGCCGAGAACCCCGCGTTGCCGGCCCTGGCGCGCGTCCCGAACCACGGCATCCTCTACCACGACTACATGTCGATCGGCCGGCGCGACAAGGCCGCCGCGTCCCTCGCGCGCGCCGAGGAACTCCTCGCTCAATCCGCGGGCACCGGGGATGGCGTCGCGCAGGCCTATGCGAGGGCCGTGATCGGGCAGGCGCGGGGACACGACGCCGGGACGCGCGGTGACTCCTGGTCGGCGGACCGGCACTACCGGGAGGCGCTGCGGCATGCGGAGGAACAGCTCGCCCTCACCCGTGGGCAGGCGGGGGCCGCCCGCGCCTCGCAGTTCGACCGCGCCATCCGGACGAAGGACTCCGTCCTGTCGGGCCTGGTGAGCCAGTACATGCAGGACGGGCGGCTCGCGGATGCGGAGGCGCTCGCGAAAGTCGCGCTCGCATTCGCGGAGGGAGAGGGCAAGTCCGGCTCCCTCCAGGATTCGTGGCTCACGCGCGTCGGACAGGTCAGGCTCGCCGCGCGTGATTTCGACGCGGCCGCAGAGGTTCTCGGGCAGGCCCTCGAGAGGCAGCGGGCGAACGGACTGGCGCCCGGCTCCGACGGCGTCGTGAGGGCCACGCTCGCCCGCATCGAGGCCCTCGTCGGCGGCGGGCGCTGGGCCGATGCCCTCCGGCAATACGAGGACATCCTCGCCGCGGCGAAGGACGACGCCGTCGCGCGCGGCAGGATCGCCAGCGCCCCGCTGGCGGCGCTCCTGATGGCGATGAACGGCCGGGAGGAGGAGGCGCGGCGAGCGATCGAACCGTCGCTGTCCTACCGGGAGCGGAACTACGGGCCGAACCATCCGCTGACCATCGAGTCGCTCGCGGTCCGCAGCATCGTCTACTACCAGCGCGAGTTCCTGATGGACTCCCTGCGCGACGCGGAGCGCGTCCATGCCTGGTTGGCGGCCCCGCAGAATGCGCCGGGAGATCTCGTCCCGAAGGGGCTTCGCGGCGTGTACGTGCCGATGGCGCTGCGCAGGATGCTCGCGATAACCGCGAGCGAGTGGAAGAGCCACGACGGGCGGCTCGACGAGGGCCTGTTCGACCGGTCCTTCCAGGCGGCCGATTACCTCCGGTCGCGGGAGGTGCAGGAGGCGGTTGCCGACAGCGCGCTGCGTGCCTTCGCGGACGACCCCGCCATTGGCCCGCTGATCCGCCGCGAGCAGGACCTGCGCAATGTCGGGCGAAAGCAAGTGGCGGAGCTGGTGGCGCTCGTGGACAAGGAACGCGCGGCCAAGGGCGCGGAGGCGAAGGAGAAGGCCGCGGTGCTCGTGAAGGAGAAGCGCGGCGAGGTCGCGCGGACCCAGTCGCAGCGCGAGGCGCTGCAGCTGGAGCTGGCGGAGCGGTTTCCCGCCTACTCTTCGCTCGTCAATCCTCGGCCGCCGAAGGCATCGGAGGTCGCTTCCTCGCTGCGTGAAGGAGAAGCGCTCCTGTCGGTCTACGTGAACGAGGATGGGGCGTACGCCTGGGCCGTGGATCGCCAGGGGAGGCGCGCGTTCCATTTCGGCCCGAAGGCGCAAGGCGAGATCGACCGCGCGATCGCGGGGCTGCGCGGCACGCTCGACCTTGGGGAGATGGATCCGGCGCGGCCGCGGAGCTTCGACTTCGCCTCGAGCGCCGCGCTGTACAGGCTCCTGGTCCGGCCGCTGGAAGGCGTGCTGGGAAGCGCCAGGACCGTCTTCGTGGCTACCGGGGGCCGGCTCGCCACCATCCCGCTGGCCGTACTGGTGCGCGCGGATCCGGGCGCGAACGCGGACCCTGCGGCCGCAGGCTGGTGGATCCGTTCGCAGGCACTCTCGTCGCTGCCTTCTGCGTCGGCGCTCGTGTCGCTGCGTGCAATGCGGCGCAACGCCTCGTCAAGGCCATTCTTCGGGGTGGGCGATCCGTGGTTTGGGCCCGCGACAACCGCGGCCCCGGCGGCGGTACGCAAACTTGCCGCCAGCGTCCGCGGGGCCGGTGCCGAAGTGGTCATACCGCCGCTTCCGGAAACCCGCGAGGAGATCCTCGCGCTTGCCCGCTCGCTGAAGGCCGACCCGGCGCGCGACACGCTGCTGGGCGAGGCGGCCACGCGGCCCAATGTCATGGCGGCCGATCTCTCCGATCGTCGCATTGTCGCCTTCGCCACGCACGGGCTCCGTGCCGGCGAACTCCCGGGGCTGGGCCAGCCCGCGCTCGCCCTGGCGACTACTCCGGACTCCCCGCCCTTCCTTCTCCTCGACGACGTGCTCAAGCTCAGGCTCGGCGCGGACGTCGTGGTGCTTTCGGCCTGCAATACCGCGGCGTCGGACGGGCGCTCGGCCGAGGCGCTTTCGGGCCTCGGCCGCGGATTCCTGTTCGCGGGAAGCCGCGCACTGCTGGTCACGCACTGGGCCGTCGAGAGCGACTCCGCGCAGAAGCTCATGGTGTCCACCTATGCGCCGGATTCCGGCGATCCGGGGGCGGTCGGCCAGCGGCTGCGTGCCTCGCAAGTAGCCATGCTCGAAGGCAAGTGGGGCAAGGCGTATACCCACCCGGCCTTCTGGGCGCCGTATGCCCTCGTAGGGGACCCGGGCCCGTGACATTCCAGTAGATGAAGGAGGGCGGCGTCATGTGGCGGAAGATCGGATTCGGATTCCTTCTTGCAGCGACTGTAGCTGGCGGACCGGCGCGGGCGGACGAATCGCTTTGGAAGCGCCTGGCTACGGAGCCCAACCTGGTGGTGCTGATGCGCCACACCCAGAACACCTCCGGAAAGCCCCTTGTGTGGGATCCGACCGGACATTGCGAAGGGGAGGTTGTCCTCACCAGCCGCGGGCGGTCGCACGCGAAGCGCATCGGCGAGGAATTCGAGCGCCGCGGCGTCAAGCCGGGAGCGGTGATCTCATCCCCGATGTGCCGATGCCGGGAGACGGCGCAGATCGCCTTCGGCACCGACGGCGCGATGGACCCCGCGCTGCGCGAAACGGCCAGCGCCGACGCGGCGAGGGCGGCCGAATTCGATGCGGTCGCATCGAAGCTGATCGCCCAGAAGCGGGGCGCGGGCCCGGTCGTCTTCGTGAGTCACCAGCCCAACATCAACCAGGTCACGATGGAGCTCATCGCCGACGGCGACCTGCTGGTGGCCCGCGCGGACGAGAAGGGAGCGCTCGACGTTCTCGGTAAGCTCCGCGTCGCGCCTTGAGCGGGGAGCCGGCTACTTCAGCTTCCTCAGCTCCTCCTGCACCAGGTCCGGCCGGTCGGAGATGATCCCGTCGACGCCCATGTCGATGAGCTTTCGCATCATGTCGGGCATGTTCACCGTCCAGGGAATGACGACGATCCCGTAGGAACGCGCCTCGGCAAGCAGCTCCGGCGTGAGGTAGGTCTGGTTGGGCGCCCAGATCTTCCCGCCGGCAGCCTTCACCGCCTTGGGCACCGTGCCGCCGTGGTCCTCCGGCGCGAATCCCGCGAGCCAGGGCGAGGGCCGGCCGGGCCCCTCCGCCTTGAGGGTGCGCGGCGAGGAGAGGTACATGGTGCGGATCTCGGGCGCCTCCTTCTGGATCACCTGCAGCGTGCTCCAGTCGAAGGACTGCACCATCGTGCGCTCCGCCATGCCGTGCTTGCGGATCTCGGCGATCGCGCGGCGGGCGAATTCCTCGGGCGGGCGCGTGGCCTCGCGCTCGAGCGGCGAGACCTTCGTCTCGCAGTCGAAGCCCACCTTCGCGTTGCCCGACTTCTTCACCAGGTCGAACAGGTCCGAAAGGCGCGGGATGCGCGTGCCGTCGGCGGGTTCCTGGTACTTGAACTCCTCGGCGTACTTCGTTCCCGGCTTGATCCGCCCGACGTCGTACTTCTGCAGCTCCTCGTAGGTGAGGTCGTTGATGTCGGGGCCCGGCGCCTCCAGCCACTTGCCGTCGGGGCCGCGCGTGATGTCGGGATTCAGGCGAAGGTCATGGTGGACGACGACGACGCCGTCCTTCGTGATGGCCATGTCGCACTCGATCGTGTCCACGCCCAGCTCCAGCGCCTTCTTCCAGCCGGGCGGGGTGTTCTCGGGCGCGAGGCCGCGGGCGCCGCGGTGGCCCTGGAGGTCGAAGGCGAGGGTGGGAAGGGCGACGAGGAGTGCCGCGAGGAGGGCGGGTCGGATCATCGGGGCATTCTTCTTCGGGACGCGATGATCCGACTCTACCTCAATCGCCCGCCACCGGCTCCGGCGCGCGCGGTCCGCGGCCGAGGCGCCCGGCGAGCCTGGCGTACGCCTTCTTCAGCAGCCGGTAGGCGGCGCGGATGCCGGCCAGCGCGAGGAGGGCCTCCACGAAGGTGACGACGAACGCGGCGAAGGCGTTCCAGCGCGCCTCGCGCGCGTGGTACTTGGCGATCGCGCGGTCGCGCGAGATCTCGATGGAGTCGTAGAAGGTGGGCACCACGAGCAGCGTGAGGATCGTGGAGGTGATGATGCCGCCGATGATCGCCACCGCCATGGGCCGGTAGAACTCCCCGCCCTCGCCCAGGGCGAGGGCCACCGGGAACATGCCGGCGATGAGCGCGAAGGTGGTCATCATGATCGGGCGCAGGCGCACGCGGCCGGCGTGCATCAGGGCCTCCTCGCGCGGCACGCCCTGCGCCTCCTCCTTGCGCGCGCAGTCGATGAGGAGGATCGCGTTCTTGGCCACCAGGCCCATGAGCATGATCACGCCGATGAAGCTCATGAGGTTGAGCGTGCC
>CAZNWZ010000102.1:0-7083 GCA_964576455.1 uncultured Lysobacter sp.
GAGAAGAAGGAGCAGGAGAAGCGCGAGCAGGCGAAGAAGGAGCAGGAGAAGCGCGAGCAGGCGAAGAAGGAGCAGGAGCGCAAGGAGCGCGAGGCGAAGGCGGCCGCCGAGAGCAAGGCGCGGGCGGAGGCGAAGGCGCGGGCGGAGGCCGAGGCCCAGGCCAAGGCGGCCGCGGAAGCCGCCACGCAGGCGCGCCTGTCGGAAATCGACAGCTACCGCGGCCGCATCCGCGATAAAATCCGCGGCAAGGCCAACGTTCCCGACACGGTGCGCGGCAAGCCGTCCCTGGAGGTGCGCATCACGATCCTGCCCGGTGGCGAGGTGCTCGACGCCCGGATCGTGCGGGCCAGCGGCAACCCGATCTACGACGACTCGATCCTGCGCGCGATCCGCAGCGCCTCGCCGCTGCCGGTCCCGCCGGCCAATTCGGAACTTTTCCCCCGATTCCGGGACCTTACTCTCAACTTCGAGCACGAACGCTAGCCGGGCCGCGGGCCCGTGAGGGGCCACCGAACCCATGAAGAGAATCCTCGCCGCCTTCCTCCTGTCGCTCGTCGCGCTCGCCGCGCGCGCGCAGCTCACCATCGACATCACCACGTCGGGCGGGCGGCAGATCCCGGTGGCCATCCTCCCGTTCGCGGGCGAAGCGGCGCAGCCGCAGCCGGTGAGCACCGTCGCCGGCGCCGACCTCGCCCGCACCGGGCTCTTCCGGCTGGTGAACGCCGTGGGGGTGAGCCCGCTGCCCACGGAGCCGTCGGAGGTGAACTTCGTCGACTGGCAGGCCCGCTCCGCGGAGGCCCTCGTGATCGGCAAGATCGAGCCCCAGGCCGACGGCCGGGTGGAGGTGCGCTTCCGGCTCTTCGACGTGCAGAAGCAGTCCCAGCTCGCGAGCTTCTCGTACGTCGTCGCGCCCGCCCAGCTGCGGGCGACCGCCCACCGGATCGCCGACGTGATCTACGAGCGGCTCACCGGCGAGAAGGGCGTGTTCTCCACCAAGATCACCTACGTGGTGAAGCGCGGCACGCGCTACGAGCTGCAGGTCGCCGACGCCGACGGCGCCAACGCCCAGGGCGTGCTCGCCTCGAACGAGCCCATCATCTCGCCGGCGTGGTCCCCGGACGGCAGCCGCATCGCCTACGTCTCCTTCGACCAGAAGAAGCCCATCGTCGTGGTGCAGAACCTCGCCCAGGGAACGACGAGGGTGGTGGCGAACTTCTGGGGCAACAACAGCGCTCCGGCGTGGTCGCCGGACGGTTCGCGCCTCGCGGTCACGCTCACGCGCGACGGCATCTCGCAGCTCTACGTGATCCCTGCCGCGGGCGGCGAGCCGCGGCGCCTGGCCACCACGCCCGCGATCGACACCGAGGCCAACTTCTCGCCGGACGGCAAGTGGATCGCCTTCACCTCCGACCGCGGCGGCTCGCCCCAGATCTACCGCATGCCCGCCGAGGGCGGCCCGGCCCAGCGCCTGACCTTCGAGGGGACCTACAACGTGCGCCCGCGCTTCAGCCCGGACGGCAGGTCGATCGCGTTCGTGCAGCGCGAGTCGGGGCGCTTCCGCATCGCCGTCCTCGAGATCGACACCGGCCAGGTGACGGTGCTCACCGACGGGCGGCTGGACGATTCGCCCAGCTTCGCCCCCAACGGGAAGATGATCCTCTACGAGGCCCAGGAGAACGGCCGCGGCCAGCTCGCCGCCGTCTCGAGCGACGGCCGCGTGCGCCAGCGCCTGGTGTCGTCGGCCGGCGACGTCCGCGATCCCGCGTGGGGACCATTGCCTACGAATTGAGCGGGGCGCAGAATCCCGCTGTCCGCGTCACCGAGCGCCTCATCCGAAAAAGGAGTCCGCCGTGAAGAAAGTCGTTCTCAGCATCGCGTTGGCCGTTCTCGTGGCCGCCTGCGGCAGCCAGGAAGTGAAGAAGGACGTCCCCGTGGCCGATCGCACCACGCCGCCGCCCACGCAGCCGACCCAGCCCGCGACCGGGACGACGACGCCGACGACGCAGCCCGCCATCACGGCCAATCCGCTCACGGACCCGAAGAACATCCTGTCCCAGCGCAGCGTGTACTTCGACTTCGACTCCAACGCGGTGAAGGACGAGTACCGCGGCCTCATCCAGGCGCACGCGAAGTACATGGTGGAGAAGAAGGACGCCCGCGCGCGCGTCGAGGGCAACTGCGACGAGCGCGGCAGCCGCGAGTACAACCTCGCCCTGGGACAGCGCCGGGCCGAGGCGGTGAAGAAGGTGATGACGGTGCTCGGCGTGCAGGACGGGCGCATCGAGACGGTGAGCTTCGGCGAGGAGAAGCCGGCCGACCCGGGCCACGACGAGGCCGCCTGGGCCAAGAACCGCCGCGGCGACATCAAGTATGCGGGCGAGTAGCGCGCGGCTCGCGCTCGCGGCCGCGCTGGTCGCGGTCGCCGGCGCGGCCCACGCCGGGCTCTTCGACGACGACGAGGCCCGCAAGCGCATCGAGGAGATGCGCGCCGCCCAGGAGAAGTCGGCGAAGGACACCTCGGAGCGCATCGGCCGCCTCGAGGAGAGCGTGAGGAACATCGGCGTGGTGGACCTGCTGCGCCAGATCGAGTCGCTCAACGCCGAGATCGCGAGGCTGCGCGGCAGCCTCGAGGTCCTCGCCAACCAGAACGAGCAGATCCAGAAGCGCCAGCGCGACTTCTACCTCGACCTCGACTCGCGCCTCAGGCGGCTGGAGGGCGGCGGCGCCTCGGCGCCGTCCGCCGGCGCGTCGCCCCCCGCCGTGGCCTCGGCGACCGAGGCGGTTCCGCCGCCGGCGAAGCCCCCGTCCAAGGAGGACCAGGCCCGCGAGGTGAAGGCGTACGACGCGGCCTCCGGCCTCTTCCGGCGCAACGACTTCGCCTCGGCGGCGGATGCCTTCCGCGCCTTCCTCAAGGACTACCCGCAGAGCGCGCTGGCGCCCAACGCGACCTACTGGATCGGCATCTGCCAGGCCAACCTGAAGGACTACAAGGCCGCGCTCGCCACGCAGGAGGGCCTGCTCTCGCGCTACCCGGCCTCGCCCAAGGCGCCCGACGCGCTGCTCGCCATCGCCGCGGTGCAGTCCGAGCAGGGCGACCACGGCTCCGCGCGCAACACGCTCGAGGACATCATCGCCCGCTACCCGGGCTCCGAGGCGGCGGGCAAGGCGCGCACGCGCCTCGCGGCCACCAAGCGCTAGCCGGCCTTGAAGAAGGCCGTCGTCCTCGTCTCCGGGGGGCTCGACTCGGCCACCGTGCTCGCGATGGCCCTGCGCGAGGGCTGGCGGTGCCATGCGCTTTCCGTGGACTACGGGCAGCGGCACCGGGCCGAGCTGGAGGCTGCAGCGGCCGTGGCCCGCGTCCTGGGCGCGGCCGAGCACCGCGTGGTCCGCGTCGACCTCGGGTCCTTCGGCGGCTCCGCCCTCACGGACCGCGCCATCGCCGTTCCCACCGCGCCCACGGCCGGCATCCCGGTCACCTACGTGCCGGCGCGCAACACGATCCTGCTTTCGCTCGCGCTCGCCTGGGCCGAGGTCCTCGGGGCCGACGCGATCTTCACCGGCGCCAATGCGGTGGACTACTCGGGTTACCCCGACTGCCGCCCCGAGTACCTGGCGGCCTTCGAGGCCATGGCCAACCTCGCCACGAAGCGTGCGGTGGAGGGGCGCCCCATCGCCGTGGCCGCACCCATCGTGCGCTTCTCCAAGGCGGACATCGTGCGCCGCGGCCACGAGCTGGGCGTGGACTTCTCCCTCACCGTCTCCTGCTACGACGCGGACCCTGAAGGCCGCGCCTGCGGCCGCTGCGACGCGTGCCGGCTGCGCCGGGAGGGGTTCGCCGCCGCCGGCATCCCCGACCCCACGCGCTACCGCCCGGGGGCCGGGCCATAGCCTTCCCCCAATGGGGGTATGGGCCGCCCCCCCATCGGAGGGATGGGCCGGCGGGAGGTATCCCCGAATAATGCGCGGTTGAACCGGGAGTCCCCCCATGAGCGCCACCGCCTCCAACCTCTCCTCCGTCGTCACCTGGTCCGGCTTCGGGATCGCCTTCGCCGTCGGCGCGGTCGCGCAGCGCACCAACTTCTGCACCATGGGCGCGGTGTCCGACATCGTGAACATGGGCAGCTGGGGCCGCATGCGCATGTGGCTGCTCGCGATGGCGGTGGCCATCGCGGGGGCCGCGGCCCTGCACTTCACGGGGCAGGTGGACCTGTCGAAGTCCATCTACACGCGCCCGAACCTGGCGTGGCTGTCGTTCCTCGTGGGCGGCTTCGTCTTCGGCGTGGGCATGACGCTGGGATCGGGGTGCGGCAACAAGACGCTCGTGCGCATCGGCGGCGGCAGCCTCAAGTCGGTGGTCGTCCTGGTCTTCCTCGCGATCTCCGCCTACATGACGATGAAGGGCCTCTTCGGCATCTGGCGAGTGACCTGGCTCGACCCCGTTTCGATCGACCTGGGGGCGCGCGGGCTGGCGGGACAGGACCTTCCCGCGCTCGCGGCGGCCGCCTTCGGGATGGATCGCAGGACCGCGCACGTCGCCGTCGCCGCCGTGGCCGTCGTGGCGCTCCTCGCCTTCGTCTTCAAGGACCGCGACTTCCGCACGGACCTCGACCACGTGCTGGGGGGCGTAGTGGTCGGCGCGGCGGTCGTGGCGGGCTGGTACGTCACGGGCCACGTCGGCTTCGGCGAGAACCCGGACACGCTCGAGAACACCTTCTTCGGGACCAACAGCCGCACGCTCGAGTCGCTCTCGTTCATCGCCCCGGCGGCGTACCTGCTCGAGATCCTGCTGCTCTGGAGCGACAAGTCGCTCGCCTTCACCTTCACGATCGCGCTGGCCCTGGGCGTGGTCGCGGGCTCGGCCGCCTACTCGCTCGCCACGCGCAGCTTCCGCTGGGAGGGCTTCGCCTCGGCCGAGGACACGGCCAACCACGTGATCGGCGGCATCCTCATGGGCTTCGGCGGGGTGCTGGCCCTGGGCTGCACCATCGGCCAGGGGATCACCGGCGTCTCCACGCTCGCCGTGGGGTCGATCATCACGCTCCTCGCCATCGTCGCGGGCTCGTGGGCCACGATGAAATACCAGTACTGGCGACTCATGCGCGAGGCCTGAGAGCCCCGCGCGGTTTGACCCCCCCTCGGCCGAAACGCTATAATCTCGCGTTTCCCGGGGCGTTAGCTCAGTTGGTAGAGCAGCGGACTTTTAATCCGTTGGTCACTGGTTCGAATCCAGTACGCCCTACCAGGATCCTCCTGGAGGGCGCAGGCGGCACCCCGAGAATTCCGGGTCGTTAGCTCAGCTGGTAGAGCAGCGGACTCTTAATCCGTTGGTCGAAGGTTCGAATCCTTCACGGCCCACCAGATCCCGAGGGGCCGGGCGCGTCCCGGCCCCTCGCCTTTCACGGGAGCACCGAGCATGGGCGGCACGGACGCCTGGCTTCGCGAGTTCGGCGCCGACGCGCTCGCCTTCGCGGTGAGCGCCCTGGTCGTCGTCGCCTACTACGTGGCGCTCCACGCGCGCACCCGCCGCGATCCCACGAGCAGCATCCACGTCGTGAACGAGCTGGCGCGCACCCTCTGGGTGAAGCACGTCATGACGCACCCCGCCCGGGACGTGATGGCGGTGCAGACGCTGCGCAACTTCCTGATGGGCGCCTCCCTCATGGCCACCACGGCCGCCTTCCTCATCCTGGGCACGCTCACGCTCACCGGGCAGGCGGAGGGGATCGGGCGCAGCTGGCACCTGAGCTTCTTCGGCTCGAGCTCGGCGGCGCTCTGGGTAGTGAAGGTGATGTGCCTGCTCGCGGACTTCATCTTCGCGTTCTTCGCCTTCGCCATGGCGATCCGGCTCGCGAACCACGTCGTGTTCATGCTCAACGTGCCGGCGCCGTGGCCGCACGCCTCGCTCTCGCCGGAAGAGGTGGCGGCGAGGCTCAATCGCGCCGGAAGGCACTTTGCCGCGGGGATGCGCGCCTTCTTCTTCGCGGTGCCGCTCGTCTTCTGGCTCTTCGGCCCGCTCTTCCTGGTGGTGGCGGCGATCGGGCTGGTCTACGCCCTGAACCGCCTCGACCGAAACCCCGCCTAGGGGCCTCGGCCCTTCACCCGCCTCGCCGCGATCTCCTCGGGACTCGATGCCCGGATGGCGCGGCCGTCCCGTCCCGCGCCCCCACCCCGGTCAATTACCCCATTGGGCGGGAAATAACCCTTCGGGGTGATGGACTTCCCAAGTGGGTTGCCGCGAAATCGTGTCGGCCCGCGGCAGGGGCAGGACGGCTCCTGCTCGCCGCGGAGGAACGGGAGAATCATGGCTCGCCTATCCAGCGAAGTGGCCTCCGGGGCGCAGGCTCCGGCGCGTGCCGAGGTCCGCAAGACCACGTGCTACATGTGCGCGTGCCGCTGCGGCATCCGCGTCCACCTGAAGGACGGCGCCGTGCGCTACATCGACGGCAATCCCGAGCACCCGCTGAACAAGGGCGTGATCTGCGCCAAGGGCGCCTCCGGCATCATGAAGCAGTACTCGCCGGCCCGGCTCACGCAGCCGCTGCGCCGCAAGGAGGGCGCCGAGCGCGGCGCGGGGCAGTTCGAGGCCATCTCGTGGGAGGAGGCCTTCTCCACGCTCGCCTCGCGCCTCGGGAAGATCCGCTCCACCGATCCCCGCAAGTTCGCGCTCTTCACGGGCCGCGACCAGATGCAGGCCCTCACGGGCCTCTTCGCGCGCCAGTTCGGCACGCCCAACTACGCGGCGCACGGCGGCTTCTGCTCCGTGAACATGGCCGCGGGCATGATCTACACGATCGGGGGCTCGTTCTGGGAGTTCGGCGGCCCCGACCTCGATCGCGCCAGGCTCTTCGTCATGCTAGGCACGGCCGAGGACCACCACTCGAACCCGCTCAAGATCGCGATCTCGAAGTTCAAGCGCGACGGCGGCCGCTTCATCTCGGTGAACCCCGTGCGCACGGGCTACTCGGCCATCGCCGACGAGTGGGTTCCCATCCGCCCCGGCACGGACGGTGCCCTCCTGCTCGCGCTGGTCCACGAGCTGATCGAGCGGGGCCTCTACGACCGCGAGTTCCTCGTGCGCTACAC
>CAZNWZ010000103.1:0-7064 GCA_964576455.1 uncultured Lysobacter sp.
TCTTCGGCCCCGTTTGCGGCGATCAGGGTACAGCAAGTTGGCGGTAGAGCCCGCCAGGAAGCCTTTCGACCCGGCCGGCGAGTTCTAGCCGGGTGAGCTCGGCGGCGAGCGCGGAGGCGCTTTCGCCGGTGCGCAGCGCCAGCGCGTCAAGGCTCGCCGGGGCGTGGCCGAGGGCGTCGAGCAGGGGTTCGTCGCCGCGCGCCCCGCCAGGCGCCGCCTCGGCCGGCGCGGGAGCGGGGTTCCCGTGAAGCTCGCCGAGGAGGTCGTCGGCCGATTCCACGAGCTTCGCGCCCTGCTTGATCAGCCAGTGGCATCCCTTCGAGAGCGGGGAGTGGATGGAGCCGGGGATCGCGAACACGTCGCGGCCCTGGTCGAGCGCGAGCCGTGCCGTGGTGAGGGACCCGCTTGCCACGGCCGCCTCGACGACCAGCACGCCGCGGGACAAGCCGCTGATGAGGCGGTTGCGGCGCGGGAAGTTGGCGGCGAGGGGGGGCGTGCCGAGGGCGAACTCGGACACGAGCACGCCGCGGCTGGCGATCTCGTGGGCCAGCTCGCGGTGGGCGGCGGGATACACGCGGTCGAGCCCCGTGCCCACGACCGCGACGGTCGACGAGGGACCGGCCAGGCCGCCGCGGTGGGCGGCGGCATCGATTCCCACGGCGAGTCCGCTGGCGATCACGTAGCCGCGGACGGAAAGTTCGCGGGCGAATTCGTGCGCGTCGAGGGCTCCCTGCCGGGTGGCGTTGCGGCTCCCCACGATCGCGATCGCGGGGCGGGCGAGGAGGGATGGATCGCCCAGGACGTGCAGCACGGTGGGCGGATCCGGGATCTCGAGGAGCGAGGACGGGTAGTCCGCGTCACCCAGGGCCAGCAGGTGGTGCCCCGGAGCCGACAGCCACGCGAGGGTGGCCTCGAGCAGCGGCGCGGGGGGGCCGGAAGCCAGGGCCTCGGCCGCCTCTCGGCCCGCCACCGCGGAGGCCGCCGCGCGGGACGCGCCCACCGCGGCGGCGGGGGACCCGAAGGCCTTGAGCAGGGCGCGTTGCGCCGCTGCCGGGATGCCGGGAACGAGGCAGAGGCGAAGCCAGTCGGCGGCGTCGGGACGCAAGGGGTCGGGCCTGGGAATCGAGGCGGGGGGTGATCCTACAACGGGCGGGGCCCGCGCCGGGCTGACGCCGCCCGAAACGAAAGTGGGGGCCGAAGCCCCCACTCGCGGGATGCGTCGGGGGCGTGCCTCAGGGCGTCTGCACCACGTCGCCGACCGAGATGGGCCGAACGCTCTTGAGGACCATGCCGTAGGAGATCTTCTCGAAGGTCCGGAAGATGAAGATCAGCCCGCTGCGCTCGTCGGGCAGGAGGATGCGCTCGTCGCCCCGCACCGTGACCGGAGCCGCCTTCGGGTCCGCGCCCGCGATGACCGTGTCGGGAACCGGCGAGACGGGCGTCACCACGATCGAGGTCGGTCCGAACCCGAAGAGGTCGCTGAACAGCGAGGTGCGCGTCTCGCGGACCACCTGGTCGCCGCGGCGAATCGAGGCGAGCACGTGGCCGACCTCGACGCCGTCGCGGGAGCCGCGGTTGATCGACACGATCGAGTACTGCGCGATGTCCGCGACGCTGCCCCGCACCGACAGGATCTGTCCCTTGATGGGCTTGTCGGGGGCGCGCGGCACGTACGCGGGGAACGTCCCCTCGCGGGCCGGCATCAGGCGGTCGCCCTGGTTGATCTCCTGCCGGGCGCGCGTCACCTCGATCGTGCTCGGCGAGCCGAAGCGCTTGACGCGGGCATCGCCGACGTGGACGGCCTCGAGGCCGAGCACCTCGCCGGTTTCCGGATCCGTCAGGGTCTCGCCCGGACGGAAGACCTGCCAGTTGATTCCGTCCTTCGGGCTCAGGCCCGCCACGTAGGCGGAGTTGCCGGCACCCACGATCACGCGCTCCTCCTCGGTGGCCACGATGCGCGGCAGCGAGTCCAGCGCGCCGGCCTCGACCACGAGCGGCTGCGTGAGGAAGGGGCCGATCGCCGAGCCGGGGATGGTGGGTACCGCCGTGGAAAGCCCCTCGACGCGCGTGCGGGGCTGGAGCCGGACGACGTTGCCCTCGGCGACCGCGGCGCCGCCGCTGCCGGAGGCGAGCGACAGGCTGGGCGACAGGCCGGACCGGTCGAGCCGGATGATGTCACCGGGATAGATGAGGTGCGGGTTCTTGATCTGCTCCCGGTTCATCTGCCACAGCTGAGGCCACTTCCAGGGCTCCTTGAGGAACTTCCCGGAGAGGGACCAGAGCGTGTCGCCCTTCTGGACGGTGTATTCCGAGGGGGCGTCGGCCTGGAGGTCGCCCATCGTGGCCGCCGGAGCGGTGGCCTGCGAAGAGGCGATCCCCGGAACCAAACTGGCCGAAGCGACGACTAACGCTATAATGAGCTTTCGCATCGCGGCTCTCTCTCTTGGATATGGGGCGCAGAACCCATATTCTGAAAAAGGGTTGCGTCCCCTTTTTCAAGTAGTGCGGTAAATTCTGCGCTTAATCCGTTCTATTCGCAAGCATTTATGGCCATTCTCGAGATCCTCCAGTACCCCGACCCGAGACTGCACCTGCCGGCAGCGCGTGTCGAGAAGATCGACGCCGCTACCCGCCAGCTGGTCTCCGACATGGCGGAAACCATGTACGCGGCAGAGGGCGTGGGTCTCGCCGCCACGCAGGTAAACGTTCACCAACAGGTGATCGTCATCGACGTGAGCCCCGACCGGTCCGACCTGCGGGTGTTCATCAACCCGGAAATCATCCGCCGGGAAGGCCTGGCGCTCAACCAGGAGGGCTGCCTCTCGGTCCCGGGCATCTACGAGAACGTGGAGCGCGCCGACAGCGTCACCGTGACCGCCCTGGACGAGAATGGCGCCCGCTTCACCCTGAACGCGTCGGGCCTGCTGGCGGTCTGCATCCAGCACGAACTCGAGCACCTGCAGGGCAAGGTCTTCGTCGAGCACCTCTCCGAGCTCAAGCAGAACCGCATCCGCGCCAAGCTCAAGAAGCGCCAGCGCAAGGCGGCCTAGCTTTCCGCTTGCGCCTCGTCTTCGCGGGCACTCCTCCCTTAGCGGCCCGGGCCTTGGCTGCCCTGCATGCGGCCGGACACGAAATTCCGCTTGTTCTCACGCAGCCGGACCGTCCCGCGGGCCGCGGGCTGAAGCCCAGGCCCAGCGCCGTCGCGGAGCTGGCGATGCGCCTGGGTCTGCCGGTGGAAAAGCCCCTCACGCTCAAGTCGGCGCAGGCCCAGGCACTCGTTGCCGCCGCCCGGCCCGAGGTGATGGTGGTGGCGGCCTATGGCCTGATTCTCCCGAAGTCGGTGCTTGCTATCCCGCCGCGCGGGTGCCTGAACATCCATGGATCCCTGTTGCCCCGCTGGCGTGGCGCCGCACCGGTTCAGCGGGCCATCCTGGCGGGCGACACCGAGTCCGGGGTGGGAATCATGCAGATGGAGGCCGGGCTCGATACCGGGCCGGTCCTTCTGGAAATGCGAGTGCCGATCGCTCCGGCGGAAACGGCGGGAAGCCTCACCGAGAAGCTGGCACAGGCCGGGGCCGAGGCGATCGTGGAAGCGCTCGGGAAGCTCGATAACCTCGTTGCCCGGCCGCAGCCTGCCGAGGGCGTCACCTACGCCGCCAAGATCGAGAAGGTGGAGGCGCCTCTCGATTGGCGCCTCGACGCCGCCGTGTTGGATCGTCAGGTCCGCGCCTTCGACCCGTTCCCGGGGGCGGAAACGGCGCTCGGGGGAGAACTCCTCAAGATCTGGCAGGCGAGGCCCGTGGCCGGCAAAGGCGAGCCGGGGACGGTGATCGGCTTCGAGGGCGGCTGTCCGGTGGTGGCGTGCGGCAAGGATGCGTTAGTGCTTACTGTCCTGCAGAGGTCCGGTTCGCGCCGAATGCCGGCAGCGGACTTCGTGAAGGGCCGGCCGATTCCGGTGGGCGCCCGGCTGGGGGACGCGGCCGCCGGGAACGCTTGAATTTCCCGGGGTCGAAGGCATCTAGCGGATGCCGCGATCCCGCGGCTTCGTCACCCGGAGAAATGGAAACGATGTTCGGCAACTGGCTGAAGACGTCCCTCCTGATGGCAGCGATCGTCGCCCTCTTCGGCACGGTGGGCGCCATGCTGGGCGGCGCCCAGGGAATGCTCCTCGCCCTCGTGCTCGGCGGGGCGATGAACCTGTGGGCCTACTGGTTCTCGGACAGGATGGTCCTGCGCATGTACAACGCCCGGGAGGTCGACGAGACTTCCGCGCCGGGCCTCCACCGCATGGTCCGCGAGCTCTCGCAACGCGCGGGGCTGCCCATGCCGCGCGTCTACCTCATCGACGAGGACCAGCCCAACGCGTTCGCCACGGGGCGCAACCCCGAGAACGCCGCGGTGGCCGCGACGACGGGCATCATGCGCATCCTGAGCGAACGCGAGCTGCGCGGCGTCATGGCCCACGAGCTCGCGCACGTCAGGCACCGCGACATCCTGATCTCGACGATCTCCGCGACCGTCGCCGGGGCCATCTCGTCGCTCGCGCAGTTCGGGGTGTTTTTCGGCGGGCGAGACGACGAGGGCAGGCCCGCCAATCCGGTCGTATCGCTCATCGTCATGATCGTCGCGCCCCTGGCCGCGATGCTCATCCAGTTCGCGATCTCGCGTGCCCGCGAGTTCGAGGCGGACCGCGGCGGCGCCGAGATCAGCGGCGACCCGCAGGCGCTCGCCTCGGCGCTGGACAAGATCCACCGCTACGCCCAGGGCATTCCCATGGCCACGGCGGAGGCCCATCCGGCCACGGCGCAGATGATGATCATGAACCCCCTTGCGGGGGGCGGTGTGGCCGGCCTCTTCAGCACGCACCCCGACACGGGCGAGCGCATCGCGCGCCTGCACGCGATGGCCCGGGGCGCGATCCCCGCCTGAGCCCGGCGGCCGCGAGGCCGACGGCCCGCGCCCCGTGCTCGACATCCAGCTCTGCGCCGCTTCCGTCCTGGGGGAGACCCTGGCCGGCCGGGCCCTGGGGTACGCATTCGAGGAGAGCTTCCGGCGGCATCCCTCGCTCGGCCCTGGCGAGCGGGCCGTCGTGCGGGAGATCTGCTACGAGGGCCTGCGCTCGCTGGGCCTTCTCGAGGCGCAGCTCGGCAAGCTCCTCCTCACCCCCGTGCGTCATGCCGGGCTGAGAAGCCTCCTGCTCGTGGGGCTGGCCCAGCTCCAGTTCACCCGGGCGAAGCCGTACGCGATCGTCGACCACGCGGTCCAGGCCGCCGAGCGCCTGGGACAGCCGGCGGCCCGCGGCCTCGTGAACGCCGTCCTGCGCAACTTCCTGCGGCGCCAGGCCGACCTGGGCCGGGCCGCGTGGAATTCCCCCGAGGCGAGGTACGGGTTCCCGGGCTGGTGGATCCAGAAGCTGCGGGAGCAGTGCCCCGACCGGTGGGAGCGGATCGTCGAGGCCGAGAACCGCCACCCCCCGATGACGCTGCGGATCAACCGGCGCCGGACGACCCCCGAGGGGTATCTCGAGCGCCTTTCCCGCGCCGGCATCGAGGCCCGTCACCTGGGAGGGGCGGCCGTCCGGATCGAACCCCGGCCAGTGGCCGAGATCCCGGGGTTCGCCGAGGGCCTCGCCAGCGTCCAGGACGAGGGCGCGCAATGGGCGGCGCGCCTCCTCGACGTGGCCGACGGCCAGCGGGTCCTGGATGCCTGCGCCGCCCCGGGCGGCAAGACCGGGCACCTCCTGGAGATCGCCTGCCTCGACCTGCTGGCGCTCGACAGCGACCCGGCGCGCATCGGGCGGGTCCGGGAGAACCTCGACCGCCTGGGCCTGGATGCCGCCGTGGCCTGCGGGGACGCCGCGGAGCCCGGCGGCTGGTGGGACGGGCGGCGGTTCGACCGCGTGCTCCTGGACGCCCCGTGCAGCGCCTCCGGGGTGGCGCGCCGCCATCCGGACATTCGCTGGAACCGGCGCCCGTCCGACTTGCCGCGGTTCGCCGCGCGCCAGGGGGCGATGCTGGACGCCGTGTGGCAAGTCCTTGAGAGTAGTGGTAAATTGCTCTATGCGACCTGCTCGGTTTTCCGGGAGGAGAACGAATCCGTCGTGGAGGCGTTTCTTTCCCGCGAGCCGGGCGCCCGCATGCTCGAATTGCACCCCGGTGCGCCCGAGGGCGGCCGGATCTGGCCCGACGATGACCGCGATGGCTTTTACTACGCCCTTCTCGAAAAGCGCTAGCGCCGCGTGGCGGCTCGCGCTGGTCGCGCTGGCGCTCGCCGTGCAGGGCCTCGTCTTCGCGCCCGCGGCGCGCGCCGAGGGCATCCGCATCGCCAGCGCGAACGTCGTCTCCGGCGCCGACGGCCATCGGCTCGACGCGGAATTCGACATCCAGTTCAGCCCGCGCCTCGAGGAGGCGGTGAACCGCGGCGTCGCGCTCTACTTCGTCGTCGAGTTCGAGCTCTCGAAGCCGCGCTGGTACTGGTTCGACGAGAAGCCGGTGCAGCTGAGCCAGACGTACAAGATCACCTACACGCCGCTCCTGCGGCAGTACCGCCTGTCCTCGGGCACGGCCTACCAGAACTTCACCCGCTTCGACGAGGTCGTGGGCGCGCTCTCGCGCGTGCGCGGCTGGCCGGTCGCCGAGAGCGGCACGCTGCGCACGCAGGGCGAGTACCAGGCCGCGATCCGCATGCGGCTCGACACGACCCAGCTGCCCAAACCCTTCCAAATCAACGCGGTCGCATCCAACGACTGGAACCTCGCCTCGGATTGGTATCGGTGGACCGTCAATCCATGAGGCCGTTGATCCTGCTGTGCGTGGTGACGGGCGCAGGCCTCGTCTACCTGATGTCGCAGGCCTCGTCGAACACCGCGCTCTTCACCCAGAACTACCCCGCACTCCTGGGCCTCGGCGGCCTGCTGTCGCTGGGGCTGATGCTGCTCATCGGCTACCAGCTGCTCGTCCTGCGGCGCAAGCTCAAGGAGCGCGTGTTCGGCTCCAAGCTGACGCTGCGCCTGATGGTCGTGTTCGCGCTCATGGCCCTCGTACCGGGGGGCCTCGTGTACGCGA
>CAZNWZ010000104.1:0-7052 GCA_964576455.1 uncultured Lysobacter sp.
ACCAGACCCTCGGGGTCGCGCGCGACGCGTCGGCCGAGGACATCAAGAAGGCCTACCGCAAGCTCGCGCGCAGGTACCACCCGGACGTCTCGCGCGAGCGCGACGCCGAGGCGCGCATGAAGGAGGTGAACGAGGCCTACACCGTCCTCTCCGACCCCGGCAAGCGCGCGGCCTACGACGGGCTCGGCAGCGGCTACCGGCCGGGGCAGGACTTCCGGCCGCCGCCGGGGTGGGACGCGCCCTTCGAGTTCAGCCGGACCTTCGGACCGGGCGAGGAGGCGGACTTCTCCGATTTCTTCGGCGAGCTCTTCGGCCGCATGGGCGGCGCGCGCGGGGCCGGCCGGGGCGGCCCCCGCCGGTCCGGCCGCGGCGAGGACCTCCACGCCAAGGTGCTCCTCGACGTCGAGGACGCCTTCGGCGGCGTCTCGCGGGCCCTCACGCTTCGCCAGCCCGTCGCCGACGGCCCGGGCCGGCTTTCCCACGAGACCCGCACCCTGAACGTGAGGATCCCGAAGGGCGTGCGCGCGGGCCAGGTCATCCGCCTGGCCGGGCAGGGCGGGCCCGGCGCCGGGGGCGAGCCCGCGGGGGACCTCCTCCTGGAGGTCGAGTTCAATCCGCACCCGCGCTACCGCGTCGACGGCCGCGACCTGCTCGTCGCCGTGCCGGTGGCCCCCTGGGAAGCGGCGCTGGGCGCGGTCATCCCGGTGGACCTCCCCGGCGGCGAGGTCCGCGTCCGGGTGCCGGAGGGCGCGCAGGGCGGCGGGCAGTTGCGCCTGCGGGGCAAGGGCATCCCGGGCGACCCGCCGGGCGATGCGCTTCTCGACCTGCGCGTGGTGCTGCCCCCCGCGGACACCCCCCGGGCCCGCGAGCTCTACGAAGCGATGGCGCGGGACCTGGCGTTCGACCCGCGCCGCGGCGGGAGGCCATGACCGATGCGTGACGACGACGTCTTCGAGGGCCAGCTGCTGGAGGAGGCCTGGCTCACGCTCGAGCAGGTCGCCGCGGCCTGCCCCGTCGAGCCGGAATGGCTGCGCGCGCACCTCGAGGAGGGCCATTTCCCGCAGGCGAGGAGCGTGGCGGGCGTCTGGCGCTTCTCGGGGCCGGCGATCGCGCGCGCGCGCCGCATGGCCCGCCTCGAGCGCGACTTCGACGCCGTGCCGGAGATGGCTGCGCTGGTGGCCGATCTCCTGGACGAGATGGACGCGCTGCGCGCGCGCCTGCGGCGGGCCGGGCTCGACTGACGCCCGGCGCCCTCAGTCCACCTTCACCCAGGTCATCTCGAGGTAATTGTCGGGGCGGTGGAACACCGTCACGCCCTTCCTCACCGCCCAGGGGATCACCTGCCGGTGCAGCGGGATCGTGTAGACGTTGGCATGCACCCGCAGCAGCGCCTGCTCCATCAGCGCCGAGCGCCTCGCGGCGTCCAGCTCGACCTCCGCGGCCCGGATCAGGCGGTCGAGCTCCGGGTCCGAGAACCGGCCCGAGTTGAAGTCGCCCCGGCCCTTGCCGTCGTAGGAATGCAGGATCGGCCCCAGCACGAGGAGCGGGTCCGTGGGCGCGCCGCCCCAGCCGTAGAGGTGGATCGCGAAGTCGGTGTTGTCCACCTTCTGGAAGAACTGCGCGCGCGGCAGCAGGGCGAGCGAGGTCTTCACGCCCACCTTGGCGAACATGGACGAGAGCGCGGTGCAGATGCGCTCGTCGTTCACGTAGCGGTTGTTGGGGCACAGGAGCTGCGTGGCGAAGCCGTCCGGGTAGCCCGCCTCGGCGAGCAGCCGCTTCGCGCGCGCGGGGTCGTAGGGCACCGCGCGCGGCTCGGTCGAGGGCGGGCTGGAGGCGCGCGCGGGCACCATCGAGCCGGTGGGCGTGGACTGCCCCCGCATCACCTGCGCGCGGATCGCCTCGGTGTCGATCGCCGCGGAGAGCGCCTGGCGCACGCGCAGGTCCTTCAGCGGGTTCTTCCCCTTCACGTTCGAGTACCTGAGCTCCGCGCCGGCCTGTTCCAGGGCGAGGAAGATGACGCGGTTCTCCGGGCCCTCGACGACGCGCACCGCCGGGTTCGCCTTCAGCCTCGCGACGTCCTGCAGGGGCGGGTCGAGCACGAAGTCGATCTCCCCGGAGACGAGCGCGGCCATGCGCGTGGCGTCGCTCTTGATGGGGCGATAGACGATCTCGTCCACGTTGCCCTCGAAGCGGCCGGCCGCGATGCCCCACCAGTGCGGGTTCCTGCGCAGCACCGTCTTCACCTCCGGCTCCCAGGAGACGAAGCGGAAGGGCCCGGTGCCGTTGGCGTTGCGCGAGGCGAAGGTGTCCTCGGCGTTCTTGAAGTCCTGCGGCCGTGCCGCGCCGTTGGCGAGCGCCCAGGCCCTGCTCATGATCATGATCGCGTTCACGTGCTCGAGCAGGACGGGCGAAGGGCCCGGCGTGACGATCTCGACGGTGTGCTCGTCCACGCGGCGCGGCTTGCCGACGAGCGAGGCGAAGGTCTTGAAGTTGGAGCTGGGCAGCTGCGCGCGCTCGATGGAGAACACCACGTCGTCGGCCGTGAAGGGCGTGCCGTCGTGGAACCTCACCCCCTTGCGCAGGTGGAAGCGCCACGTCGTGGCGTCGCGCCGCTCCCAGTGCGTGGCGAGCGAGGGCACGAGCTTCAGCTCGCGGTCGCGCGCCGTGAGGCGCTCGTAGACGTGGTAGCCGATGAGGTTGTTGATCCCCTCGTTCTGCGCGTGGGGATCGGCGGTGAGGAAGTCGCCCTGCGACGACCAGCGGAACGGGGCGGCCTGCGCCGCGGCCGCCGCCACCAGGAGGGCGGCGCCGAGCGCCGCGAGCGGCCGCCTCACGGCGCTACTTGATCTTCACCCAGGTGGCCTGCAGCCAGTTGTCGGCGCGGTGCACGACCTCGACGTTGGCGCGCGAGGCCCAGGGGATCACCTGCAGGTGCAGCGGGATGTGCAGGACGTTGTCGTGGTGGAATTTCATCGCCTTGATGATCGTCTCCTGGCGCCGCTTCTGGTCCGTGTCGCCCTTGGCGCTGTCGATGAGGGCGTCGAACTCGGGATAGGAGTAGTTGCCCCAGTTGTAGTCGCCGTCGCCCTTGTCGTTGCGGCTGTGCAGCACCGGCTGCAGCGTGAAGATCGCGTCCGTGGTGGCGCCGCCCCAGCCCAGCATGTACATGCTCACGTCCAGGCGCTGCGCCTTCGGGAAGTACTGCGCGCGCGGCTGCGCGTTCACCTTCATGGTGATGCCGCCCTTGGCGACCATGCCGGCCACCGCCACGCAGATCTTCTCGTCGTTGATGTAGCGGTTGTTCGGGCAGTCGAGCGTCACCTCGAAGCCGTTGGGGTAGCCGGCGTCGGCCAGCAGCTTCCTCGCGGCGGCGACGTCGTAGGGGTAGCGCTTGTCCATCTCCTTCGGGATGCCGGCGCGGTCCGGGTTGGGCAGGTTGATCGCGGTGGGCACCGACAGGCCCCGCATCACCGCCTTGTTGATCGCGTTCACGTCGATGAGGCGGTACATGGCCTCGCGCACGCGCCGGTCCTTGAACGGGTTCTTCCCCTTCACGTTGGAATAGAGCAGCTCGGCCCTCTGCTGGTCCATGCCGAGGAAGACGATGCGGTTCTCGCGCCCCTCGTAGACCCGCACCGACTTGTTCTGCTTGAGCTTCTCGACGTCCTGCACGGGCGGGTCGAGCACGAAGTCGAGCTCGCCGGACAGGAGCGCGGCCATTCGCGTGCCCTCGTTCTTGATCGGGGTGTAGACGATCTCGTCCACGTTGCCGTCGAAGTAGCCCTTCTCCTTCAGGCCCCACCAGTTGGAGTTCTTCTTGAAGACGCTCTTCACGTCGGGTTCGCGCGAGTAGAGGAGGTAGGGCCCCGTTCCCATCGCGTTCCTCACCGCGAAGGTCTCCTCCTTGTTCTTGAAGTCCTGCGCCCGCACGATGTTGTGCTTCTCGCACCAGCGCTTGCTCATGATGAAGAGGCTGTTGGCCAGCATCTCGAGCATCACCGGGTTGGGCACGGGCGTGGTCAGCTCGACGGTGTGGTCGTCGATCTTCCGCGGCGTGCCCACGGCGTTGCCGTACACGCGGAAGTTCGAGGTCTCTCCCTGCAGGCGCCTGATCGAGAAGACGACGTCGTCGGCGGTGAAGTCCGATCCGTCCTGCCACTTCACGCCCTTCCTCAGGTTGAAGACCCACACGGTCGGGCCCGTCTGCTTCCAGCTCGCGGCGAGCGCCGGCAGGATCTCGAGCTGCTTGCCGCGCGTGACCAGCGGCTCGTACACGTGGCCGTTGATCGAGTTGGTGAGCAGCTCGTTCTGCGCGTGCGGGTCGGCGGTGACGTAGTCGCCCTGGCTGGACCAGCGCAGCGTCTTCGCCTGGGCGAGGGGTGCGGCGAGGACGGCGGCGGCGAGTGCGACGGCAAGGGTTCGGCGCATGGGGGGCTCCTCGGAAAGAGCGGGAATGATACGACGATTCACTCCCCTCTCCCTTGGGAGAGGGGCCGGGTGTGAGGGTCCGTGGCGCTATACTTTCCCTCCTTCCCCCGCCGGATGAACGCCATGAACGCCGCGGCCGACCGCAAGCCCGACCCCCCCGCGCTGAAGGACCCCTCGCTCTTCCGGGACCGGTGCCACCTCGACGGCGCCTGGGTCGATGCCGACTCGGGCCGGCGCTTCGACGTGGACAACCCCGCCGACGGCTCGCTCGTGGGCAGCGTCCCCGACATGGGCGCGGCGGAGACGCGGCGCGCCATCGGAGCCGCCGAGCGGGCGCTGCCGGCCTGGCGCGCGCTCCCGGCCAAGGAACGCTCCCGGATCGTGCGCCGCTGGTACGAGCTCATCGTGGCCCACGCCGACGACCTGGCCCTCCTCCTCACGACCGAGCAGGGCAAGCCCCTCGCCGAGGCGAGGAACGAGATCCTCTACGGCGCCTCCTTCGTCGAGTGGTTCGCGGAGGAGGGCAAGCGCGTCTATGGCGACACCATCCCCAGCCCCGCGAACGACCGGCGCCTCCTCGTGCTCAAGCAGCCCATCGGCGTGTGCGCGGCGATCACGCCCTGGAACTTCCCGAGCGCCATGATCACCCGCAAGCTGGCGCCCGGGCTCGCGGTGGGCTGCACGTTCGTCCTCAAGCCCGCGGAGCAGACGCCCTTCTCGGCGCTCGCGCTCGCGGAGCTCGCGCAGCGCGCGGGCTTCCCGAATGGCGTGATCAACATCGTCACGGGCGACGCCCCCGCCATCGGCAAGGAGCTGTGCGCGAGCCCGGTGGTGAAGAAGGTCACCTTCACGGGCTCCACGGAAGTCGGGCGCATCCTCATGCGCCAGAGCGCCGACACGATCAAGAAGCTCTCCCTCGAGCTCGGCGGCAACGCGCCCTTCATCGTCTTCGACGATGCCGACCTCGACGCCGCGGCCGACGGCGCCATGGCCTCGAAGTACCGCAACGCCGGGCAGACCTGCGTGTGCGCCAACCGCCTCTACGTCCAGGAAGGCGTGTACGACGCCTTCGCGGCGAAGCTCGCCGAGCGCCTGAAGACCCTCAAGGTCGGGCGCGGCACCGAGGCCGGCGTGACCGTGGGCCCGCTCATCGACGAGCAGGGCCTCGCCAAGGTCGAGGAGCACGTGGCCGATGCCGTGGCGAAGGGCGCCAGGGTCGTCGCGGGCGGCCGGCGCTCCACGCTGGGCGGACGCTTCTACGAGCCCACGCTCCTCACGGGCGTCACCGGCGACATGAAGGTCTCGCGCGAGGAGACCTTCGGCCCCGTGGCGCCGCTCTTCCGCTTCCGCGACGAGGCGGAGGTCGTCGCGCTCGCCAACGCGACCGAGTTCGGCCTCGCGGCCTACTTCTACTCCCGCGACGTGGGCCGCGTGTTCCGGGTCGCGGAGGCCCTGGAGTCGGGCATCGTCGGCGTGAACACCGGGACCATCTCGAACGAGGTCGCGCCCTTCGGGGGCGTGAAGCAGTCCGGCCTCGGCCGCGAGGGCTCGCGCTACGGCATCGACGACTTCCTCGAGATCAAGTACGTCTGCCTGGGCGGAATTCAGTGACGGTGGGGAGTGATGCGAGCGCAAATCTTTGGAACGCAGATGAACGCCGATGCCCCGCCGATTGCCGCCGATGAATCAATTCCCGAAGCAGAACCCGGGCGTGCAATTCGTCGACCTGCATCTCGTTGCGACATGACATCATTCTTGCCTTATCGGCGGCAATCGGCGGGGCATCGGCGTTCATCTGCGTTCCAAAGACTTGCGCTCGCGTCACTCCTCACCGCCGCCTCACTCGCCGCGACCGCGCAGGTAACCCAGTCCCAGCCCGAGCCGCCGACGGGCGTCACGACGAAGGCGCTCGCCACCGCCAAGCGCGAGATGGTCGCCGCCGGGCACCCGCTCGCGGTGGAGGCGGGCCTCGCGATGCTCGCGAAGGGCGGCACGGCCGTCGACGCGATGATCGCCACCCAGCTCGTGCTGGCGCTGGTGGAGCCGCAGTCCTCGGGGCTCGGCGGCGGCGCCTTCCTCCTCTACCACGACGCCCGCGGCAGGCGCACGCTCGCCTACGACGCGCGCGAGACCGCGCCGGCCGGCGCCACGCCGGGCCTCTTTCTCCAGCCCGACGGCAAGCCCATGCCCTTCGCGAAGGCGGTGGTGGGCGGCCGGTCGGTGGGCGTGCCGGGCGTGCCGCGGCTGCTCGAGGTCGCGCACGCGCGCCACGGTCGCCTGCCCTGGGCGACCCTCTTCGAGCCCGCGATCGCGGTGGCGGAGAAGGGCTTCGCGATCAGCCCGCGCCTGCACGCGCACGTCGGCGAGAGGAAGGAGATGGCGTCCGACCCCGTGCTGCGGGCGCATTTCTTCACTGCCGAGGGCGCGCCCAAGCCGGCGGGGACGATCCTGCGCAATCCCGAGGCGGCCAGGACGCTGCGCCTCATCGCGCGCGGCGGCGCGGACGCGTTCTACACCGGCGAGGTGGCCGCGGACATCGTGGCGGCCGTGCGCGGCCACGCCAACCCGGGCACGCTCTCGGCCGAGGACCTCGCGGGCTATCGCGTGCGCGACGTCGAGCCCCT
>CAZNWZ010000105.1:0-7037 GCA_964576455.1 uncultured Lysobacter sp.
AACGGCTACCTGGGCGTGGACCTCTTCTTCCTCATCACCGGGTTCCTGCTCACGCTGCCGTGGTTCCGGCACGCGGACGCGGGATTGCCGCCGCCGCACTGGCGATCGTTCTACGTCCGGCGCGCGCGGCGCATCATGCCCGCCTACTACGTGCAGCTCGTGATCCTGTTCTTCGTGGTCGTGCCGATCCTGCTGCCGAAGGTCTGGATGCAGTCCACGCCCTACGTGGTGGGCAACCTCGGCGCGCACGCCACGTTCCTGCACTACACCAACCCGCTCACCTCGGCCTCCATGACGGTGAACGGCGCCCTGTGGACGCTCGCGATCGAGATGCAGTACTACCTGCTGCTGCCCCTGGTCGCCCCGCTCTTCGTGAAGTGGCCGCTGCGGGCGGCGCTCGGCGCGTTCGCCATCGCCGCCGGCTGGAGGTGGCTTTGCGCGCACGACCTCGACCTGCTGGTGCGGGCCTACGTGAACCTCGCCAGGCCGGCGCGGGTGACCGACGAGATCATCCGCCACTTCCTCGCCACGCAGTTGCCGGCGTACGCCTTCCACTTCGCGCTGGGCATCCTGCTGGGGCGGGCGTGGATGCTGCGGCGGGCGAAGGTGATCGAGGCAAGCGCGCGGTTCGTGCCGGTGGTGGTGGCGGCGGGATCGGTGTGGGGACTCTACGCGATCCTGAGGAACGGGACTTCTCTCCTCGGTGACCTGGGCTGGGTCGCGTTTCCGGTGGTGATCGCGCTGGGATTCGGCGCAGTGGCTTCCTGGCCCTCGGCGTGGTTGTCGTGCGTGGTGGCGAACCGCGCGCTGGCGTGGGTGGGGAAGGTCAGCTATTCGGCGTATCTCTATCACCTGCCGGTGCTGCTGCTCTTCAACCACTTCCTGCCGGGGCTTGGCGCGCCGCTGGCCTTCGTCCTGTGGGTGGCGCTGGTGCTGGGGATCTCCGCGGTCTCCTTCCGGTTCGTCGAGAGCCCCTACCTCGCCCGGAAGCCCGGATAGCGCGCTGGCACGGCCCCCGCACCGCTTGCCCTCGGCCAGGCGCGATCATTAGCATTGCAGCGGCATCCGGCAACGTCGCCATCAACCCGGGTGGCCAGGAAGGGGGAGGCACATGAAGCGTCATACCCTGTGGGTTGCGCTCCTGGGCATTTCCGCGTGCTCGACGGTCCCCGCGGACAGGCCGGAAGGCCCGCTCGCGTCGCCAGGTCGGCGCGAATGCGATGCGGGTGTTCCCGCAGCCCGGTCGAGCCGGTTCGACTTCGTCTCGAAAGTGAACGGCCTGCCCTACCGGGTGATGGTCTCGACGCCGGCGAAGTGGGATCGGCAGAAGGCCTATCCCGTCCTCTACGTTCTCGACGGCAACGAGAACTTCGGCACCGCGACCGACATCATGGCGCGCCACGACCGCCTGGAGCTGTCCGCCCCGACGATCATCGTGGGAGTCGGCTATCCCACCGATGACCCCGGGGAGTTCAACCGGCGTCGCTGGCGCGACCTGACGATCTCGCCATCGAAGGACCCGAAGCAGGCCGGGATGTTCGGCGGCGCCGATGCTTTCATTCGCGTCCTGAACGAGGAAGTCCGTCCCCTCGTCGAAGCCAATTTCCGGCTCGATCCCGAGCGGCAAGGCATCTGGGGCTATTCGTACGGCGGGCTCACGGTGCTGCGCATCCTGTTCCGGGATCCCCGGGCCTTCGCAACGTACATCGCCGCCAGCCCCTCGATCTGGTGGGGCAACCGCGAGATCCTCGGGGACGAGGAGGCGTTCGCAAGGCGTGCCAGGGAGGGCAAGGTGAACGCCCGACTCCTGATCACCAGCGCCTCCGACGAACAGTACCGCGGCAATGATCCTCGGCGGGTCGCGGCGGACGGGGCGCGCATGGTGGACAATGCCACCGAGCTCGCCCGGCGGCTTCAGCCGTTGGACCCGAAGAAGCTCGCGGTGACGCGCGTTGTCTTCGAGGGCGAGGTCCACGCGAGCGTTCCCCCGGCCGCGCTGAGCCGCGGGATCCGCTTCGCGTCCCCTCGATAGAAAGGGAAAGGAACGGATCGATGCCTGCCTCGCGCTTTCGATTGCACCTCGGAATCGTCGCCTTCGCCTTCGCGGCAGCCCCCGTCGCCGCCCAGGATTCCCGTGGCCTCCGCATGCAGATCGCCGAAGCCGACCAGGCCCTCTTCCGCGCCATCTTCGACGACTGCGATCCCGAAGCCCTCAAGGGCCTCGTCACCGACGACTTCGAGTTCTACCACGACAAATGGGGCCAGATCGCCCGGTCGAAGGACGAGTTCGTGAAGGCCATCCGCGGTCTGTGCGAGCGCCAGCGCGCCGGCACCGACTTCAAGGGCAGGCGGGTGCTGGTGAAGGAGTCCCTGGAGGTGTACCCGATGAAGGGCTACGGGGCCATCGAGTCGGGCCGGCACGATTTCTTCAAGGTGGAACCCGGCAAGCCCGACGTCCCCACCGAAAAGGCGCGCTTCACCCACCTGTGGCGGCTCGACAACGGCAAATGGCTGCTCGCGCGGGTGCTGAGCTACGACCACGTGGACGAGCCGGGCTCGCCGAAGAAGCCCTGACCTGCGCGGCCGCCCCGCGCCACCTACTCGATCTGCAGGCGGTCCTCCCGGACGTAGCCGCTGAACGGCGCGCCGCTCGTCGGCCTCACGCGCCACCAGTCGTCCTTCGCGTGCTGGGCCTGCAGCCGCGTGTTGGCGTCCAGCTTCCTCACGATGGCCGCTTCCAGACCCGGACCGGCCCTCACGTTGGTCTGGCCCCTGGCGGCCGTGCGGGCGTTCCGCCAGGCGGGAGCCGGCGGCGAAGCCGCGCTCGGTGCGGCGACAGGCGCGGCGGGAGGCGCGGACGCGACCGGCGGATCCTTGACGGCCCCGTACGCCGTCTTCTCCCCGCAGGCCACGGCGACCGCATCGAAGGCCCGGTCGAACGGGAGCAGTTCCAGGACGACCCGCTGGGTGGGCGGCGAGGCACCCGCCGGGAGAACGACTTCCTGCAGGATCTCGATGGAGATGCAGCGGCGCAGGTCCGCCGCGGCCAGGCCGCGCGCGAGCGCGTCGCCCAGCTCGTTGGTCGCCCACTTCGCGTCGAGCTCCCGGATCCCCATGCTGTCGTCGCGCAGGTCCGTGCTGTAGCAGGTCAGGCGCGGCATCTGCTTCGGACCGAGGCCGCCGGCGAGGTTGGATTCGAGCGCGTTGGTGAGCTCGATGGCGATCCGTCTCGCCTGCTTCTGGCAGGAGACGTAGGCCTGCGAGACGATCCTGCCGCCCGGGGAAGGCGTGACCGCGGGGGTCTTGCGGGCCGTGAACCGGACAGGCCCCAGCACCGGATGGTTTGCCTCCCGCAGGTCCCACTCGATGTCCGAGGCGGCCGCCCTGCGCTTGCCGAGGTTCACGGCCGAATCGTCGCCGCGGGAGGGCAGCGCGGCACCGCAAGCAACCCCCAGCACCGCCACCAAGAACGCCCAGCGCACGGCTCCCCCCATTCGTCGATGCCTCGATTCTAGGGGGAGCCCGCCGCATCGCCTAGATCCCGCCGCGAGCTCCTGTTCACCGCCACGCGGCTTGCGGCGATAATCACCTCTCGCCTCCTCGCCCGAGCCCCGAAGCGATGATCTCCCCCGCCGACCTTCGCGCCATCGCACAGGAGATGAAATCCGCGCAGGACGGCGTGCGCCAGGTCGAGCCCTTCACGAGCCGCCATCCCGGCTTCGACCTTCCGGCCGCCTACGAGGTCGCGCGGCTCGTCCACGAGGCCCGCGTGGCGGATGGCGCCAGGCCCGTCGGCCGCAAGCTCGGTTTCACCAACCCCGCCATGTGGTCCGCCTACGGCGTCCGGGAGCCGATCTGGGCCCACATCTACGAAGCCACCGTCGTCCGGTTGGGCGGCACCAAGGCCACCTGCCCCCTTGGCTGGCTCATCGAGCCGAAGATCGAGCCGGAGATCGTCCTGCACTTTCGAGTGGCTCCGCGGGGCGATGGCGACCTCGCGGGCCTCCTTGAGTGCATCGACTGGGTGGCCCACGGCTTCGAGATCGTCCAGTCGCACTTCCCCGGCTGGAAGTTCCAGGCGCCCGATACCGTGGCGGACCTGTCGCTGCAGGGGGTCCTCCTCGTCGGGCCGCCGCAGCCCGTGTCCGCGCTCGGGCGCAATCCCGTGGCCGCGCTCGAAGCCTTCACGCTCGACCTTTCCCGCGATGGCCGTCACGTCGAGAGCGGCCGCGGCGCCAACGTCCTCGCGAGCCCCCTCGCCGCCATCGCGCACCTGGTCTCCGTGCTCGCCAGCCAGCCGGGCGCCCTGCCCCTCGGCGCCGGGGAAGTCGTCACCACCGGCACGATCACCGCCGCGCACGCCGTGCGGCCCGGCGAAACCTGGCGCTCGGAACTGAAGGGCATCGCGCTTCCGGGCCTCGAGCTGGGCCTCCTGGCCTGAAACCGTTCGACGGTCGTGTAGATTGTCGCCCGTGGTCCCCTACCAAGTGACGATCGAGCAGTGCCCCACCTACCTCCACGCGAAGGTGGTCGGACCGCGCACGCCCGAGAACGCCATCCGCTACCTCGAGGAGGTGTACGCGGCCTGCCTGCGCACGGGCCTCACGCAGGTCCTCCTCGAGATGGCGTTCAGCGGTCCGAGCCTGGGCGCCTCCGGGATCCTCAAGGTGATCTCCGAGAAGAGCGCCGACGGCTCCAAGCTCCGCAAGGTCGCCTACGTGGAGGCTTCCCCCGACGGCCCGGGCCGGGCGCGCTTCGCCGAGACGGCGGCGATCAACCGGGCGGTGAACGTGCGCCTCTTCGGGAGTGTCGACGAGGCCGCGCGCTGGCTCGCGGACGGTCCGGCCGCCTGAGGCGCCCCTTGCAGCCATGAACAAGATCGCCGCCCTCCTCGTCGGCCTCGGCATTGCGATCGCGGCGCAGGCCTCCGAGCCGGAGCGCCCCGCGATGACCTTCTTCGTCACGAGCGCGGGCCTTGGGTCGGGAGGCGACCTCGGCGGCCTGGCCGGCGCCGACCGCCATTGCCAGGGCCTGGCCGCAAGCGCAGGGGCGGGCTCCCGCGCCTGGCGCGCCTACCTCAGCACGCAATCCAGGGGCGGCGCCCGGCTCGTGAACGCGCGGGACCGAATCGGCCAGGGACCCTGGCACAACTCGGCGGGCGCCCTGATCGCGCGCGACGTGGAGGAATTGCACGGCCCGCGCAACAACATCACCAAGGCCACCGCCCTCGACGAACGGGGCATTCCGACGCCCGGGAAATTCCACGACATCCTCACCGGGACCCGGCTGGACGGCACGGCCCCTTCCCGCCTCGATCCGGACATGACCTGCGGCAACTGGACCCAGGGTGGCCAGGAAGGCGCCGCGATCGTGGGCCACCACGACCGCGTGAGCGCCATCGACGAGCCCTGGGCCCGGTCCTGGAATTCCGCGCACCTCACGCGCGGCTGCAGCCCCGCTGCCCTGGCGGAACTCGGAAGCGGCGGGCTCTTCTACTGCTTCGCGGAGTAGTCTAGTCTTCCGGCTACGCCGGCCCCTCGGCCTGGAGGATTGCCCATGGCAGCGCACCTCCGCCTCACCCTCCGCGACCTGCGCGCGCGCGCCGTCAGCGTGCCGATGCGCATTCCGCTGCACACGAGCGGTGGCACCGTCGGCATCGCGCCCCTCGCGCTCGTGGACCTCTTCACCGAGGAGGGCGTCACCGGGCACGCCTACGTCTTCTGCTACACCCCCCCCGCCCTGCGGCCCACGGTGCAGATGGTCGGGAACCTCGCTTCCCTCCTCAAGGGCGATCCGCTCGCCCCGCAGGAGATCGACCGCAAGCTGCAGCGCCACTTCCGCCTGCTCGGGGCGAAGGGAATCGCCGGCATGGCGCTCGCGGGCATCGACATGGCGGCGTGGGACGCGCTCGCGAAGGCGGCCGGCCTGCCGCTCGTGCGCCTGCTGGGCGGCGCCCCCCGGAAGATCCCCGCCTACAACAGTTGCGGCCTGGGCATCATCGGTGCCGAGAAGGCCGCGGCGGAAGCGCAGCAACTCGCCGAGGGATTCCCTGCCATCAAGGTCCGGCTGGGCTACGCCGACGCGAAGGCCGACCTCGACGTGGTGCGCGCCGTGCGCAAGGCGGTCGGACCGGGGATCCACTTGATGAGCGACTACAACCAGTCCCTCACCGTCGCCGAGGCGATGGTCCGCTGCGAGGCGCTCGCGGACGAAGGACTCGCCTGGGTCGAGGAGCCCACCTCGCAGGACGACTACGAGGGCCACGCGCGGATCCGCGCGAAGGCGAGGGTCCCCATCCAGATGGGCGAGAACTGGTGGGGCCCGCACGAGATGGCCAAGTGCGTGGCTGCCGGCGGCTCGGACCTGTGCATGCCCGACGCGATGAAGATCGGCGGCGTCACGGGGTGGCTTCGCGCCGCGGCCATCGCCGAAGCCGCGGGGCTTCCGGTCTCGAGCCACCTCTTCCCCGAGGTGAGCGCGCATCTGCTGGCCGTCTCGCCGACGTCCCACTGGCTGGAGTACGTGGACTGGGCCAATCCCATCCTGCAGGAGCCCCTGAGGATCGAGGGCGGGCAGGCGGTGATCCCGGATGCGCCCGGCACCGGCATCGCCTGGAACGAAGAGAACGTCTCGCGCCACCTGGCGGCGTGAACGCCGGGGGAGCGATGAACGACACCGTCGATGCCCTGGTCCGGGACCTTCTCGTGTGGATCGGCCCGCGGCCGCGCCCCTACGCCGAGGTCATGGAAGCCTGGCGCACTTCCTGCCCGAGGCTTCCGGTGTGGGAGGAGGCCAACTCGCGCGGCTTCATCACGCGCGTCCACGAGGCCGGGCAGGAGGCCCTCGTTTCAGTCACCGCGTCCGGGCGCGACTTCCTGGACGCCCACGGGAGAAAGCCATGAAGCGAGTCACGGGCATCGGCGGGATCTTCTTCAAGGCGAAGGACGCGCAAGCGCTGCGCGAGTGGTACCAGCGCCACCTCGGCATCGAGCTCGAGCCCTGGGGAGGCTCCGCCTTCCGCTGGACGGACGCGCAGG
>CAZNWZ010000106.1:0-7030 GCA_964576455.1 uncultured Lysobacter sp.
GCATGGACTGCTACGCCTTCGGCGAATGATGAAGTGGGGTCAGGTTGCTTCGCACAAATTCCGTGCAGGTTAACCTGACCCCTTTCCCGAAAGTAACATGACACCATCTCTCCTGACCCCGTTTCTTCATTCCCTTATCATTAGGGCCATGGCCACGCCTTCCGCCCCCGCGCCCGTCAGGAAGCGCACCCTCTACGACATCCTCGGCGTGGAGCGGGACGCCAACGCCATCGACATCGGCATCGCCTACAAGGCGAAGATCGCGGCGTTGAGCCGCAATCCCGGCGCCGACCCCAACGAGGTGAACCTCGTCCACGAGGCCTACCACGTCCTGTGCATGCCCAACGAGCGGGCGGCCTACGACGCGAAGCTGATCACCATGGCGGAAAAGGCCGCGGCGCGGGAACTGGCGCAGAACCCCGACCTCGTGCTCGAGGCGGATGAGGAAGAGGCCCCGCCCGTCTGGAAGAACAAGTACGTGCTCGCGGGCAGCGCGCTCGTGCTCGCCTTCCTCGCCTTCTGGCTGACGCGCTCGCCGCCGAAGACGGAGCCCAGGATCATCGCCCAGCGCGAGCTGCGCCCGAGCGGCGAGATGCGCCCCACCGTGGCCGCACCGGCCCCCGCGGCCCCCGTCGCCAGGAGCCCCGAGGAGCTCTTCGCCGAGCTCTCGCGCAGCACCGCGCGCATCACCGTCCACGACGTCTCGGGGAAGGCCGTCGGGCTGGGCAGCGGCGTGGTCACCGGCATCGGCACCGTGATCACCAACTGCCACGTCGCGACCGCCGGGGGCTCCCTCACCGTGAAGGTCGGCGCCGAGCAGTTCTCCGCGAGCGTCGAGGTGGCCGACGAGGAGTACGACCTGTGCAAGCTCTCGGTCACCGGGCTCACCGCGCCGGCGGTCCCGATCGGCACCGCCGAGTCGCTCAAGACCGGCCAGAAGGTCTACGCCATCGGCGCGCCGCAGGGCCTGGAGCTCACGATCAGCGACGGCATCGTCTCGGGCATGCGCGACCTGCCGCAGGGCCGCGTCATCCAGACCACGGCGCCCATCTCCCCCGGCTCCTCGGGCGGGCCGCTGTTCGACGCCTACGGCCGCCTCGTGGGCATCATGACCTTCCAGCACCGCACCGGGCAGAACCTCAACTTCGCCGTGCCCGCCGACTGGATCGCCAACATCCGCTCGCGCAGCGCGACCAACCCCCTCACCGAGGCCATGCAGCGGTCGATGGCGCCGAACTAGCCTCGCGACTCGGACGACCGCCATGATCCTTCGTGCCCTTGTCGCGGCAGCCCTCGTGCTGCTGCCCGCGCAGGCCCTCGCGGGCCGCCCCCTCAGCACCGAGGACGCCTCCACGCTCGACGACACGGCCTGCCAGCTCGAGTCGTGGGTCAACCGCTCGCGCGGCGACGTGGACGACTTCTCCTTCGTGCCGGCCTGCGCCCTCTTCGGCGTCGAGTGGCAGGCGGGCGGCGCGCGCACGCGCGAGGCCGGGTCGAGCGCCCTCACGGCCGCCTTCGTGCAGGGCAAGCACGCGTTCAGGAGCGTGGACGACGGCGACTGGGGCTACGGGCTCGTCGTCGGCCTCACGCGGTTCCCGAAGCGCGAGGCGAAGAACGACTGGGGCGACCCCTACCTCCTCGTGCCGGTGAGCGTGGGCCTCGGCGAGGACAAGGAGACGCGCGCGCTCCTGCACCTGAACGTGGGCACGGCGCGCCTTCGCGACGAGGCGCGAAACCTCACGCTGTGGGGCGTCGCCCTCGAAAAGCCCGTCACCGGGCGGCTCACGCTGCTTGGCGAGGCCTTCGGCGAGAACGCCACGAAGCCGTTCCTGCGCGCCGGCGGCCGCTACACGCTCTTCGACAAGTTCGACGTGGACCTCACGTGGGTGACCCGCTCCGGCGGCACGAAGGAAGAGCGCTACTGGTCCGTCGGCTTCCACTGGGAAACGGATCCGCTGCGGCCCTGACCGGCCGGCGCGCGCCCGCGGACCCGAAGGAAAGAAGGCCCGATGCGACTCCGGACGGCGTGGCTGGCGGCCCTCGCGATCCTGCTCGCGGCCTGCGGGCGGGGCCCCGCGGCGCCGGCCGAGCCGGCGAGCTTCGACGAGGCGATGAAGCTCGCCTCCACGAAGTGGGAGCTCCACCGCTGGAGCGAGATCTTCGCCGCCTGCGACACCGCCTTCCGCCATGCCGACCGGGCCGGCGACCGGCGCGCCGCCCTCGCGGTGGACTGCGCGGCCGAGGCGGCGGCGCGCATGGGCATGCCCGAGCTCGCCCTGCCCCACTACCAGCGGCTCTTCGCGGCGTACGAGGACTCGATGCGCACGCGAAGCGGCGGCCAGCGCCTCGCCAACAACTACGGCGTGCTGCTCATCGGGCGCGGGCGGCGGGACGAGGGCGTCGCGCGCCTGGAGTGGGCCCTGGACACCTATGCCGGGATCCCCTGGTCGAGCACCGGCGGGCGGGCCTTCACGACGCGCGCGACGATCGTGAAGAACCTGGCGCGCGCGTACTACGAGACGGCGAGCCGGCCGGCCATCCGCGCCTGGGTACAGGAGAACGGATCGATGCTCAAGGAGCACCTCGAGCGCAACCGGGGCGCCGCGCACCTCGCGATGGGCGGCGCCTCCGCCCTCGACGCCCTCTCGGCGATCGGCCGGCGGCAGGCCAACACCGAGACGCCGGCCTGGGACGCGATGGCAAGGGAGCGCGAGCCCCTCGAGGCCGAGGTCGCCGCCACGCACCCCGAGCTCTCGGAGGCCTGCGAGGACATCCCGCTCAGGACGACCGTCATGCGCGCCTGCATGCGGGAGCTCGAGCCGCCGGGCTGACGGCCTTGCGCGGGCGCAAACGCCGCGCCCGCGCCTCGGGCAGAATGCGGCCACCATGAAGACACCCCTCCTCGCCGCCGCGCTGCTCCTGGGCCTGGGCCTCGGGGCCGCGGCCCAGTCCCCGTCGCCGGCGAAGCCGGCGATGCCCGCCAACCACCCGCCCATCGGCGGCGGCGCGCAGGCGAAGGAGCCTGCCTCGCCGTGGGCCGACTTCGCCGACTACGCGCTCACCGTAAAGGTGCCGCCCAAGGGGGAGTCCGGCACGTGGCGCATCCGCGCCTTCGCCGACCCGGGCGACGTCCTGGTCGAGCTGGACACGCCGGGAGCGAAGGGACGCAACCGCGGCTCGGTCCTGCTCGTCGGCGGGCAGCACCTCGTCACGAAGGGCGTGAGCCTCGAGCCCGGCTTCGAGCTCGACCCGCTCGACGCCGCCATCGTCAGCCTCAAGGTCCTCACCCGGCTGCTCGACGCGGCCGCGCCCGGCGGCCCCGCGGCCGTCAAGGGGAAGATGGCGGTGAGCGCGCGCGACGCCCGCATGCCGATCGTGGCCACCACGCCCACCGCGAGCTCGCGCTTCGACGCCCCGTGGTCGCTCAAGGGGACGCTCGCCCGCGTGGATGCGGACACGGTCTCCTACGAGCTCGAGATCGAGGCCCCCTTCGGCGAGAAGGGCGAGACGCGCGCGCGCTGGACGTTCTCCGGGAAGGCCGCCGGCGCCGCGCGCAGCCGCACCCTCGGGGACGGCATGAGCCTCGCGGGCTGGACCGCCTATTCGATCGGCCCCGGCACCAGCGGCAAGTCGGGCCACGCCTCGCTGCGCTTTCGCGCGACGAAGCTCCCCGGCCCCTTCGCCACCCTCAAGGACCTGCGCGCCGCCGCCGCCAAGGGAAGCTAGCCGGCCCGCGCGAATCCTTCAGCCGCGATCCTCGCGCTCCACGCGCTCCGGCGTGGCCGTGATGCGGTGGATGGAGAGGTCGGCACCCTCGAACTCCTGCTCGGCGTCCAGGCGGATCCCGACGGTCGCGCGAAGCGCGCCGTAGAGCGCGAACCCGCCCGCGAGCGCGACCCCGATGCCCAGCGCCGTGCCGGAAAGCTGGCTCGCGAGCGACACGCCCCCCAGGCCGCCCAGCGCCTTCGCGCCGAAGATGCCGCAGGCGATCCCGCCCCACGCGCCGCACAGCCCGTGCAGCGGCCACACGCCCAGCACGTCGTCGATCTTCAGCCGGTTCTGCGTGGCGTTGAACATGACGACGAAGAGGCTGCCCGCCACGGCGCCGGTCACGAGCGCGCCGAGCGGGTGCATCACGTCGGAGCCGGCGCAGACGGCCACGAGGCCCGCCAGGGGGCCGTTGTGGACGAAGCCCGGGTCGTTGCGGCCCACCACCAGGCCCGCGATCGTCCCGCCGGCCATGGCCATGAGCGAATTGGCGGCCACGAGCCCCGTGATCTTGTCGAGGGTCTGGGCGCTCATGACGTTGAAGCCGAACCAGCCGACCGTGAGGACCCACGCCCCCAGGGCGAGGAACGGGATGTTGGACGGCGGGAAGGCCACCACGCGCCCGTCCTTCGTGTAGCGCCCGTGCCGGGCCCCGAGCAGGAGCACGGCGGCCAGCGCCACCCAGCCCCCGACCGCGTGCACGACGACCGAGCCCGCGAAGTCGTGGAACTCCGCCCCGAACGCGCCCTTCAGCGCCGCCTGGACGCCGAAGGCCTGGTTCCACGCGATGCCCTCGAAGAACGGGTAGACGAAGCCCACCAGGACGAAGGTGGCGGCGACCTGGGGGTTGAAGCGGGAGCGCTCGGCGATGCCGCCCGAGACGATGGCGGGGATGGCCGCGGCGAACGTGAGCAGGAAGAAGAACTTCACCAGCTCGTAGCCGCTCTTCGCCGCGAGGCTCTCGGCGCCCGCGAAGAAGTTCACGCCGTAGGCGACGGAGTAGCCGATGAAGAAGTAGGCGATCGTGGACACGGAGAAGTCCACGAGGATCTTCATGAGCGCGTTCACCTGGTTCTTGCGCCGGACGGTGCCCAGCTCCAGGAAGGCGAAGCCCGCGTGCATGGCGAGCACCATGATGGCGCCGAGCAGGATGAAGAGGACGTCGGACGAGGTCTTGATCGCTTCCATGGCCAGGCTCCCCGGGTTCGCGCCGGCCGCCGCGGGGACGCCGCGGCCGTGGCGGGACTATACGCTCGCGCGGCAGTGGGCGACGATCGCCTCGACGATCCGCGGGACGAGCGGCTCGGGCAGGTCGTGGCCCATGTGCTCGATCTCGAGCAGGCTCGCGCCCGGCACCAGCCGCGCCACCTCGCGCCCGGCCAAGCGGGGGATCAGGGGGTCGTCGGTGCCGTGGATCACGAGCGTGGGCGCGCGGATCGTGGCGATCTCGGCGCGCCGGTCGCCCGAGGCCAGCACCGCGAGCATCTGCCGCGCGATGCCGTGGTGGTCGTAGCCGCGCCGGGCCGCGCGCTCGCAATGCGCGCGCAGCGCTTGCGGGTCCGCCGGGTGGCGCGAGCTGCCGATCACCTGCATGACGTGCACCAGGTAGTCGGTGATGGAGTCCACCTCACCGGGCCGCTCGGGGCGGTGCAGGATCGCGCTCAGCGCCCTCGGCCGAGCCGCGTTGGTGAACGGGTTGCCGCTGCCCGACATGATCGAGACGAGGCTCGCGACGCGCCTGGGCCATCGCGCCGCCAGCACCTGCGCCACCATGCCGCCGAGCGAGGCCCCCGCCACGTGCGCCCGCTCGATGCCGAGCGCGTCCAGGAGGCCCGCGACGTCCTTCGCCATGTCCGCGAGCGTGTAGGGCGCGTGCACCTCGAGGCCCAGGATCGACCGCGCCATCGCCACGGGGATGGGGGTGTGCGGCCCCTCCTCGACGCGCGAGGAGAGCCCGCAGTCGCGGTTGTCCAGGCGCACGACGCGGAATCCGCAGCCGGCGAGGCCGGCCACGAACGAATCCGGCCAGAAGACGAGCGGCATGCCCAGCCCCATGACGAGCACGAGCGGCACCCCGCCCGCGGCGCCGTCCGTCTCGTAGGCGATGGTGATGCCGTTCGCCCGGACGGAGGGCATCGCGCCTAGAACCAGCCGGACCGCGCGGGGTCGCGGAAGAACCAGGCCCGCCCGCCGCCGCGGTCGAAGGGCTTCCAGCGGCCGTCGGGCTGCGCCAGGCGGTCGGCGATCGCGAACCAGGCGAGCGGGTTGAAGCCCAGCCCCAGGTGGCTCGCCTCGACCTCGATGTTCTCGTGGATCGGCCCGGGCCTCTCCACGCTGCACTGCCAGGCCACGATGCCGTCGGTGCGGCTGAAGATCGACGTGGTGGGCAGCGGCGGCGGGACGCGAAGCGGCGCGTGGATGTCCGCCGTGCCGATCCGGTGCCCCGTGACCTTCTCGTAGAGCCGCCAGGCGTTGGTGGCCTTCGGGTGCCCGGTGAAGGGCGTGCCCAGCGTGATCACCAGGCGCACGGCCTTCGGCGTCTCCTTCGCGAACTCGCGCGCGTAGATGCCACCCAGGCTCCAGCCGATGAGGGAGACCTTTCGGCGGTGGCGCCGGTGGATCGCCGCGAGACGGGCGCGGCAGGCGTCCATCACCCCGTCGCGCGGGCCCTTGTTGGTGCCCAGGTCCCAGCCGTAGGGAACGTAGCCCTTGCCCTCCAGGTAGCTGCGCAAGGGGGCCGTGGTGCGGTCGGAGGCGAGCAGGCCCGGGAAGAGCAGCACCGGGTGGCCGTCGCCCTCGGGCGCCTGGTCGAGGAGGGAGCGGTAGAGGAGCGCGGCGCCGTATTCCCAGGGCGCCCGCCATTCCAGCGCCAGGCGCAGCATCCCCGGCGCGCGCATCAGGCCGTAGTCGTACCAGTGCTCGAGGTGGTGCGTCTGCTTCATGCGCGGATCTTCTTGATCTCCTCGAGCGCATCGTACAGCGCGGCGGCCAGCTTGCGCACGTCCGGCATCGCCTCGCGCGCGGCGACGAGGCCGAAGTCGAGGGAGCCGCAGTAGCTCTCGACCGTCACGTTGAGCCCCAGCCCGTGCTCGACGATGGACACGGGCCACCAGGAGAGCACGCGGGCGCCGGCGAGGTACAGCGGCGCCTGGGGGCCGGGGACGTTGGAGACGACGAGGTTGGCCAGCGGCGGGAAGGCCTTCACGGCCTGGGCGTAGCCGTAGGCTCGCGCGATGCCCGAGAGCACCCAGGGCGCGCCGAT
>CAZNWZ010000107.1:0-6982 GCA_964576455.1 uncultured Lysobacter sp.
AGGATCACCGCGTCGCTCTCCTTCACCCCGCGCGGGCGCTCGTCGAAGTTGGCCGCGCCCCCGCCCTTCATGAAATCGTCGATCACCGGCAGGCGCATCGGGCGGCGGTCCAGCCGCGGGCGGCACTCGAGCAGCGCCTTCGTGTACGGGTGCTGCGGGGCCTCGAAGACGGCCTTCACGCCGGCCTGCTCCTGGATCTCGCCGCTCTGCATCACCACCACGTGGTCGGCGATCTCGCCCACCACCCCCAGGTCGTGGGTGATGAAGAGCACCGACATGTGGTGGCGCTCCTGCAGCCGCGCGACGAGGTCCAGGATCTGCTTCTGGATGGTGACGTCGAGCGCCGTGGTGGGCTCGTCGGCGATGAGGAGCTTGGGCTCGCAGGCGATCGCCATGGCGATCATCACGCGCTGCTGCTGGCCGCCGGACATCTCGTGCGGGAAGCTGCGCACGCGCAGGTGCGGCTCCGGGATGCCCACCTCCTGCAGCAGCTCCACGGCGCGAGCGGCCGCGGCCTTCGGGCTCAGGCCCATGTGCAGCCGCAGCACCTCGCCGATCTGCTCGCCCACCGGGAAGACGGGGTTGAGCGAGGTCATGGGCTCCTGGAAGATCACCGAGATGTCCTTGCCGCGGATGTCCCGCAGCCGGTCGGGCGAGGCCTTCAGGAGGTCCTCGCCGCCGTAGAGGATGCGGCTCGAGGCCGGGATGATCGCGTTCTCCGGCAGCAGCCCCAGGATCGCCATTGCGGACACGCTCTTGCCGCTGCCGGACTCGCCCACCAGGGCCACCGTGCGGTGCGTCGGGATGTCGAAGCTCACGCCCTTAACCGCCTCGAAGGTGCTGTGCTTGTCCAGGCGGAAGGTGACGCGCAGGTCCTGGACCTGCAGGAGGTTCGTTTCGTTCGTCATTCTCGTCGTCGCCCCGTTCACTTGAGCTTCGGGTCCAGCGCGTCGCGCAGGCTGTCGGTGAGCATCGAGAAGGCGGTCACGAGGATCGCCATGCTCGCGCCGGCGGCCACCAGCTGCCACCACTTGCCGATCACCAGCTCGTTCTGCGCCTCCGCGAGCATCGTGCCCCAGGAGACCATGTCCACCGGCACGCCCAGCCCGAGGAAGGACAGGATCACCTCGGCCTTGATGAAGCTCACCACGTGCTGCGAGAGCTGCACCAGGATCACGTGGCTCGCGTTGGGCAGGATGTGCACGAACATCCGCGACAGGTGCGAGGCGCCGATGGCCTGCGCGGCCTTCACGTACTCGCGCCCGCAGTGCTTGATGTACTCCGCGCGCACCAGCCGGTAGATGCCCGTCCAGCCGGTGAGCGCGAGGATCACGATGATCGTGTCCAGGCCGCGCTTGAACACGGCGGCGAACGCGAGGATGAGGAGGATGTACGGGATCGAGGTGAAGATGTTGTAGAACCACTCGAGGAAGTCGTTCACCTTCCCGCCCCAGTAGCCGGCCAGGGCGCCCAGGATGGTGCCGATGAGCGTGGCGAAGAGCGCGGCGGTGAGGCCCACGAAGATGGAGACCTCGGAGCCCTTCACCGCCTTCTCGAGCACGTCGCGCCCCCACTTGTCGCCGCCGAAGGGCAGCGTCTCGGAGCGCTTGACCTCCGTGACGGCGATCTTGGCCGCGCGTTCCTCCCACTCCTTGTAGCGGGGCGCCAGCGGGTCGATGTCGGAGAGGTCCACGGGCTTCGCCTTGCTGGCGAAGTCGCGGTTGGTGACCTCCTTCGCCTCCAGGTTCTCGGCGCCGGCGAGGAACGCGGGGTTGGCGTAGGACACGCCCTTCTCCTTGTTCCAGTCGCGGGCCACGAGCCCGGCGTAGGAGGCCAGCATCATCGCGAGGTAGGTCGCCACGATCGCCAGGCACACCAGGCCCACGCGGTCGCCCAGGAGCCGGCGCCAGGCCAGGGTCCACAGGCCCGGGGATTCCTGCGGCGCGGGAAGCGGGTAGTTGGAGACGACGGAGCTCATCGGGGCCTCACTTGAAGGACACGCGCGGGTCGACGAGCTTGTAGGTCACGTCGACGAGCAGGTTCACGATCATGGTGAGCATGGCGAGGTACACCGTCACCGCCTTGATCACCGGGAAGTCGCTGCGGTTCACCGCCGTCACGATCTCGCGGCCCAGCCCCGGGATCGAGAAGAACACCTCCAGCAGGAAGGAGCCCACGAAGACGCCCGGCAGGTGGATGCCCACGTTGGTGAGGATGGGGATGAGGGCGTTCCTGAGCACGTGCTTGAGCATCACCTTCTTCTCGGGCAGCCCCTTGGCGCGGGCGGTGCGCACGTAGTCCTGGTTGATCTCCTCCAGGAAGAACGAGCGGAAGAGCCGCAGCTGCGGCGCCAGGCCCACGAAGATCGCCAGCATGATGGGCAGCGGCGCGTAGTTGGTGAGGTTGCGCCAGTAGCTCTCGCTCCAGCCCTGCACCGGGAACCAGCCCAGGATGAAGCCGAAGAGCCACTGGCCGACGATGATGTACACGAGGAAGCTGATCGACATGGCGGTGGTGCAGATCACCATGATGGCCCGGTCCGTGAGGCTGCCGCGCACGTAGGCGACCATGATCGCGAAGAGGACCGCGAGCGTCGTCTCCAGGAGCAGCACCGGCACCATGATCGTGAGCGTGGGCCCGACGCGCGTGAGGAGGATGCGGGAGACCTCCTCGTTGGTGGACCAGCTGCGCCCGAAGTCGAAGGTGAAGACCTGCTGCACGAACACCCACAACTGGTACCAGTAGGGCTGGTCCACGCCCAGTTGCTTCCGGATGTTGGCGATCTGCTCGGGGTTGGAGATCTTGCCCGCCAGGACCTGCGCGGGGTCGCCGCCCACCCAGTTGAACAGGAAGAAGATGAGCAGGATCACGCCCGCGAGGGTCGGGATCATCTGCCACAATCGCCGGATGACGTAGGCGGCCATGCGCTTTCTCCTATCTCGCCGCCGCCTGCCGGGCGGCGACGTCGAGGTCGAGGTACTTGAAGTTGGTGTAGAGGATCGGGTGCTTCTTGTACCCCTTCACCCACGGGTACAGCAGGTGGTTGAAGACGCGGTGCACGCCCAGGCGCCAGGGCGCGTAGGCGAGGATGAGGCGGTTCATCTCGCGGTAGAGCGCGTTCCTCTGCGGCCCGTCGGGCACGGCGAGCGACTGGCGGTAGAGGCGGTCGAAGGGCTCGTGGCGGAAGCGGGCCTCGTTGGACTGCCCGGTGTTGGGCCCGTAGAAGAGCTGCAGGAAGTTCTGCGCGTCCGGGTAGTCCGCGATCCACGCGGAGCCCGCCATCTGGAACTTGCCCGCGCGCTTGTCGTTCAGCAGGTCCACGAACTGCACGGCGCTCGCGGAGAGGCGCACGCCCACGGCCGCCGCGCTCTTCACCCACAGCTCCGCGAGCTGGCGGTTGGACTGGCTGCCGGCGTTGTACTTGTAGTCGATCTCCAGGCGCCTGCCGTCGGGCGCCTCGCGCCAGCCGTCGCCGTCGCGGTCCATGTAGCCGTACAGGTCCAGCAGCGCCTTGGCACGCGCCGGGTCATGGTCCTGCTGCGCCGCGCGGAATCCCGCGTCGTAGCCCACCACGCCCGGGGGCACCGGGCTCTGCGCGGCGATCGCCTGCCCCTTGCGCAGGATCCCGATCTCCTGGTTGCGGTCGTGCGCCATCACCAGCGCGCGCCTGAGCGCCACCTTCTCGGGCCCGTAGCCGCCGACGACGGGGTCCTCGAGGTTGAACACGTCGTAGGTGATCTCGGGCTGCTCCTCGCGGAAGACGCCCACGCCCTGGCGGGCGAACGCCGGGGCCAGCCGGCCGTTGGGCAGCACCTGCTCGACGAACTCCGCGGGCGTCTCGTCGAGGTAGTCGTGCTCGCGGTTCACCCAGGCGAGGAAGCGCGGCTGCTCCTCCTCGATGGGGAAGATCTCCACGCGGTCCAGGAGCGGCAGCCGGCGGCCGCGAAGGTCGTCGATGGCGCGGCGGTCCCACTCGTCGGACGGGTCCGCGTGCCGCGGGTCCAGCTCGTAGCCGCGATGGTTGGGGTTCCTCTCCAGCACGATCTTGGAGCGGCGCACCCAGTCCTTGAGCACGAAGGGGCCCGTTCCCACCGGGTGCGCCATCGTGTCGTCGCCGTAGGCCTCGATCACCTCGCGCGCGACCGGCACGACGTTGGGCATGGCGAGGACGTAGAGGAAGTTGAAGTCGGGCTCCAGGAGCTTGATGCTGATCGTGTAGCGGTCGCGCACCTCCAGGCCCGGGACCCTGGCGTCGTAGTCCAGGCGGCCCGATTTCTTCGCCGCCTCCGCGACGGCGTCCAGGCCCACGATCTTGTGCTCGAAGAGCCACTCGTAGGGGCTCGCGTAGCGGGGGTCGCGGAAGCGCTTGATGGAGTACTCGATGTCCCGCGCCACGAGCTCGCGCTTCTGGCCCTTGAAGGCCGGGTCGTCCGCGAAGAGGATGCCGGGCCGCAGGCGGAAGGTGTAGCGGGTGCCGCCCTCCTCCGGCTCGGGGATGGCCTCCGCCGTGAGCGGCACCAGGCGCACGGGGCGGGCGAGGTAGTCGTAGGTGAGGAGCGGCTCGAAGAGGTTCTCCACGATCCCCACGGAGTAGCGGTCGAAGATGCGCTGGGGGTCGAAGCCCGCCTCCGCCGTCCGGAGGGCCACCCGAAGCACCTTGCGCTCCACGGCCGCCGACGCCGGGCCGGTGGCCAGGAGGGCGGCGGCGAGGCAGGCGGCAAGGAAGGCGGCGGGAAGGGGCAAGCGGGGCTCCGGGGACGGGCAAATCGGCGAATTATAGAGGAGAAGCCACCCCGGGCCGGCCTTCGTAATCAGATTACTTTCGAGAGCGAGGATGCGCCTTGGGGCACGAAAGCAATCTGATTACGAAGTCCGGCCCGGGTCAGCGCAGGTACCGGGCGCGCAGCTCCAGGTCGATGTCGACGTAGCGGTAGGCGTCGTGGATGAACTGGTGCTTGCGCCAGCCCAGCACCCAGGGCTGGACGAGCTGGTTGCGCAGCCGGTGCACGAAGGTCTTCCAGGGAGCGTAGACCGCCACCACCCGGGCCATCTCGCGGTAGATGCGCACCCGCTCCGGGCCCGGCGGGACGGCGGCGGCCTGGTCGTAGAGCCGGTCGAAGGCCTCGAGCTGGAAGCAGCCGTCGTTGGACGAGCCGCAGTTCGGGCCGTAGAGGAGCTGGTAGAAGTTCTCGCCGTCGGGGAAGTCGGCGTTCCAGGCCAGGTGCCAGTTCGAAAGCTGGCCGAGCTTGGACTTCTTTCGCAGGTCCGGCCACTTGGCCACCTCGACCTCCATCCGCACGCCGATCGCGTCCAGGCCCTTCTTGAAGAGCTGGGTGAACACGCGGTCGAGCTGGGCGGGCGTGGTGGCGTAGCGGAACACCAGGGGGCTGCCGTCCGGGCGCTCGCGCCAGCCGTCGCCGTCGCGGTCCACGTAGCCGTACATGTCCAGCAGGGCCTTGGCGCGCGCGGGATCGTAGGCGGGGCCGACGGTGAAATCGGGATCGTGCCCGAGCACCCCCGGCGGCAGGGCCGTCTTCGCCTCGATGGCCACGCCGTTCCTCACCAGGTGGATCTCCTCCTGGATGTCGTAGGCGAGCGAGATCGCGCGGCGCAGGGCGATCCTCTCCGGGGTGTAGCCGCCCCAGACCGGGTCCTTCATGTTCCAGTACAGGTACGTCAGGTCCAGGTCCACGCTGGGGATGTACTTGACGCCCTTCTTCGCGAGCCACGGCGCCGGCTCCCCGTGCGGCAGCGCCATGCTCTTGAACTCGTAGGGCAGGTTCACCCAGTCGAGCTCGCCGTTCAGGAAGGCGAGCCAGCGCGGCTGCGACTCCTCGATCACGGAGATCTCGACGCGGTCGAGCTGCGGGATGCGCTTGCCCTTCATCTCCGCGTAGAGGCGCTGCGAGAGCGGGTCGTCCGCCGGCGGCTCGGCCTCGAAGTACTCCTCGCGGAAGGCCGGGTTCCTCTCCAGCACGATGCGCGAGGACCGGCGCCACTCCCTGAGGACGAAGGGCCCGGTGCCCACGGGGTGGGCGCCGATGTCGGCGCCGTAGCGCTCCACCACCTCCCTCGCCTGCGCGCCGATCGTCGGCATGGCGAGGATGTAGAGGAAGTTGTAGTCGGGCTTCGCGAGCCGGAAGCGGATCGTGTGCGCGTCCAGCACCTGGATGCCGGGAATGGGCTTGTCGTAGTCGAGCCGGCCGGCCTTCTTCGCCTCCGCCGCCGCCGCGTCGATCCCTTCGATGCGCCCCTCCACGAGCCACGCGTTGGGCGAGGTGATCCTCGGGTCGATGAGGCGCTTGATGGCGTACTCGTAGTCGCGGGCGTGCAGCTCGCGCGGCCTGCCGCCGAAGGCCGGGTCGTCGGCGAAGCGGATACCCTTCTTGAGCCGGACCGTGTACACGCGCCCGCCCTCGGTCACCTCCGGCATCGCCTCGGCCGTCTGCAGCCGCAGCTTGTACGGCCGCGCCAGCATGTCGTAGGTGAGCGGCGCCTCGAAGATCTCGTCGATCACCGTGTAGGAATAGGTGTCGGAGGCGAACGCGGGGTCGAAGTTCGTCTCCGCGATGATGAAGGGGACGCGCAGGACCTTCTGCGGCGCCGCGGCGGCGGCGAGCCCGACCCACGCGGCCGCGAGGGCCGCGGCGGCCCGCCGGAGGAACCGGGCCCGGCCCACCCTCAGCGGCCCGCCTGGGCGAGCACGGGCAGGTCGATGTCCACGTACTTCCACCACCCGCGCATGACCGGATGGCGCCGGAAGCCGATCGTCCAGGGCTGCGAGAGGTCGGTGTAGATGCGGTGGACGCCGAGCCGCCACGGGGCGTACACGAGGAAGAGGCGGCTCATCTCGCGGTAGATCGCGTTGCGCTCGGGGCCGTCGGGCAGGCGCTTGGCCTCCACGTAGAGGCGGTTGAATTCCGGGACGTCGAAGCGCGAGTGGTTGGCCTGGCCGCCGTTGGGACCGTAGAGCATCACGAAG
>CAZNWZ010000108.1:0-6946 GCA_964576455.1 uncultured Lysobacter sp.
CCCTTGGACTTGATCTTCTGCTTCATCATCATCGTGGCCATGGACTCCATGCCCGGGAGCGCCGAGACCAGGACGGGCATCGGCACGGGCATCGGCATGGCGGGGTTGGCCAGCGGGCTGATCTTCACGCCCGAGAGGTCCTTGCGCAGCAGCGTCAGGCCGTAGAACGTGAAGAAGATCTGGACCTCGTAGTCCAGGGCCGCGGCCGTGGAGGCGAGGATGAAGGGCGGGTACGCCATGTCGAGCGTGCCCTTGGTGGCGATGATCGCCATTCTCTTCTGGGTCATCGCGGGGCCTACTTCTTCTTCAGGAAGAAGACGTACTCCTTGCCCTCGGGCTGCGAGGACAGGAGCTCGTTGCCCGTCTGCTTGGCGAACGCCTCCATGTCCTTCACGCTGCCGGCGTCGGTCGAGATCACCTTGAGCACCTGGCCGGGGGCGAGCTCGCCCAGGGCCTTCTTGGTCTTGAGGATCGGCAGCGGGCAGTTGAGCCCGCGGGCGTCCAGTTCCTTGTTGAATTCCATCGTCGTTCTCCTGGCGGTTTCCCGGGGGGGGACGCGTCTTATCCCGCCCTCTCGTGGGGGTATCGCACTTTCGCGGCCCCGGCACCGACTGACTATACCCGCGTAGGGTAATCGCACCCCCCCCATATGGGTAGTGACGTATATCAACGCGCGCTTATTTAATGAAGGTGGGCCAAGGTCCTACGCTACACTGGCCTCGGCGCTCCTTCGGCGCGCCTTCGGCGGGAGAAAAGGTCGTGTCCCATCGGCTGTCTCTTTCCCGGGCGGCCCAGCTCGTGGGCGTGCACCGGAGCACGCTCCAGAAGATGGTGGCGGAGGGCCGCCTCGCCACCGACGAGGGCATGGTGGGCGTCGAGGAGCTCCGGCGCGCGTTCCCCCTGGCCGAGCTCGAGGGTGCCGGGGCCGTCGAGTGGGTCAACCGCATCAAGGAGGAAGCCTTTGGCCGCCGCGTCCGTGAACGAACGCTCCCCTCGCAGGAGGTCCTCGCCCAGCGCCTGTTCGCGCAGGGGGTGGAGCTCGCCGAGATGCGGCGCACGGTGCAGCGCTACCACGCCCTGGTGGAGGAGCTCGACCGCGCCCTGCGCGAGGGCCTGGCGGACGAGCGGCCGCGGCAGCGGCTGCTGGCGCTGCTCTCGGACGGGCTGGGGCGGGTGCTCGCCGGCGAGTCGAGCGACGCCGTCGCGGACGTGGAAGACGTCCTGCGGGTCATGACGCCGCGCGTCGAGGTCCGGCCCAGCGGCCGGGAGTACTTCGTGGAGGGGCACGACTCGCTCCTGCAGGCGGGGCTCAAGGCGGGGCTTCGGCTCGCCTACGGCTGCGAGAACGGCACCTGCGGCCTGTGCCGCGCGCGCGTGGTGGACGGCGAGGTGCAGCGCACCCGCGCTCACGACTTCGCCCTCTCCGAGGCCGAGCGCGCCCAGGGCCACGTCCTCATGTGCTCCTACACCGCCGTCACGGACCTGCGGATCGAGACGCTGGAGGCCGCGGGGCCCCAGGACATCCCGAGGCAGGAGATCGTGACGACCGTGCGCGCCGCCGCCGCCCTGGACGGCCAGACGCGCCTGCTGCACCTGCAGACGCCGCGCTCCAACCGCCTGCGCTTCCTCGCGGGGCAGTCGGTGAGCCTGGGCACGGTCACGCCAGCCGGCGACGTTCACGGCACCTACCCGATCGCGAGCTGCCCCTGCGACGACCGCAACCTGCACTTCCACCTCGGGCGGGACGACACCGACGCCTTCGCGACGGATCTCTTCGCGGGCCGGATAGCGCCCGGCGACCCCGTCACGCTCGTGGGCCCGGAAGGGACCTTCGTCCTGGGTCCCGAGCAGGGCCGTCCCCTCGTCTTCCTCGCCTGCGACCTGGGCTTCGCGCCCGTGAAGAGCCTCGTGGAGTACGCGCTGTCGGCCGACGCGGCCACGACCTACACGGTGGCGTGGCTCGCGACGCGGGAGTCGGGCCACTACCTCGCCAACCAGTGCCGGGCGTGGGCGGAGGCCCTGGACGGCTTCGCCTGGATCCCGGTCACCGACCCCGACGCGGCCGCCGGCGCCGAGGCGCTGGTCGCGGCCGTGCGCGCGCGCACGGACCTGCGCGGCGCCAGCGTCTACGTCGCCGGGCCCGATGCCTTCGTGCAGTCCGCGCAGTTCGCGCTGGCCGATGCCGGGGTGCCCGCGGCCTCGATCGCCCTCCACGCCCTTTGAGCCCGCGATGAGCGCCGCCACGCCGCCCCGAAGGACGATCCCGATCTCGCCCGCGCCGGAAGGCGACGCCGGCGCGTGCAGCGGGGCGGAGTCCTTCGCGCTCCTGGTGCTGGGCGATTCCATGGTCCCGGAGTTCGCCGAGGGCGACGTGATCGTGATCGAGCCCGACGGCCTCGCCACGGACGGCGCCTTCGTGCTCGCCAATCCCGGCGGCGAGTGGATCTTCCGCCAGCTCGTGGCCGCCGGCGGCCGCTGGCAGCTGCGCGCCCTCAACCCGCGCTACCCCGCCATCGACCTGGACGACCTCTCCGCCGTGCGCGGCGTGGTGATCCAGCGCACGACGCCGGGGCGGCGCCGATCCTCCACCCGCTACGGCGAATAGCCCCATGCCCTACTACCTCTACAAGGTCTTCCCCTTCCACCGCCTGGAGAAGGTGGACGAGTTGTCCGCCTTCCCGGAGGCCTCGGCCCGCGCCAAGGCGATGCGCCAGGACCCCGCGCTGCCCCCCGACTGCAAGGTGAAGGTCATCTTCGCCGACAACGAGCTCGCCGCCGAGACGATGCTGCGCGACGTGCGCGAGCCGGCGCCTCGCCTCGACGATGACTGAGGCGCCGCTCGGCTGCGCCTTCGCCCGGGCGCTGCTCGCCCGCCAGGCGTCCTGCCCGCTGGCGGTGATGGCGCTCGAGGGCGAGGCCGAGCGGCCGCGCTGCACCGCGCCCGTGGCACACACCAACTGCCGGACGCTCAGGGACCTGCTGCGCGAGCGCGCGACCTTCGCGCTGCGGCTGCCGCCGCCGGATGCGCCGCTCGCGCACGCGGCGGAGCTTCGCCTGCAGTGCGGAGGTCTGCGAGGCCTTGCAGACGCCCTCGGCGATCCGCCCGGCCCGCCCGGCGACGCGCACGGACTGGTCGCGCGCGCGCAGCGCGCCTACGGGGGGTTGCTGGGCATACCCTTCGACGCGGTCGTGGCCGCCATCGTGCGCTGGCAGGGGCGGCCGCGCGCCGCCGGCGGGGGAGCCGCGCGCTGATGCTCGCCTTCGCGCCGATCCTCGCCGCGGTGCAGGCCAACTGCCACCTTTCGGACGCGCGCCACGCGCAGGACCTCTCGCTCTGCAACTACCTGCTCGCCATGCGCGAGTACTACCGCTGGGAGCACGACCTGCCCTTCGACGCCGTTCCGCCGCGCGCGGAGGTGGCGCGCTGGATCGCCGAGCGCGAGGCGCTCTGGGAAGGGCTCGCCGCCGCAAGCTGGTCGCCGCTGCCGCTGCCCTCCGGCGAGGCGGACCCGTTCGACGTCGAGGCGGTGAACGCCGAGCTCGTGCCGGCGGGGCTCGTCTACGGCGCCGGCCGGGGGCGCTTCGGCAAGCCGCACTTCTTCCTGGCGCGCCTGGCGGGCCGAGACTCGCGCGAAGGCGTGGCGGTCCTCGAGGCGGGCTGCGAGTACGCGCGCGACCTCGACGCGGCGCCCGCGTTCCTGCAAGGGGGCACCATCGTCCTGCGCCGCGAGGCCTTCCAGCGCTGGCTGTGGCTCACGGCGGAGGCATGGGACCTGCGAGCCGCGGAAGGGTCCCTCGCGGCGGCCCTGGAGGCCTACGGCTACGCAGGCGAGCGGGCCACGGCCCTCTCCCGGATGGCCGAGGCCGAGCGCGAGACGCTCATCCTGCACGAGCTGGGCGAGGTCGCCGCCGGACGCCTGCTGGGCGAGGCGTGGGAATCCCTGATGGCCCGCGCCGGGGACCGCCGCCTGGAGATCACGGCACGGGCGGTCCGCGACCTGCTCGCCGATACGCTCGTGACGCTGCCGCGCCTTCTCGAGCGCGAGGCCGTCGCCTCGCTGCACTTCTGGTTCGCGACCTTCTCGGGCCTGCGGCGCGAGCTTTTCCCGCGCCTGGTGGCCGCCCGCGACGCCTGGCACGCGGGCGCGGGCCTGCAGGCGATCCGCGAGGCCGTCGAGGCCGGCCGCGGGCACTGGCTGCGCGTGGGACGCGAGATGGCCGGGGATGCGCGGGCGGCGAGCCGCTACGCGCGCGAAACGGGCGCCATCGCCCTCGCCTGAGGGGCGCCGCCTTCAGCCCCCGCGCGAGATGATGTCCTTGGCGGCCGCCCGGAACTCCTCGGCGCGGCCTTCGTCGATCGTGAGGCGGATGAGCTTGTAGCAACCTTCGACGGCAGCCAGGTACTCCTCGGGGGAGTGGCCGGCTTCCTCGAGCTTCTTCACGACCTTGCCCGCCTTGTCGCCCAGGACGCTCTCGGCCGTCGCCACGAGGGCGTTCAGGATCTTCTGGCCGTTGCCGGCGCCTGCCGGCGTGGTGGGCGGCCCGCCGTGGCCTGTCGGCGCCACGAGCCCCCGCGCCACCAGCTCGCGCAGGGCCGCGGGGAAGTCCGGGATGATCGCGCCGCGCTGCTCCAGCTTGGCGACCGTCGAGCGGCCGTCCACCAGGATGAGCGCATGCCGAAGCGTTCGCGGAAGGTCGTGATCCTGCCGGGCGAGTGCCTCGGCGCCCTTCGGCGTCCGGGCCAGGATGACTTGCGAGTCCATCGGGCTAGCCCGCCAGCTCCTCGATGATCCGGTAGATGAGCTTCACCGTGATCACGACGTAGATCGCGCCGAACAGGAAGATGAGCGACACGATCACGTTCATGAGGATGGGCGGCAGCAGGCCGAAGAAAGGCGTGACGAGGTAGCCGATGGTGAAGAGCACCACCAGCGCCGTGAGGGTCTTCCAGGTGCTGCCGACGACCCCGCCTGGGACGTTCTTGCGCAGGGACAGCACGAGATAGAGGCAGTAGAACATCACCAGGATGGCCAGGACGCTGATGACGATGCTGATGTCGAACTTCATGAGCTTCTTCTCCTTTTTGGGATTCCTGCCACTGGAAGGCGATCGCGTCGCCCCCGTTGCGCCTGGTCGTACTTTGCCGTTTTCCGCGCCTTCCCGGTTTGCGCTGGATTAAACCCTCCCGGCCCGGCCGGGATTTCACCTGCAATCGCGCGAGCTTCGGCCTAGTACCCCCCCTTGCCGTAGGGCTGCGGCAGCCCGGCGACCTTGCACCCCTGCTTGGCGGGTCCCATGGGGAAGAGGTCGTAGAGCGACTTCGAGTCGCACCCCGGGAGGACATCCTGCAAGTCCTTGACCATGTTGCGGAAATTTGGCGTGTGCCCGTTGTCGCGGTACTGGTCCCGGAGGTAGTTGATGACCTTCCAGTGGTCCTCGGTGAGGGCGATGCCGTCCGCCGCGGCGATGACCTGGACCGCCTCCTCGCTGAAATCGGCCTCCTTCAGGTAGCCGTCCGCGTCCGTTTCCTTCTCGATGCCACCGATCACGTATCCCATGCATTTCCCCTGTCGTCGTTGCGGGCCCGCTGCGGGGCCCTCGTCCATCATCGTTGCCGAAGCCGTGCCTAGTGGCCGCCGCCGATTATCCCGGAAGCCGCGAGCACGATTACCAACACCTCCAGCCCGCAGATCGCGAACAGCATGCGCTGGCCCGACCGCCAGTAGATCGGCATCACCGCGAGCAGGCAGGGCACGGAGCAGAAGGCGAGCGTCACGATGCCGAGCAGCGTGAGGATGTCCGCGTGCCGGAGCCTCGCGGTCCATCCCCAGCCGGCCTCGAGCCGCGCGAGCGCGAGGAAGTCGCCGGCAGGCAGGTGCCACAGGTCCGGAAGCCTCTCGTGCGGCACGTGCGGGGCGAGCACGCCCAGCATGTAGATGCCGAACAGGACGACCAGCATCCCGAGGCCCGCGTTGGTCCCGATGGCGAGCAGGCGCGCGTAGCGCGCCTGGTCCGGGGCCACCGGCTCCGTTGCGCTCATGCGCGCCTCACTGCGGGCAGGCGCCGGTCTCGCCCGGGACCTTGCCCACGAGGAGCAGGAAGGCCTCGAACGGCCCCATGTTGCCCATCGCCTCGCCCATCGGGCCCTCGAAGCTCAGGCGCCCGAACATCATGGCGCGCATCGGGCCGTACTCGCCCTTGCCCATCTCGATCCAGCGCTTCGTGTCGGCCGTCATGGCGTAGTCGACGTCGAGGTCGAGCCTGGCGGTCGAAAGCCCGCCCGAGACGCACATGGCCTTGCCGTCCTTGGCCGCGATGCGCACTTCCACCTTCTGGCTGGACTTGCAGTCCTTGCGCGCCACCTGCAGCGCCTTGTAGCCGCGCTTCTTGTCGTTGGCCGCCCAGCCGGTCTCGTACAGGTCCTTCGTCAGGGTGGCGTCGGCGTTCCACGCGGTGCAGGCGGCCTTCGCCCACTCCTCCGACATCATCGGGGCCGCGGCCGCGGTCCCGGTCAGGGCCGCCAGGGCGGCCGCCAGCATCCATCGATTCGCACGCATGTTCGCTCTCCTTGTCGCGTCGTGAAGTTGCAGCGGTGGTTCAGTTCCAGATTCCCAGTCCCTTGAGCAGCGCGCGCAGCCCCGCGAAGGCGAGGAGCGCGAGCACCAGCTTTCGCACGGCGGCGGCGGGCAGCACCTTGAGGAGCTTCGCCCCGATCTTGGCGCCCAGCATCATCCCGATCACCGAGGGCACGGCGATCATGGGCAGCACGGCGCCCTTGTGCAGGTAGACCCAGGCCGCGGAGCTGTCCACCAGGGACAGGATGAAGCTCGAGGTGCCCGCCGAGACCTTGAGCGGCGCGCCCATGAGGAGGTTCAGCGCCGGCAGGTTGGCCCATCCCGCGCCCAGGCCGAACATCCCGGCCAGGATCCCGATGCCGAAGAAGATC
>CAZNWZ010000109.1:0-6860 GCA_964576455.1 uncultured Lysobacter sp.
GGTGGTCCGCGATGCGCCCGAGCTCCCCGAGCACCTCGGTCGAGAAGGTGTTGGTCGCGGTGCCCGCGCGGTCGAACCAGAGCCACGCGAGGTTCTGCGCGTCGATCTCGAGCTTCCAGTGCTTCAGGTCCATGTTCTCGCCTTGTCGTTTCAGCCCGCGGCCGGGCGGGAGCAGCCCCGCGCGGAGCTCCACAGATAGCGCTGCGCCATGCGGGCCGCCCCTACGGCCGCTCGAGGAGCATGGCGCCGCCCTGCCCGCCGCCGATGCACAGCGACGCGACCGCGCGCCGGCCGCCCGTGCGCTCGAGGACCTTGAGGGCGTGCAGCACCACGCGCGCGCCCGAGGCGCCGATGGGGTGGCCCACCGCGATGGCGCCGCCGTCCACGTTGAGCTTGCCGCGGTCCAGGCGCCCGAAGGCGCGGTCGAGGCCGAAATGGGTCCGGCAGTACTCGTCGCTCTCCCAGGCCGCGAGGCAGCCCAGCACCTGCGCGGCGAAGGCCTCGTTCACCTCGACCGCGTCGATGTCGTCCCAGCCGAGGCGGTTGCGCTGCAGCATCGGGGTGATGGCGTGCACCGGTCCCAGGCCCATCTCGGCCGGGTCGAGCGCTCCCCAGTGGGCGTCCACGATGCGGCCCAGCGACTCGAGCCCGTACTCCTCCACCACCTCCTCGGCCGCCAGGACGAGCATCGCCGCGCCGTCGGTGATCTGCGAGCTGTTGCCGGGCGTCACGTTGCCGTAGGTGCGGTCGAAGACGGGCTTGAGCTTGGCGAGCTTCTCCACGCTCGAGTCGCGGCGGATGCCGTCGTCCTTGTCGTGGACGGCCCCGTCGGGCTCGTAGACGGGCTCGATCTCGGAGAAGTGCCCGTTGTCCTGGCCGAAGGCCGCGCGCCGGTGCGATTCCACGGCGAACTCGTCCATCATCTGCCGCGTGATGCCGAAGCGCTTCGCCACGATCTCGGCCGTCGAGCCCATCGAGATCTTCACCACGGGATCGGTGAGCCCGCGCAGGATGGCGATGACCGGGGCCAGGTGGGCGAGGCGGAAGCGCGCGGCCGTCGCCGCCTTCGCCCCGAACGACTTCGCCGCGTACCACTCCGCCAGCCAGTTCACCATCGCGGGCCCGTACATGAGCGGCGCGTGGCTCATGGCGTCGGTGCCGCCCGCGAGAACGAGGCTCGAGCGCCCGGCCTGGATGTTGAGGCAGGCGGTGTCGAGGGCCTGCATGCCGGAGGCGCAGTTGCGCATCACCGTCCACGCGGGGACCTTCTCTCCGCAGCCCAGCCGCAGCGACACCACGCGGCCGATGTTGGCCTCGTCGGCCGAGGGCATCGCGGCGCCCACGATCACCTCGTCGAAGGCGGTGGCGTCGAAGGGCTGGCGCGTGACCAGCGGCCGGCCGCAGGCCACCGCGAGGTCGGAGCCGGAGAAGGGGCCCAGCCCCTTCTTCGCCTTGAGGAACGGGGTGCGCGCCCCGTCGACTACATGGACGCGGCGCGCGGCCATGGGGCCTTCTCCTGGCTGGGCTGGCGGGACAGGTCCGTCGGGAAGTCGTCGACCATGATCACCTCGCGCCGCAGCCGGTCGGTGCGCACCAGCTGCTCGAACTCGGCGAGCGTGATGACGCCGCTCTTCACGGCCGCGTCGCGCCGCTCCGCGGCGCTGCGCTGCGGGAGCCTGCCTTCCTTCTGCGCGGCGCGCAGCTTCGCCTCGACGGGCTCGGCCCTGATCACGGCCTCCATCGCGAACTCGAGGCGCCCGAGCACGTCGTCCTCCCTGCGCGGCAGGTACATGCCGGCCGTGAGGCGGTCGCGCGTGGCGCCGGGCTCGATGAGCAGCCGCGCGACCCGGACGTTCCACTTGTCGTGCGGCGCGGTGAGGGTGAGGCCCTTCGGGAAGACGAAGCGCCGCATGAGCCAGGCGACGGGGCGGCTCGGGAAGTTGGCGAGCACCCCGTCCATCGCCACCTGCAGCTTGAAGGAGCTGTCGTACATCGCCCACGTGAGCAGGGGCACGTCCTCCTCGGGGCAGCCGTCGTCGTGGAAGCGCTTGACGGTGGCCGACATCATGTAGAGGTGCGACAGGATGTCGCCCAGCCGCGCGGAGAGCATCTCCTTGCGCTTGAGGCTGCCCCCGATCACGAACATCGACATGTCCGCGAGCATCGCGAAGGCCGAGGAGAAGCGGGTGAGGATCTGCAGGTAGCGCGCGGTGCGGGGCGACCCCGGGACGGCGACGCCCTTGCCGCCGGTGAGCCCCAGCCACAGCGAGCGGGCGCCATTGGAGATCGTGAAGGCCACGTGCCCCCAGAAGGCGCGGTCGAACCCCTCCAGGTCGTCCTGGCGCACGGCGGTCATCTCCTTCAGGACCCACGGGTGGCAGCGGATGGCGCCCTGCCCGAAGATGATGAGCGAGCGCGTGAGGATGTTGGCGCCCTCCACCGTGATCGCGATCGGCACCGTCTGGTAGGCGCGGCCGAGGTAGTTGCCCGGCCCCATGCAGATGCCCTTGCCGCCGTGGATGTCCATGGCGTCGTTGATGATCGAGCGCATGCGCTCGGTCATGTGGTACTTGCTGATGGCGGAGATGACCGAGGGCTTCTCGCCCATGTCGAGCGCGGCCATCGTCATGCGCCGCATCCCGTCCATGAGGTAGGTCGTGCCGCCGATCCTCGCGAGCGGCTCCTGGATGCCCTCGAAGTTGCCGATGGCCGTCTTGAACTGCGAGCGGACGCGGGCGTAGGCGCCGCTCGCGCGCGTGCCCACCTTTCCCGCCGCCATCGACATCGAGGGCAGCGAGATCGAGCGACCCGCGGCGAGGCACTCCATGAGCATGCGCCAGCCCTTGCCGGCCTGCGCCTGCCCGCCGATGACCCACTCCATCGGGATGAACACGTCCTTGCCCGTGGTCGGGCCGTTCATGAAGGCGCAGCCGAGCGGGTTGTGGCGGCGGCCGTAGTTCACGCCGGGGTGGGAGGTGGGGATGAGCGCGAGGGTGATGCCGACGTCCTCCTCGCCGCCGAGGAGGCGCTCCGGGTCGTGCAGCTGGAAGGCGAGGCCCAGGAGCGTGGCCACCGGCGCGAGCGTGATGTACCGCTTCTCCCAGGTCACGCGGATGCCCAGCACCTCGCGGCCGTCGTGCATCCCCTTGCACACGATGCCCAGGTCGGGGATCGAGGCGGCGTCCGAGCCCGCGTCCGGGTTGGTGAGCGCGAAGCAGGGGATCTCCTGCCCCTTCGCCAGCCGCGGCAGGTAATGGTCCTTCTGCGCCTCGGTGCCGTAGTGCATGAGCAGCTCCGCCGGCCCGAGGGAGTTGGGCACCATGACCGTGACCGCCGCCGCGCCGCTGCGCGTCGCGATCTTGGTCACGATCTCGGAGTGGGCGAAGGCCGAGAAGCCGAGCCCGCCGTGGGACTTCGGGATGATGATGCCGAGGAAGCCCTTGTCGCCCATGAACTTCCACACCTCCGGCGGCAGGTCCATGCGCTCGTGGTTGATGTCCCACTCGTCGAGCATCGCGCACAGCTCCTCGACGGGGCCGTCGACGAAGGCCTGCTCCTCCGGCGTGAGCTTCGCCGCCGGGTACGCGAGCAGCTTCTTCCAGTCGGGATTGCCCGAGAAGAGGTCCGCGTCCCACCAGACGCTGCCCGCCTCGAGCGCCTCGCGCTCGGTGTCGGACATGGCCGGCAGCACCTTCTTGAAGACGCCGAAGAGGGGCCGCGTCACCGCCGCCCGCCGCAGGGGCTTCACCACCGAGAAGGCCGCGAAGAGCGCCACCACGATCCACGCCGCGGCCGCGAGGCCGGCAGGCGCCGCGGCGAGGAACGTGAGGCCGGCGGCGCCGGCGGCGAGGGCGGCCGACCAGGCGAGGGCGTTGGCGCGGTGGTAGGCGAGCGCCCACGCGACGGCGAGCACGGCCAGGACCGACAGGATGATGGTGAGCATCGTCAATCTCCTTCCCGAAAGACCCCCGCGAAGCGCGGGGGCGTTGCTCCACTCGGACCCTCCGGAGGGCCCCTTCTAGTCGCCCGAGATCAGCTCGAGCTTCTTCGCGTCGCCCAGCGGCGCCTTGAGGCCGGCCGCGAGGAACGGCGCCAGGCGCTGCAGCAGCAACTCGTCGTTGTCTTCCTCGTTCGTGATGACCTGCAGCATGAGCTTGAGCGAGTCGGTCCCGGCGAGGGTGTAGGAGAGCGCGCCCATCACGAAGTGCAGGCGCCAGGTCAGCTCCTGGCGCGTCAGGTGCGGCAGGGCCTGGAGGAACGCGTCCTTGAAGCGCGCGATCATCTCGGCGTACTGGGCCGACAGGAAGTTGCGGATGAAGGGCGCCGGATCGGCGTAGGCGCGGCCCAGCACGCGCAGGAAGTTCTTCCCGCCGCGCTTCTCGTCGCGCGAGAGGCGCAGCGCGGGGATGAGCATCGCCGAGAGGATCTTCTCGCAGGTGAGCGGCCGGCCGCCGGCCTCGCGCTCGTAGCGCGCCAGGAGGTCGATGCGCTCCTGGTTCATCGGGTCCAGCCGGCGCGTGAGCACGGCCTGGAAGAGCTCCTCCTTGGTGCCGAAGTGGTAGTTCACCGCCGCCAGGTTCACCCCGGCGGCGGCCGTGAGCTGGCGCAGGCTCGTCGCCTCGAAGCCGTGCTGCATGAAGAGCGCCTCGGCCGCATCCAGGATGCGGGACTTGGTGTCCTGCGACAGGGCGTCGGCCGCGCTCGGGCGTCGGGCGGGTCGCTGGGCGGGCATTCGGGTCGGCCTCCCGGTCATGTGGGAAGGGCGCCGGAACCGTGTCAAACGCACGATTCAAACGCCCGTTTGAAACTATCGTAGGGCGCGAGTCCGGCCCTTGTCAAATCCCCGCCCGGGCCCGTTGCGATACACTCGCCCGCGCCATGAAGAAAGCCCTGCTCGCGCTGGCGGCGCTCGCCGCCTCGCTTCCCCCGGCCCACGCGATCCTCACGCGCCCCGACCGCGACGACGAGGAATACCGGGAGCTCGCCACCCGCTACCCGGCCACGGTCGGCCTGGGCGCCGCCGGGGGCGGGGTCCTGATCGCCCCGCGCTGGGTCCTCACCGCGGCTCACCGCGCCGCGCCGCTGGGCGCCCCGAAGGCGGCGCTCGCCATCGGCGGCCGCCCGCACGAGGTCCAGGAGGTCTTCATCCACCCCGACTGGACGCCGGGGGGCGAGGCGGACCTCGCGCTGGTATTCCTTCGCACCCCGGCCGAGGGCGTGGAGCCGGTGGCGATCTACCGCCTCGCGGACGAGGCCGGCCAGGCCGCGCGGATCGTCGGCCTCGGCGGGACCGGGCGCATCGGCCAGGCCGCCGGCCCGCCGGACGGAAAGCCGCGGGCGGCCATCAACACGGTGGACCGCGTGGGGCTGCGCACGCTGGGGCTGCGCCTCAAGGGGCCGGAGGACGCCTCGGACCTGCAGGGAGCCCTCGCCCCGGACGAAGGCGGCGCCCCGGCCTACCTCGAGGCCGGCGGCCGCATCTTCGTGGGCGGCATCGCCTCGTGGACCCACGACGCCAACCGCGACGGCGTGCCCGGGAACGTGGGCGACTGGGAGAACTACACGCGGGTATCGGCTTTCGCCGGCTGGATCGACGACGTGATGTCGAGGGCGGCGGTCGCGGAGGCCGCGCGCCCGGCGGCGCCGCCGAAGCGCTGAGCGATCAGGTGCGCTGGAGCGCCTGGTCGAGGTCCCACAGGATGTCGTCCAGCGTCTCGAGGCCGATCGACAGGCGCACCATGTCCGGCGGAACGCCGGCCTTCACCTGGTCGGCCTCCGAAAGCTGCCGGTGGGTCGTGGAGGCCGGGTGGATCACGAGCGACTTCGCGTCGCCGATGTTGGCGAGGTGGCTCACGAACTGCAGCCCCTCGATGAACTTCACCCCCGCCGCGTAGCCGCCCCGGATGCCGAAGGAAAGGAGCGCGCCCGCGCCCTTGGGCATGTAGCGCGCCGCGAGCGCGTGGTACCGGTTGTCGCCGAGCCCCGGGTAGTTCACCCAGGCGACCTTCGGGTGGGCCTTCAGGAATTCCGCCACGCCCCTCGTGTTGGCGCAATGCCGCTCCATGCGCACCGGCAGCGTCTCCAGCCCCTGCAGCAGGAGCCAGGCGTTGAAGGGCGAGAGCGTGGGGCCGAAGACGCGCAGGATCTCCATGCGCGCCTTCATCGTGTAGCCGAAGTCGCCGAAGGTCTCGTGGAAGCGCACGCCGTGGTAGCCGGCCGAGGGCTCCGTCATCGACGGGAACTTCCCGTTGTCCCAGGGAAAGTCCCCCCTTTCGACCACGACGCCCCCCATCGTCGTGCCGTGGCCGCCGATGAACTTGGTGGCCGAGTGCACCACCACGTCCGCGCCGTGCCGCAGCGGCTGGCACAGGTAGGGCGAGGCGGCGGTGTTGTCCACGACGAACGGCACGCCCGCCTCCCGCGCGACGGCGCCCACCGCGGCGATGTCGACGATGTTGATCGCGGGGTTGCCCAGCGTCTCGGAGAAGACCGCCTTCGTGTTCGGGCGGATCGCGCGGCGGAAGTTCTCCGGGTCGTCGGGATCGACGAGCGTGGCCTCGATGCCGAGCTTCGGGAAGCTGACGGCGAACATCGTGTGCGTGCCGCCGTAGAGCTTCGACGACGAGACGATGTGGTCGCCCGCCTGGCAGATGTTGAGGAGCGCCACCATCTCCGCGGCCTGCCCCGAGGCGGTGGCCACCGCCGCGCGACCGCCCTCCAGCGCCGCCATGCGCTGCTCGAACATGGCGGTGGTCGGGTTGGACAGGCGCGTGTAGACGTTGCCGAAGGTCTGCAGGTTGAACAGGCTCGCGGCGTGGTCGGCGCTGTCGAAGACGAAGGAGGTCGTCTGGTAGATCGGC
>CAZNWZ010000110.1:0-6852 GCA_964576455.1 uncultured Lysobacter sp.
AGCCTGCGGTGCGGCGGCATCGAGGTCCCCGGCGAGCCGTGGCGCACGATCCAGAAGAGCTGCCCGTCGGGAATGCCGTTGACCGTCTGCGCGCAGCGGAAGTTGCGCGGCGGCGGGTCGAACTGCCCCGCCATTTCCCCCTTGCCGTCGCCCGTGCGCCCGTGGCACGTGGCGCAGGAAACCTTGCGCGGCTCCCCCGCGTAGATCGCCTCGCCGGCGGCGAGGTTCGCCCCGGTGGCCGGCAGCGGGTTGGCGCGGTTCCAGTACTCCTCGGGCGCCTTCCCGGTGAAGCGCGGCTGCGGGCACTCCCCCGGCGCCTGCGCGAGGGCCGCGCCCACCGCGGCGGCGAGCGGGAGCGCGATGGCGGCGAATCGCCGGGAGCGGGCCGTGACCATGGGGGATCCTGGCCCCCATTCTAGCTAGCGGTCGAACTCGTGCACCACCGCCCAGAGGGTGGCGTAGGTGAGCGCGGGCCAGTCCGCGTGCAGCGCCTCGTAGTCCTCGGGGCGCACGGGCTCGCGCTCCTTGCCCTTGCGGACTTCCCACCAGCGGTTCTGGATGGCCTCGCGCACCGCCGCCGCGGGCATCGCCGGGCGGCGCAGCTTCTCGTGCGTGCCGGAGAAGAGCCGCCGCTTGAGCGTCACGTCGGTCGAGGAGATGCGGAAGAGCTTCGTGAGCATCGCCGAGGTGGCCCCGTGGCGGATGAAGTGCTCGATCTGCTGCGAGCGCCTGCCGATGTAGCCGGCCTGGCGAAGCCCGTGCTCGAAGGAGCCCGCGTCGATGTGGACGGCCACCCTCGGCTCCGGCATCTCGGAGAGCCGCACGAGGTCGTCGGTGCTGAGCGCCCGCAGCTCGGCGAGCTGCGCCTCGCTCAGGCCCGGCGGCGCCGGGCGGCTTTCCTCCACGCTGCGCTGCAGCTCCCGGACGAGATGCGTCAGGAATAGCAGCCGCAGCTGCTGGTCGCGGATCTCGATCATGGCCCCCTCCCCTGGTCGATGCCTCTGCCGCCGCGGCGATCCCGCGGGTGTGGTCGAGCGGCCAACATGCCAACGGACGTTAATCGTGTCAACGCGAAATCGGGGGAATTTCGCGGTGCGGCGCAGCATCGCGCCGGGCGGAGCCGGCGCGATGCTCAGGAACCGCGCGAGCAGCCGCGCCGATCCCCTTGATCGAAAGGCTAGTCTTCCTCGCGCGCCAGCTTGAACTGCGAAGTGAGCGCCGCCTGCGTCTGCGGCGGCACCATCGCGTAGTGGCTGTACTCGATCTGGTAGGAGCCCTGCCCGCCCGTCACCGAGCGCAGCCGCGACTGGTACTCGGCCACCTCCGACAGCGGCACCTGGCCGGAGATCGACATCAGGTCGCCGCCCGAGGACTCGGTGCCGGTGATCTGGCCGCGGCGGGACGAGATGTCGCTCGTCATGTCGCCCACGAAGCGGTCGGGGGCCGTGATGGTGATGTTGACGATGGGCTCGAGGATGATGGCGCCGGCCTTGAGGATCGCGTCGATGACCGCCTTCTTGCCGGCGGTGACGAAGGCGATCTCCTTCGAGTCCACGGGGTGGCTCTTGCCGTCGTAGACGATGACGCGGATGTCCTCGACCGGGTACCCGGCGATCACGCCCTGGTCGAGGGCCATCTTCACGCCCTTCTCGACTGCCGGGATGAACACCGTCGGGATGACGCCGCCCTTCACCTGGTCCACGAACTCGAAGCCGCTGCCGCGCGAGAGGGGCTCCACCTTGAGGAAGACCTCGCCGAACTGGCCGGCGCCGCCCGTCTGCTTCTTGTGCCGGCAGTGGCCCTCGGCCTTCTTCGTGATCGTCTCCCTGTAGGGGATCTTGGGCGGCTTGGTGGCGAGGTCGAGCTTGTACTGCGTGGCCATCTTCTCGAGCTTGACCCGCATGTGCAGCTCGCCCAGCCCGCGCACGACCGTCTCGTGGGTCGTGGGGTGGCGCTCGATCCACAGGCACGGGTCCTCGACCTCGAGCTTGTGCAGCACGTCGAAGAGGCGCTGCTCGTCGCCCTTCTTCTTCGTCTCCACGGCGATCGAGTGCATCGGCGTCGGGAAGTCGAGCGAGCGCAGGCGGATGTTGTCCTCGTCGTGGGAGTCGTGCAGCACCGCGTTGAACTCGATCTCGTCGACCTTGGCGATGGCGCCGAGGTCGCCGGGGTAGAGCGCGTCCACCTCGACGTACTCCTTGCCCTGCACCTGGTAGAGGTGGCCCACCTTGAAGGCGCGCTTGCCCTCGCCGATGTAGAGCTGGGAGTCCTTCGTGAGGGTGCCCTGGTGCACGCGGAAGAAGGACACCTTGCCCACGTAGGGGTCCATCACGACCTTGAAGACGTGCGCGAGGACGTGCTTCGTCCGGTCCGGCACGGCGTGGAATTCCTCGCCCTCGGTGGAGTCGCTCCTCACGAAGGGGGGCGGGTTGCCCTCGGTCGCGTTGGGCGCCAGGCGCGAGAGGATCTCGAGGAACTGCGGGATGCCCGCGCCCGTCTTCGCCGAGGTGAAGCACACCGGCACCAGGTGCCCCTCGCGCAGCGCCTTCTCGAACGGCGCGTGCAGCTGCTCCGGCTTCAGGTCCTCGCCCTGCTCGAGGTAGAGGTTCATCAGGTCGTCGTCGACCTCGACCACCTGCTCGATGATCGCCTTGTGCGCCTCCTTCACGCCCACGAAGTCGGAGTCGCCGTCGGGATTGAAGAAGCAGTCCACCACGTCCGCGCGGTCGTGGGCCGGCAGGTTGATGGGCAGGCATTCCTTGCCGAAGTGGTCCTGCAGCTTGCGCAGGAGCCCGGGCAGGTCCACGTTGTCCGCGTCGATCCTGTTCACGACGATCATGCGGCACAGCCCGCGGTTCTTCGCCCACTTCATCATGCGCGTGGTGTTGAGCTCGATGCCGTTCTGCGCGTTGATGACGACGACGGCCGTCTCCACGGCCGCGAGCGCGGCGATCGACTGGCCGGCGAAGTCGGGCATGCCGGGCGTGTCGATGAGGTGGATGCGCATGTCCTCCCACGCGAAGTTCACGAGCGAGGAGCCGAGCGAATGCCCGTATTCCTTCTCCATGGGGTCGAAGTCGCAGACCGTCGTGCCCTTCTCGACGGCGCCCGGGGCGGCGATGGCGCCGGCCTTCCAGAGCAGGGCCTCGGCCAGGGTGGTCTTGCCGGCGCCGCCGTGGCCGACGAGCGCGAGGGTATGGATGGATTCGGTGTACTTCGGCACGATGCTTTCCTCTCGGGAGCCGGGGATGTGTTTTTTGCGGGGAGCGGGACGTTCGGGGGGTCTCTGACCTTCTGACCCCCGAATTTACACTTTCCGGGGCGATTCCGCCTCCGGCGTGGTCGAGGAACGAGCCGGTTCAGGCAGAAACAAACCCAGCAGGTCGTTCAGGAAGCGCCGGCCCCGCGGCGTCGGGCGGATTCGGAAGGCGTCGCGCTCGAGGAGGCCCAGCGCCTCCGCCCGGGCCAGGGCGCCCTCGACGCCGGCGAGCGCGAGCCCCGTGCGCTCCGCGAAGAGCGCGGGCGCGAACCCGTCGGCGAGGCGCAGCGCGTTCATCAGGAACTCGAAGGGCAGGTCGCCCGGCCCGACCTCGCGGGACTCCTGGACCGCGTCGCCGGCGAGGGCGCGCTCCTGGTAGGCCTTCGGCTGGCGGTGGCGCGCCTCGCGCACGACGCGGTCCGGGAACGAGAGCTTGGAGTGCGCCCCCGCCCCCACGCCCAGGTAGTCGCCGAAGTTCCAGTAGTTGAGGTTGTGCCGCGATCGAAGGCCCGGCTTCGCGAAGGCCGAGGTCTCGTAGTGCTCGTAGCCGGCCGCCCCGAGCTCGGCCTCGATCGCCTCCTGCATCGCGGCGGCCGCGTCGTCGTCGGGAAGCGCCGGCGGGTAGCGGTGGAAGAAGGTGTTGGGCTCGAGGGTGAGGTGGTAGGCCGAGAGGTGCGCCGGGCCGAAGGCGATTGCCGCGCGGACGTCGGCGAGCGCCTCGTGGCGCGACTGGCCGGGCAGGGCGTACATGAGGTCGAGGTTCACGTTGGCGAACGTGGACATCGCGATCTCGGCGGCGCGCCACGCCTCCACCGCGTCGTGCACGCGCCCGATCGCCTTCAGCAGCCGCGCGTCGAAGCTCTGGATGCCCACCGAGAGGCGGTTCACGCCCGCGCCGCGGAATTCGCGGAAGCGCGCCTGCTCGAAGGTGCCGGGGTTGGCCTCCAGCGTGACCTCGGCGTCGGCCTCCACCGGCAGCAGCGTGCGCGCGGCGACGAGCAGGCGGTCGATGGCCGCGGGCGAGAAGAGGCTGGGCGTGCCGCCGCCGAAGAAGACCGCGTGCACGCGCCTGCCCCACACCCGGGGCACGGCCGCCTCCAGGTCCGCGACGACCGCGTCCGCGTACTCCTTCTCGGGGACGGCCCCGCGCGCCTCGTGCGAGTTGAAGTCGCAGTAGGGGCACTTCTTCAGGCACCAGGGGATGTGCACGTAGAGCGTGAGCGGCGGCAGGGCCGCCAGCCGCACCCGCCCGGGAGGCGCCAGGGCGACGGGCTTCACGGCGCCGCGCCGTGCCCGGCCCCGAGCCGCCCGGCCAGCAGCGCCGCGGCGATGGCGCGGTGGCTGAGGCGGTTCTTCAGCGCCGGCTCGAGCTCCGCGGCGGTCCGGCCCAGCGCCGGCAGCAGGAAGTGCGGGTCGTAGCCGAATCCGCCCGTGCCGCGCGGGGCGTCCACGATCCGGCCGTGCCAGCGGCCCTCGGTGATGACCGGCTCCGGGTCGTCGGCGTGGCGCACCATCACGATCACGCACGCGTAGTGGGCGTCGCGGTCGGCGACGCCCGCGAGCCTTTCCACGAGCAGCGCGTTGTTGGCGCGGTCGCGCTCCTCGCGCGTGCCTGCCCGCCCCGCGAAGTACGCCGAGTGCACGCCGGGAGCGCCGCCGAGGGCCTCGACGCACAGGCCCGAGTCGTCCGCGAGCGCGGCGAGGCCCGTGTGGCGCGCGCAGTTCCTCGCCTTGGCGAGGGCGTTCTCGACGAAGGTGTGGTGCGGCTCGTCGGCCTCCGGCACGCCGAGGGCCCCCTGCGGCACGGTCTCGAACCCCAGCGGGCCGAGGATCGCGGCGAGCTCGCGGAGCTTGCCGGCGTTGTTCGAGGCGATGACAATGCGCTTCACCGTCGTGAGGATAGCCGAGTTGGCCGCCCGCCGGGCGCCCGGGGCCGCCGCCGGTTCCACCTGCCGAATGCGATGAACGACAAGCTCGAGGGTGTGCACGGGTTGCGCGGGCTCGCCGCCCTCCTCATCGTTCTCTTCCACCTCAAGGCGGTCCCCGGCATCCCGCTGCCGCCGCCCTTCGCGGGCCTCGTCGGGCAGCTCTACCTGAGCGTGATGCTCTTCTTCGTCATCAGCGCCTTCGCCCTCACGCACACGAGCCGGCGCTCGCCGGCCACGCTCGCCGCCTACGCCATCAAGCGCTTCTTCCGCATCGCCCCGCTCTTCTATGCCGTCCTCGCCTTCATCCTCTGGCGCGGCGGCCTGCCGGACTGGCACGTCCTGCTCGCGAACCTCACCTTCACCTTCAACCTCGTGCCCGGCTTCGAGGAGAGCCTCGTGTGGGCCGGGTGGTCGGTGGGCGTCGAGATGGTGTTCTACGCGCTCCTGCCCGCGCTGCTCGCGCTGTGCCGGGACTGGCGGCGCGCGGCGGCCGCGTGCGCCGGCGCGCTGGCCCTGAGCCTCTGGCTGTGGAGCGTGCTGCTCGGCCACCCGGGCCTGCCCGCGAACTACGTCTACTTCTTCGTGGGCTCCAACCTCGTGTCCTTCGTGGCCGGCATCGCGGCCTACCGCCTGCTCGAGAGGCTCCGGGGCGGCGGCGGGGCCCGCGCCCTCGCGCTCGTGCCCTGGGTGGCGCTCGCCCTCCTCGTCGCGGCGTTCGGGGATGTCCTCGGGCTGGCGAGCCGGCTTCCGGGGGCCTTCGTCGCCGCCCACGGCCTTGCCTTCGCGGCCGCGTGCCTCTGGCAGGCCGTGCGGCCCTCCGCGGCGCTGCGGCTGCGCGCCCTGCAGTGGCTCGGCGACCGCAGCTACAGCATCTACCTGCTGCACCCCATCGTGATCGTCCTGCTCATGCCGCGCTACGAGGGCCTGTGGGCCGCCCTGGGCGTGACCGGCGGGGCCGCGTACCTCGCGGCCGCCGCGGTGACGCTGCCCGCCGTGTTCGCGGCCGCCGAGGTCACCTACCGCCTGGTCGAGACGCCCGGCATCGCCCTGGGCGCGAGGCTCGCGGCCCGCTTCCCCGCCCCCGCGGCGCCGCCGGTGCCGGCGTCAGCCGCCGGCGCGCGGGGCCACGGCCGCGGCTAGCGCCGCGCGCTGCATCGCCACGATCTGCGAGATGCCCTTCGCGGCGAGCGCGAGCAGCGCGTCCATCTCGGCGCGCGAGAAGGGGGCGCCCTCGGCGGTGCCCTGCACCTCGACGAAGCCCCCGGCGCCCGTCATCACGACGTTCATGTCGGTGTCGCAGGCGCTGTCCTCGGCGTAGTCGAGGTCGAGGCAGGGCACGCCGCCCACGATGCCCACGGAGACGGCCGCCACGAAGTCGCGCACGGGCTCGCGCGCGACCAGCCCCTTGCCCCGGAGCCAGGCCACGGCGTCGGCGAGCGCCACCATGGCGCCCGTGATCGAGGCGCAGCGCGTGCCGCCGTCGGCCTGCAGCACGTCGCAGTCGATCGTCACCTGCCGCTCGCCGAGCGCGCCCAGGTCCACCACGGAGCGCAGCGCGCGGCCGACGAGGCGCTGGATCTCCTGGGTGCGGCCCGATTGCTTCCCGGAGGCCGCCTCGCGCGCGCCCCTCGTGTGGGTCGCCCGCGGCAGCATCCCGTACTCGGC
>CAZNWZ010000111.1:0-6775 GCA_964576455.1 uncultured Lysobacter sp.
GATCACCACCGCGCCGGGCTTGACCATGCCGGCGCCGATCATGCGCGCCTTGCCCACGGCCGCGACCAGGAGATCGGCCTGCCGCGTGACCGCCGGCAGGTCGCGCGTCTTCGAGTGGCACACGGTGACGGTCGCGCCGGCGTTCACGAGCATGAGCGCCATGGGCTTGCCGACGATGGTGGAGCGCCCGACGATCACCGCGTGCATCCCCTCCACGGCGATGCCCTCGTGCTCGAGCATCTTCATGACGCCCCAGGGCGTGCACGGGTAGAAGGCGGGGTCGCCGACCACCAGGGCCCCCACGTTCTGGTAGTGGAAGCCGTCCACGTCCTTGGCCGGATCGATGGCCTCGATCACCGCGCGGGCGTCGAGCGGCCGGGGCAGTGGCAGCTGCACCAGGATGCCGTGCACGGTGGGATCCTGGTTCAGCTGGCGCAGGAACCCGACGAGGCGCTCCTGCGGCGTGTTGGCGGGAAGGGCGTGCACCCAGGAGTTCAGGCCCGCCCTCTCGCAGGCGAGCGCCTTGTTGCGAACGTAGACCTTGCTGGCGGGGTCGTCGCCGACGATCACGACGGCGAGCCCGGGCACGGTGCCCGCGTCGCGCAGCCGCGCCGCGCGCAGGGCGCTCTCGCTGGCGATGTCGGCGGCGATCGCCTTGCCGTCGATGATCCTGGCATTCATGGGGAGGCCTTCATCCGGAGGAATCGTCGTTCGGTGAGCAGCGCGTCCATGGCCACGTCGTGGGCCTCTCGCGGCACCGCCGGGCGCACCAGCGCCTCGGGCAGCGCCACCACGCGGAAGGTGCGCGTCCCGGCGCCCGCGAGCAGGCGGTCGAAGTAGCCGGCGCCGTAGCCCAAGCGCACGCCCCGCTCGTCGCAAGATAGCGCAGGCACGAGGGCGAAGTCGACCTCCGAGAGTGCCACCGGGCGGCAGCGCGCCGGATCGGGCTCCTCGATGTTCCACACCCCCGGCACGAGGTCGGCGCCGAGGTCGGCCACGGCGTGCAGCGCGAGCGAGCGTGGCTCGCGCACCACGCGCGGGAGCGCCAGCACCTTGCCGTCGGCGAGCACGCCCTCGGCGAAGGCGCGCGTGTCCCACTCGGTGCCGAAGCTGAGCGTCGAGAGCACCGTGCGCGCCCGGCGGTACTCCGGCAGCGCGCGAAGCCGCGCCGTGATCCCGGCCGAGAACTTCGCGCTTCCGCCCGAGAAGAGCGCGTCGCGGGCCGAGAGGAGCTCGCGGCGCATCGCGACCTTGGCCGGCGGCGGCGCCGCTCCGGCGGAAAAGCGCGAGAGCGCGCGCCGGATGGCGGCGATCTTCACCTCCGTCTCCTCGAACTCCGCCTCTGGCGAGGAGTCGGCCACGATGCCGCCGCCGGCGTAGAAGCGCAGCTCGCCCTCGGCGGCGAGCGTGGTGCGGATCGGGATGTTCATGTCCAGGCGCCCCGCGGGCGTGGCGTAGCCGATGGCGCCGCAGTAGACCTCGCGCCGGTGCGGCTCGAGCTCGTCGATGATTTCCATGGCCCGCCGCTTGGGCGCGCCGGTGATCGATCCTCCCGGGAAGCACGCCTCGAGCAGGTCCACCGCGTCGCGCCCCGGCGCGAGCCGCCCGGTCACCGTGCTCACGAGGTGGTGCACGGTGGCGAAGCTTTCCAGCTCGCAAAGGCGCGGCGCCTCGACGCTACCCGGCTCGCACACGCGCCCGAAGTCGTTGCGCAGCAGGTCCACGATCATGACGTTCTCGGCGCGGTCCTTGGCGGAGGCCTCGAGCTCGGCGCGCACGCGCGCGTCCTCGGCCGGATCGGCGCGGCGGCGGCGCGTGCCCTTGATCGGCTGCGTCATCGCCCGCCCCCCCTCGACCGTCATCAGCCGCTCCGGGGAACTCGACAGGACCGAGCCGAAGGGATACTCGAGGAAGGCGCCCATGGGGGACGGGTTGGTGTCGTGCAGGTGGCGGTAGAACTCCCAGGCGTCGCCGCGGAAGGCGAGGCGGAACTCGCGCGTCAGGTTCACCTGGTAGGTGTCGCCGGCGCGGATGTAGTCGATGATCCGCGCTGCGCGCGGCAGGTAGTCCTCGCGCTCGAGCGTCGAGGCGATCTCGCCCTGGACGCGGAAGGGCTCGCGCGCCGGCGGCTCGCCAGTGAGGAGCCGCTCGCGGACCGCCGCCGCCTCCGCCTCCGGGAAGGAGTCGAGGGAGGTGAGCGCCGCACGCCTCCGGGCGTGGTCGACGACCACGGTCCACGCGTACAGGCCCACCGCCGCCTCCGGCATGAAAGCCCTCGTGCCCTCCTTGCGCCCGGAAAGCCCCGCCGCGCCGCGGCCCAGCTCGTAGCCCAGGTAGCCGATGGCGCCGCCGGCGATGGGCCAGTCGGCCTCGCCGGAGGCGGTTCCCTCGAGAAGTGCGCGCAGCCCGGCGAAGGCTCCCGCGGCCGGCTTCGCGTCCGCCCCCTCGCGCAGGATCTCGGCGCGCCCGCCCCGGCAGACGAGGCTCGCCACGGGACCCGCGGCCAGGACGTCGTAGCGTCCCCCGGTTCGCGCCCGGTCGCCGCTGTCCAGGAAGACGGCCCAGCCCAGGGGCCGCAGGCGTTCGAACCACGCGTGGCGCTCGGCGCAACCCGTGGAGGCGTCGTAGGGAAGCTCTAGCGTGCGCGCCATCCCGCCATTCTATCCGCCTGCCCCCTCCCCGGGCCCGGTGGTATGCTCCCCGCGTCGATTTTCCACATTCCCCAGGGACGCCATGAAAACCGCCATCGCCCTCGCCGCCGCCCTCGCCGCCACGACCGCCTTCGCCCAGGCCGACATGAAGGCCCTCACCTCGCGGATCAAGCCCGGCCTCTACGAGTACAGGATGGAGATGGACATGGGCGCCATCCCCGGCGCGCCCAAGGGCATGGGCAAGCAGACGATGAGCGTCCAGCACTGCCTCTCGGACAAGGACATCCAGGACGGCCAGCTCGGCCGCAAGGACCCGAACAGCAAGGTGGACTGCCAGATGAAGGACATGAAGATGTCGGGCAACACCGCCAGCTACAAGTTCGTCTGCAAGGGCGAGATGCAGATGACCGCGGACAACACCATCACCTTCGTGCCGGACGGCTACCACATGGTCTCGAAGATGCAGATGAGCCAGGGCGGCCAGGTCATGAACATGACGCACAACAGCCAGGCGAAGTACCTCGGCGCCTGCAAGAAGTGACGCGGCGGGCTCAGGAGCCCGGAACACGCGCCCCGCCCGGCGGCGCGATCGCCGCCGCGAGCTCCCGCCAATGGCGCTCGTCCCAGAAGCGCGTCGCCTGGCCCGAGGGCGACGGCAGCACGTAGAGGCGCGTCTCCCCCACCCGTTCCTCCTGCCAGCCGTAGGCGACCTCGCGTCCCAGGAAGGCCCTCGCCGCGTTCTTGCTCGTGAAGGCCACCACGCCGGGGCGGTACCTCGAGATCTTCGCCCGCAGCGCGCCCGCGTCGAGGGTTCCGTGCGGCAGCTCGTCGTCGTTGCCCGAGTGGCCCTTGCACAGGTCCGTCAGCCCGATGCCCAGCTCGAGGAGCCGCGCGTATTCGGCGGGATGGAAGCGCCGCGGCGTGAAACCCGCGGCGTGCAGCGCCGGCCAGAAGCGGTTCCCCGGCCTGGCGTAGTAGGCTCGCGCGGCGGCCGAGGCGCGCGAGGGCGCGGTGCCGCAGAAGACGAGGCGAAGGCCCGGCGCGAGGACGTCGGGGACGAGGTGCCCCCTCACCCCTTCAGCGCGGCGCGGATCTGCTCGAGCGCGCCCGGATCCTCGATCGTCGTGAGGTCGCCGGGGTCGCGCCCTTCGCAAAGCGCCTGGATGGAACGGCGCAGGAGCTTGCCGGAGCGGGTCTTGGGCAGCAGCGTCACGAAGTGCACGCGCGCCGGCCTCGCGATGGCGCCCAGCTCCCGGTCCACGGTGGCCATGACCTCCTTCTCGAAGGCGGCGGAGAGCTCCTTCGTCGCCGTCTTGCCGGGATCCTTGGCGACCGCGAAGGCGATGGGAACCTGGCCCTTCAGCGAGTCCGCCACGCCCACCACCGCGACTTCCGCGATCCCGGCGTGGGCCTGCACGGCCTCCTCGATCTCGCGCGTGCCCAGGCGGTGGCCGGCCACGTTGATCACGTCGTCGGTGCGGCCGAGGACGAAGTAGTAGCCGTCCTTGTCGCGCGTGGCCCAGTCGAAGGTCGAGTACACCATCTCGTCCTTGAACGTGCCGTAGTAGGTCTTCACGTAGCGCTCGTCGTCGCCCCACACGGTGGTCATCGCCCCCGGCGGCAGCGGCGGCACCACGCACAGCACGCCCTTCTCGTCGGGCCCGGTCTCCCGGCCCGTCACCTCGTCCTTGAGCTTCACGTTGTAGCCGTAGACGGCGAAGGACGGGGAGCCGAACTTGCGCGGCGTGTCCTCCACGCCTAGGCAGGCCGAGAGGATCGGCCAGCCCGTCTCCGTCTGCCAGTAGTTGTCCACGATCGGGCAGCCGAGGTTGTCCGCCACCCAGCGCGCCGTGGGCTCGTCGAGCGGCTCGCCGGCGAGGAACAGGTACTTGAGGCACTTCACGTCGTACTTCGACATGTACGCCGGGTCCTGCTTCTTGAGCACCCGGATCGCCGTGGGCGAGGAGAACATCGAGGTGACCTTGTAGTCGGACACGATCTTCCACCAGATGCCCGGGTCGGGGCGGATCGGCAGGCCCTCGTACATGATCGTGGTCGAGCCGTTGATGAGCGGCCCGTAGACGATGTACGAGTGGCCCACGACCCAGCCGATGTCGGACGTGGAGAAGTACGCCTCGCCCGGGTCCGAGCAGTAGATGTGCTGCATCGAGGCCGCGAGGGCCACGGCGTAGCCGCCGGTGTCTCGCTGCACGCCCTTGGGCTTTCCCGTCGTGCCGCTCGTGTAGAGGATGTAGGACGGCTCGTTCGACTCGAGCCAGGTCACCGGGACCTTCGCGCCCGCGTGCTTCGCGCGCAGCTCGGCGTAGTCGAGGTCGCGCCCGGCGACCCTCGCCATCGACGCGTCCAGGCCGCGGTTCACGATCACCACGTGGGCCGGCGGCGCCTTCGAGAGCCGGATCGACTCGTCGACCAGGGGCTTCAAGGGAATCGCCTTGCCGCCGCGCGAGCCGGCGTCGGAGGTCACCATGACCTTCGGCTGCGCGTCGTCGATGCGTGCCGCGAGGCTCGCCGCGGCGAATCCCCCGAACACGACGGAGTGGATGGCGCCGATGCGCACCGTGGCCAGCATGGCGAACACCGCCTCCGGCACCATCGGCATGTAGATGAGGACGCGGTCGCCCTTGCCCACGCCGAGGGACTGCAGGATCGCCGCGAAGCGGTTCACCTCGTCGGCGAGCTCCGCGAAGGTCCAGCTCCTTTCCTGGTCCACCTCCGTGGAGATCCAGACCAGGGCCTTCTGCGCGCCGCGCGTGGCGAGGTGCCGGTCCACGGCGTTGTGGCATAGGTTGGTGAGCCCGCCCGGAAACCACGACCGGAACGGCGGCTTGGCGTAGTCGAGGACCCGGTCGAACGGCCGGTGCCAGTCGATGAGCCTCGCCTGCTCGCCCCAGAACCCCTCGGGGTCGCGGATGGAGCGGGCGTGGAATTCCTGGTAAGTCGTCATGGTCCTCCTCCTCGGCGATGCGGGTCCGGCCGCCCTTCCCGGCAGCGGCGCGGTTGTAGCCTAGTTTCCCCGTCCGAAGCGTAGTTGATCCGCCTCAACGAATCATGTGCGCGCGTCAGGGTATTCCCTAATCGTGGTCGAGGAACGAGCCGTCATGGGAAAAACATACGCGCCGGTCAGGAATTCACGTCCACCACGAGCCGGCCCCGGATCCGGCCGGCCAGCACCTCCGGCGCGCGCTCGATCGCCTGCGCGAGCGGGATGCCGGTGGTGATCGCGTCGAGCTTGCCGCGGTCGAGGTCGGCGGCCAGCCGCGACCAGGCCTCCTCGCGCTCCGCGCGCGGCGCCATCACGCTGTCGATGCCGATGAGGCGCACGCCGCGCAGGATGAACGGCGCCACGCTGGCCGGGAAGTCCATCCCCTGCGCCAGGCCGCAGGCCGCCACGACGCCCCGGTACCTCGCCTGGGCGCAGGCGTTGGCGAGCGTGTGGCTGCCGACCGCGTCCACCACGCCGGCCCAGCGCTCCTTCTGGAGGGGCTTGCCGGGCTGCGCGAGCTCGCCGCGGTCGATCACCTCGGCCGCGCCCAGCGCGCGAAGGTAGTCCGCCTCCGAGGCCTTGCCGGTGGAGGCCACGACGCGGTAGCCCCACCCCGAGAGGATCGAGACGGCGACGCTGCCCACGCCGCCGGTGGCGCCCGTCACCAGGACGTCGCCCTGTTCCTTGCCGACACCCTGCTTCGCGAGCGCGAGGGCGCAGAGCATCGCCGTGTAGCCGGCGGTGCCGATCGCCATCGCCTGGCGCGCGCCGAGCCCCTCGGGCAGGCGCACCAGCCAGTCGCCCTTGAGCCTCGCCTTCTGCGCGAGGCAGCCCCAGTGCGCCTCGCCCACGCCCCAGCCGTTGAGGATCACCCGGTCGCCCGCCTTCCACGCCGCATGGCTCGAGGCCTCCACCACCCCGGCCCCGTCGATGCCGGCCACCATGGGCCACTTCCGGACCACCGGCGACCGGTTCGTGATCGCCAGCGCGTCCTTGTAGTTGACCGTCGAGTACTCGACCCGGACGGTGACGTCGCCTTCCGGCAGTGCCGACTCGTCGAGATCTGCCACGCGGGCGTCGAACCGGTCGGCCTCGCGGGTGAGATGGATGGCCTTGAACA
>CAZNWZ010000112.1:0-6768 GCA_964576455.1 uncultured Lysobacter sp.
AGGCGTGGGCCACCGGCTTCACGCCGCCCGCGGGGTTGCCGCCCTCCCAGATGATCGCGTCGGGATAGCCCGGGGGCCGGATGGCCGAGCGCTTGTAGATCGAGTCGAGGAGCTTGAAGAGGTCGCCGTGCTGCTCTTCCTGGGCGATCCTGAGGAGGTCGAGGGGGGCGGTCATGGGGGGAACCTTCGGGGGGTGGGGGGGTATGCGGACGAGTCGGCGATTATCGCATTCCGGCTTCCGGGGCATCAACCCGAGCGGCCCGCCCGGGGCCGGCGGACGACGCCGGACCCCCGCGCCGCCGGGGCCGCAAGAAACGAAGAGCCCGCACGCGGCGGGCTCTTCGGGATTGGTGGCCTGGGGCGGAATTGAACCACCGACACAAGGATTTTCAGTCCTCTGCTCTACCAACTGAGCTACCAGGCCGTGTCTCCCCGGCCTGATGCCCTGGCCGCCCTGCTGCGTCGGCTGCCGGACCGGGAAAGCCCGGAATTATAGCGTTTCCGGGCTTCCCTGGCCAAGCTCCTACTTGAACGAGTAGGCGAGGCTCCCGTAGACGAACCGGGCGCGGGGGTCGTAGTAGGAGGGATCGAAGCCCACCTGGAAGGAGTTGGCCTGGTTGGTCTGGGGGGGATCGGTGTCGAGGAGGTTCTTCACGCCGAGCGTGAGCGCGAGGTTGCGCCAGCCCTTGTAGACGGCCTGCAGGTCCCACAGGCTCATCGTGCTCACCCGGCGCAGGTTTCCCTCGCCGTCGGGGTTCACGTCCACGTAGCTGGACTGGTAGACGTTGCCCAGCGTGACCGACCACGGGCCCGAATCCCACGTGGCGGACGCGTAGTGCTTCCAGCGCGGGATCACGCCCGTGAGGACGGAGCCGTTCTGGTTGGACACGATGCCCGTGTAGGTGCCGTCGGTGTTCTGGACGTCGTAGCGGATGTAGTAGGTACCCTGCAGGCCCAGGCGCACGCGCCCCCACGAACGCCGGGGCGCCGTGTAGCTCAGGTCGACGTCGATCCCCTCGACGTGCACCTTTCCCAGGTTGATGTAGGTCTGGTCGATGTCGGTGATGCGGCCCGGAAGGCCCGGGTAGGCCGCGTCGGGCGCCCCGCGGGTGACGAGGTGGCCGTACTGTGCGAGATCGCCCAGGATCGTGGCGTAGGGGATCCCGTTGGTGATCGCATCGTCCAGCTTCAGCTTGAAGTAGTCGAGGCTCATCGAGGCGCCGGCGAACGGCTCGACCACGAGGCCCAGGCTCAGCTGGTCGCTCTCCTCGGGCCGGAGATTGGGGTTGCCGCCGAAGGTGACGGGGAACTGCGTGTCGCAATCGAGCCCGGTATCGTTGGTCACCGGGCAGCGCACGGGGTCCGACTGTCCCGTGGCGGTCACGCCCGAGATGTTCGGGGTGTTGAGCTGGTAGAGCGAGGGCGCGAGGAAGCCCGTGCCCCAGGATGCCCGCAGCAGCAGCCGCTTGTCGGCTTCCCAGCGCAGGCTCACCTTCGGGTTGGTCGTGCGACCGAAGTCGCTGTAGTCGTCGCTGCGCACGGCCGCCGTCGCCTCGAGCCCCTTGGCGAGCGGCACGTTCACCTCGAGGAACAGGGCGCGGATGTCGCGCGAGGAGTGCACCGGCAGGATGTTCCCCCCGAAGCCGGAGAGGTCGCCGGTGGCGAGGACCGGCTCGGGCACCTGGTCCAGGGTCTCGCGCCGCGCCTCTCCCCCGAAGGCCACCGCGACGGCGCCTGCGGGCAGCCGGGCCACCTCCCCGGAGGCCCGGGCCTGCACGCCGGCGTTCCTGGACGTGCCGTTGAAGGTGTCGCCCACGTAGTTCGTGGCCTGCAGCTGCCCGACCACCTCGGGCGTGTTGGGCGCGAAGAGGTTCACGGTGCCGCCGTTGAGCAGCGGCAGCAGCTGCGAGAGCAGCGGGAAGCCGCCGTTCAGGTGGTTCTTCGACGTGCCGCGGCTGTGGAACGCGGAGGCGTCCCACTCCCAGTCGCGCCACGCCCCCTTGAGGCCGGCCACGAGCTGCGCGTTCTCGTTGGTGTCGGTCGAGTCGCGAAGCCCGTTCTCGACCGCCCGGTAGCGCACGTTGAGGACCTGCCCCCCGACGCCCGCGGCCTCGGCGAGCGCCGCCGGGTAGAAGGGGCTCGCGGGGCCGATCGTGACCGTCGACGGGATGTCCCCGTTGGGGCCGTAGGTGAAGAGGTTCGAGACCGGCACCGCCTGGATCACGAAGCGGTTCACGTCGCGCGAGGCGAGCACCGTGGCGTAGGCCTCGGTGTTGGCGTTCACCTGGTAGCGGGCCGACCCGAAGAAGTTCCACTTCTCGTTGTCCGGGATCATCTGCACGCCGGGGATGGCCGACGGGTCGTAGTAGCACCCCTCGAGATCGGCGAAGTAGGTGGTGGGCGCGCAGTTGGCCGGCGTGCCGGGCACCCCGATGCCGCCCGTGGTGATGCGTCCCGGGAAGCTGTTGCTGGAGATCCCCACCAGTCCCAGCTCGGGCCGGTACGAGGTATTCGAGAAGGCGCGATCGCGCTGGTCCAGGCTCTTCTGCTTGTCGTAGGAGAGCGCGGCCAGCACGTTGTAGCCGTCGCCGCGCAGGTCGCCGAAGCCCGCCGTGCCGTTCGCGCGCAGCTGCTCGCCGCCGCCCGCCCGCGTGGGGCTGCCGAACCAGGCCATCGCCTCGCCGCCCTGGTAATCGGAGCGCATGATGAAGTTGATCACCCCGCCGATCGCGTCCGACCCGTAGATCGCCGACGCCCCGTCCTTGAGGACCTCGACGCGCTGGATGGCCGCGAAGGGGATCGCGGCGAGGTTCACGCCCTGGACGCCCTGCACCTCGCCCGCGAAGCCGTCGAGTCGCTTGCCGTTCACCAGGACCAGGGTGCGCCCGCCGCCCAGCCCGCGCAGCGATGCGGTCTGCGCCGAGAACGTGGTCGCGCCGATCACGTTCGCCAGCGACACGTTGCCCAGGCTGTTGTTGGCGCTCACCAGGCCGAGAAGCTCCATCGGCGTGGTGGCGCCGGAGCGCTCGATGTCCTCGCGCGTGAACACGGTCACCGGAAGGGCGCCCTCGCCCTCGATGCGCTTGATGTGCGAACCCGTGACCTCGATCCTGTCGACCTTCTGCGCCGCATCCTGCGCACCGGCCTGCCCGGCCGCCGCGACCGCGCATGCCGCACCCAGGGCGCGCGCCACGGCGGCGGCCAGGGTCGTTCTTCCGTTCTTCATGTCTCGCTCCCAGTGAGGTGGAACCGCAACCCACCGGGCGGACGCATCGCGCCCATTTATAGCGAAGCCGCACCGCGGACACAATCGCCGGCGGGCCCGGCCGGCCGGTTTTTTTGTTGCGGCCTGTTCGCGCGGGACGCCCTGCCCCGGGCGCGGAACGCCTTGTCCCCCCCGCCCTCAGGCCGTCGCGCAATCGAGCAGGTAGCCGCGGCCGTGGATGCTGCGGATGCGCCGCGCGCAGCCGTCGAGCGCGAGGAGCTTGCGGCGCAGGCGCGAGATGCAGGCGTCCACCGTGCGGTCGCGGATCGCGCCGGGCGCGCCGCGGCACATGGCCTCTCGAAGCGCCGCGCGGCTCACGATGGCGCCGGCCTCGCGCGCGAGGAGCCACGCGCAGTCGAACTCGTGCGGCGTGAGCTCCACGCGTCGATCTCCCGCGCGGGCCGCGAGCGCGCGGCGGTCCAGGACGAGCGCCCCGGCGCGCAGCGCGGAGGGGGCCTCGGCGTCCGCGGGAAGGCGGGACGGCGCGCGCCGCAGAAGCGCCTTCAGCTGCGCCCACAGCAGGCGCCCGGGGACGTCGCGCGGCAGGCAGGCGTCGGCGCCCAGCTCCAGGCACACGACCTGCTCCACCACGTCGTCGCTGGCCGCGAGGACCACGACCGGCACGCCCGCGCCTCCGGCGCGCAGCCGCCGGCAGAACTCCGTCGCGGCGAGCCCCGGCGCGTCGGACTCGATGACGACCAGGCTTGCGCCGATCGCGGCGGCCCGGCCCAGCGCGGCGTCCCCGCGCGGCTCGTGCACGACGGCGAGGGGATGGCGCGCGAGATAGTCGTCGAGGCGGCGCGCGCGCGCCACGTCGTCGCCGACCAGCAGCAGGAGCGGGCGCGGCTCCGGCTCGGCGCGCAGGTGGGACGGGATGTCCAGAGGGTCCACGTTCGGCCTTTCGATCCGGGCGCCGGCGCCCGGGCCCGCCGATGCGTCTCGCCCGAATGGGTAACCAGGAAGAGAACACGGGCCCGGGTTCCGACGGGCGAATCCTGGCCGCGGCCGCGCGGCGGCGGCGAGGAATGTGACGAGCCGTTCGCATTCCGGGAGCAACGCGCGCGCCGGCGAGACGAATGCCGCGCCGCGCGGGCGCGGCAATCGCAACCGTGCGCCGCCGGAGGCGAGACAACGCGCACATTCGTAACAACTCGCAACCCACGGCGGGCGGGCGGCTTGCATGATCGCCCCATGGACGCATACGCCCCCGCCATCGGTCTCGTCGCGGGAGCGCCGCACCGGGAGCCCGGGAGAATGAAGCGACTGGCGTTGAAGGCAGGCTCCCGCACGGTGCTCGTGCGCCTCGCCGCCATCGACTGGGTCGAGGCCGCGGGCAACTACCTCGTCTTCCACGTCGGCAAGGACCGCTACACGGTGCGCGCGACGATGCAGGAGATGGAGGCGCGCCTCGCGGAGATGAACATCGTCCGCATCCACCGCTCGACCTTCGTGAACATCGAGCGCGTGAAGTCCATCGAGCCCATCCACGCCGGCGACCAGGCGGTCACGCTGGACGACGGCGTCGAGCTGGTGCTCTCGCGCACCTTCCGCGACCGCGTCTACGCGCTGCTCTTCCCGGACTGAGCGCCCGGGGCTAGAAACGGGCGAGGAGGGCGCCCGGCACCAGGGCGATGAGGATCGATCCCGCCAGGCACAGCAGGCTCGCGCCCATGGCGATGCCGCGCGAGGGCGCGTGCCCCGAGGCCACCGCCTCCGGGCTCATGAACAGGTACTGGATCACGCGCAGGTAGAAGTAGATGCCGAGGTAGCTGCCCACGAGGCCCAGCACGGCGTACGTGGTGTAGCCCGCCGCGATCACGTTCTTGAAGATGAGGAACTTGGCCACGAAGCCCGGGAACGGCGGGATGCCCGCGAGCGAGAGCATCGCCATGCCGATGAGCAGCGCCGCGAGCGGGTGCGTGCGGAAGAGCCCCTTGAGGTTGTCCAGCCGGTCGCGCTCGGCGTCCACCGGGTGCGCCGGCAGGGCCGCGAAGGCGAGGACGTTCATGACGCCGTAGGCCGCGAGGTAGAACACCACGGCCTGGAAGCGGCCCGGGCCGTCGCCCAGGAAGGCGAAGAAGAGGTAGCCCGCGTGCGCGATCGACGAGTAGGCGATCATGCGGCGCAGGCCCGCCTGGCGGATCGCCGCGAGGTTCCCCCACACGATCGAGGCGAGCGGCAGCAGCGCGAGCAGCCCCGCGAGCGGCTCGGTGACGGGCGCCGTCCCGAAGACGCGCGCGGCGGCCACCAGCACGCCCGCCTTCACCAGGACGGCCATGTAGGCGGTGGAGGGCACGCTGGCCGCCTCGTACGCGTCCGGCGCCCAGCCGTGGAAGGGCACGATCGCGGCCTTGAGGAAGAACGCCGACACGACCATCACGACGGCCGTCCCGGCCAGCAGGCTGCGCGTGGCGAGCGCCACGTCGAAGCTCGAGAGCGCGAGGGACCCGGTGGAGCCGTAGATGAGGGAGGCGCCCATCAGGAACGAGGCGCTGGCGGTGCCCGAGAGCACGAGGTACTTGAGGGCGGCCTCCGCGCTCTCGGCGCGGCGGAAGCCCATGAGCACGAGCACGTACACCGGCACCGACATGAGCTCGATGCCCAGGAAGAGGGTGAGGAAGCTCTCCGCGGAGGCGAGCAGGCACACGCCGTAGAGCGAGGAGAGCAGCAGCGGGTAGAACTCGCCGCTGCCGAAGTCGTCCCGCGAGGCGAGGAGCACCGGCACGGCGAGCGCCAGCACGACCGCCTTGGCGAAGGCGGCCGGCGGCGTGAGGGCGAACTGCCCCGGGAAGGGCGCGCCCGTCCACCCGGTGGCGCCCAGCCAGGCGGCGGCCACGGCGGCCGCGCCCACGAAGGCGACGGCGAGCGGAAGCGCGGCCTTCGGCCGATCCGTGAAGATCTCCACGAGGAGCAGGCTCACGATGCCCGCGAGCAGCAGGTGCTCCGGGGCCATGGCGATGGAGACGGCCGTGAAGTTCATCGCGTGGCCTCCGCTGGCGCGGCGCCTGTCAGCTTCGTGGCCGCCGGCGTGCGCGGCGCGGCGACCAGCTCCTGGTACTCGCGCGCCGCGAGCTCGGTGCGCTTCATCGCGGAATCCGGGAATAGCCCGAGCCAGAACACCGCCGCCACGAGGATCGCGAGGATGGACTTCTCGCGCAGGTTCAGGTCGGCGACGGGGCCGTGCGGCACGCGCTCGGCGCCGAAGAGGAACCGCTGCGCGAACCACAGCATGTAGAGCGCGCCCAGCACGACGCCCGTGACCGCGAGCCCCGCCGCCCCGAGCGGGATCGTGACCGCCGCCGGCTTCCACGCCGCGTTGAAGGCGCCCAGGAGCACGAGGAACTCGCCGGTGAAGCCGCTGGTCGTGGGCAGGCCCACGGAAGCGAGCGTCAGGATGAGGAAGAAGACCGAGTACACCGGAAGCACCTTGGCCAGCCCGCCGTAGGCCGCGAGCTCGCGGGTGTGGCAGCGCTCGTAGATCATCCCGACCATGAGGAAGAGCC
>CAZNWZ010000113.1:0-6697 GCA_964576455.1 uncultured Lysobacter sp.
AGGCGCAGGGCTTCTTCCTCGGCGCCCTCTCCCTCGGCGTGGGCCTGCTCAACGCCGCCTGCATGACCTACTGACCGACTGGGGACAGGTTGGACCGGGAGACCAACCTGTCCCCTGCCGGTCAGGGACTTTGCAGCCGCTCCCTCACCCAGCGCTTCCACTCCTCGAACAGCGCCGGCGTCCTCGCCGCGATCACCGAGCGGCTCCACGCCGGCCCCGACCAGAAGTCGTCCTCGGCCAGGGTCGCCAGGCGCGCGCCCGCCTCCTCGGCGATGAGCGCGCCGGCCGCGTAGTCCCAGACCTTCTGGCCGGCGTGCAGGTAGAGGTCGCGCCGGCCGGCCGCCAGGTGGCACCACGCCAGCGCCGAGGAGCCGCTGGTGACCCGGCGCGCGTAGGGCGCGCGGCGCCGCAGCTCCTGGCGGACGTGGGGGAGGGCGCGCCGCAGGTCGATCTCGGCCAGGGCGCCCTCGAGCGGCGTCTCGCGGGCGGCGGGCGCCAGGCAGAAGCCGTCGCGCCAGGCGCCGGCGCCGCGGACCGCGAAGCACGCCTCGTCGGCGATGGGATCCACCACGACGCCCAGCAGCGGCCGGTCGCCCTGCATCAGCGCGACCGACACGGCGAAGAAGGGCACGCCGGCGCTGAAGTTGGCGGTGCCGTCGAGCGGATCGACGCACCAGAAGCGCCCGCCCGCGTCCCACACGCGGCGCTGCTCGGCCTCGGGCATCTCCTCGCCCAGCAGCGCCACCGGCTCGATCCGCCCGAGCGCGACGGCGAGCGCGCGCTGGGTCGCGAGGTCGGCCTCGGTCACGAGGCTCCCGTCGTCCTTGCGCCGCGCCGGCACGGCGCGGAAGCGCGGCAGGATCTCCGCGGCCGCGATCTCGCGCACGGCGCGCACGACGCGGGAGGTGAACTCGACGGTGAGCGGCTCCGTGGCCGGGCCGGGTGCCGGTCCGACGGGGGACGGGGGTGGGCGCATGCGGAGGTTCGCCGGGGGCGGATGCGGGCGGTATGTTAGCATCGGGCCGACTGCCGCCCTCCCGCCTCGCCATGGCTTCCCCGCGAATCTACTGCGACGTCCGGCTCGGACCGGGCGCCCAATTCCCGCTTCCCGAGGACGCCGCCAACCACATCGGCCGGGCGCTGCGCCTGCGCGCCGGCGACGCGCTCGTCGTCTTCGACGGCCGCGGCGGGGAGTACGACGCCGTCATCCAGCGCATCGACCGCGGCCGCGTCGAGGTGAAGACGGGCGCCTTCCGCGACGCCGAGCGCGAGGCCGCCGTCGAGGTCGGGCTCGTGCAGGGCCTGCCGGAGGCGGACAAGATGGACTGGATCCTGCAGAAGTCCGTCGAGCTCGGCGTGGCCTGGATCCAGCCCGTCGTCTGCGAACGCAGCGTGGTGCGCCTGTCGGGCGACCGCGCGGCGCGCCGCGAGTCCCACTGGCAGCGCGTGGCGATCGCCGCCTGCGAGCAGTGCGGCCGGAACCGCGTGCCGGAGGTGAGGCCCACGCTGGCCTTCCGGGACTGGGCCGCGCAGCCCTCCCGGGCCGGGCGCTGGATGCTCCTGCCCGGCGCGCCGGAGAGCCTGGCGGCCCGCGCGGCGCCCGTTGGCCCCGTGGAGCTGCTCGTGGGCCCGGAGGGCGGGCTCTCGGAGCGCGAGCTCGACATCGCCGCCACCGTCGGGTTCACGGCCCTGTCGCTGGGGCCCCGGGTGCTGCGCGCCGAGACGGCCCCGATCGCCGCGCTCGCCGCGATCCAGGCCCTGTGGGGCGACTTCCGCCGGTAGAATTGCGCCTCGCGACCGCCCGTCCCGCCGATGCCCAAAGAGCCCGCCCTCAAGACCGAAGCCTTCGTGAAGTGGTTCCGGTCGGCCACGCCCTACATCCACCAGTGGGGCGGGGCGACGTTCGTCATCGCCTTCGGCGGCGAGGTGCTCGCCGACGGGGAGTTCCAGCAGCTCACCCACGACATCAACGTGCTGGTGAGCCTGGAGGTGCGCGTCGTGCTCGTGCACGGCACGCGCCCGCAGGTCGAGGAGCAGATGCGCCAGCACGGCGTGGCCTCGCGCTACGTGGGCAACCGCCGCGTGACCGACGACCGCGGGCTCTCCTGCGTGAAGGAGGCCAACGGCATCGTGAGGGTCGAGATGGAGGCGCTCCTGTCGATGGAGCTCGCCAACAGCCCGATGTGGGGCGCGGACATCCGCGTCTCGTCCGGGAACTTCGTCACCGCCAAGCCCGTGGGCGTGGTGGAGGGCGTGGACTTCGGGCACACGGGCGAGGTGCGCAAGATCGACGCCGAGGGCATCCGCAAGCGCCTGGACGACCACGAGGTGGTGCTCATCTCCCCCATCGGCTTCTCGCCCACGGGCGACGTCTTCAACTGCACGCTCGAGGACGTGGCCACCTCCACCGCCCTCGCGCTGCAGGCGGACAAGCTCATCTTCCTCACCGAGACCGCGGGGGCGCTGGACGCGAAGGGCCGGCTCCTGTCGGAGCTCACGGTCAAGGACGCGCAGGACCTGTGCGCCGCCAACGGGAGCCTGCCGGAGGACGTGCGGATCTACCTGCCCTGCGCCGTGAAGGCGTGCGCGGGCGGCGTGAAGCGCGCGCACCTCATCAGCCGCCACGTGGACGGGGCCCTCCTCATCGAGCTCTTCACCCACCACGGCATCGGCACGATGATCGTGCCGGAGTCGCCGGAGGTGATCCGCGACGCCACCGCCGCGGACATCGCGGGCATCGTCCAGATCATCGAGCCCCTCGAGCAGCAGGGGATCCTCGTGCGCCGCGAACGCGACCGCCTCGAGGGCGAGATCGACCGCTTCTTCGTGATCGAGAGCGAGGGCAACATCCTGGGCTGCGCGGCGCTCTACCCGTTCCCCGAGGAGTCCACGGCGGAGCTCGCCTGCCTCGCGGTGAACCCCTTCTACCGCGACGGCGGGCGCGGGGAGCGCCTGCTCGCCTTTGCCGAGGCGCGCGCGCGCAAGGCGGGGCACAAGTCGCTCTTCGTGCTGTCCACCCGCACGACGCACTGGTTCATCGAGCGCGGCTTCGCCGAGGCCGACATCTCGCGGCTGCCCGGGCGCAAGCAGTCGCTCTACAATTACGAACGGCGCTCCAAGATCTTCATGAAGGGACTCTAGCGATGGCACGGACGGTCAATTGCATCAAGCTCAAGCGCGAGGCCGAGGGCCTCGATTTCCCCCCGTATCCCGGCGAGCTCGGCAAGAAGCTCTGGGAGAGCGTCTCCAAGGAGGCGTGGAAGATGTGGCTCGAGCAGCAGAAGATGCTCGTGAACGAGAACCGCCTCAACCTCGCCGACCCGCGGGCGCGCAAGTACCTCGAGGAGCAGATGACGCGGCACTTCTTCGGCGAGGGGGCCGACACCGCTCAAGGGTACGTGCCCAAGGCGTGAGCTGTGGGGAGTGATGCGGGCGAAGGTCTTTGGAAACGCAGATGAACGCCGATGCCCCGCCGATTGCCGCCGATGATTTCATTCGACGTGACAGAACGTGCCTGGCAATCCGAACTCGTCGGGTCCGATCTCGGCAGCCCATCAGGAATTCATCCGCGGTAATCGGCGGGGCATCGGCGGAAATCGGCGTTCCCGCATGAGAAAAGCCGCCCGAGGGCGGCTTTTTCGTTGCCGGGAGGCAGCGGTCAGTCGGAGGAGGTGGCCTCGCGCTCGAACTCCTCGGCCGTGACGTGCCGCACGTCCTTGCCCTTCACCAGGTAGACCACGTACTCCGACATGTTCTTGGAGTGGTCGCCGATCCGCTCCAGGGCCTTGGCCACGAAGAGGATCTCGATGGAGGTGGAGATGGTGCGCGGGTCCTCCATCATGAAGGTGATGAGCTGGCGCATGATGCCGCGGAACTGCTCGTCGAGCAGGCGGTCCTGGCGGACGACCGCCGCGGCCTCGGCGATGTCCACGCGGGCGAAGGCGTCCAGGGCCTTCTTGAGCATCTCCAGGGCGATGCCCGCGGCGGCCTTGATCTCGCCGAAGCGGGGCAGGAGCAGCCGCTCGGCCGAGTAGATGAGCTTGGTCATGCGCGCGATCTTCTCCGCCTCGTCGCCGATGCGCTCGAGGTCGGTGATCATCTTGATGACCGTCACGATCATGCGCAGGTCCTGCGCGGCCGGCTGGCGGCGGGCGATGATGTGCGCGCAGTCCTCGTCGATCCGCACCTCGAGGGCGTTCACGCGGTGGTCGTTGGCGATGGTCTGCTCGGCCAGCTGCAGGTTGCCGGTGGAGAGCGCCTCGATCGCGGCCGTGATCTGCGTCTCCACGAGCCCGCCCATCTGCAGCACGAGCGAGCGGACGGTCTCGAGCTCCGCGTCGTAGCGCTTGGAGGTGTGTTCCTGGGGGTTGAGGGGCATGTCGGTGTTCCTCGCCTGGGGGCGCGCACGGGCCGGGGCCGCGCGGCGCCGGATGGCTGATGCTAGGGCCTCATTGTGACGGCCGCGTGACGGCCCGGTCGATGCGCCGCACCCCGTCGGGCGTGCCCAGCAGCAGGACGTCCGCGGGGCGGCGGGCGAAGAGGCCGTTGGTCACCACCCCGGGGAGCTGGTTCAGCTCGCCCTCCAGGGCGACGGGGTCCGTGATCGCGAGCCCGTGCACGTCCAGGATCACGTTGCCGTTGTCCGTGACCACGCCCTCGCGCCAGACGGGGCGCCCGCCCCGCTTCACGATCTCGCGCGCGACGAGGCTCCTCGCCATGGGTATCACCTCCACGGGCAGGGGGAACTTCCCGAGCACGTCCACGAGCTTGGAGCCGTCCGCGATGCAGACGAACTTCCGGCTCGCCTGCGCCACGATCTTCTCGCGCGTGAGGGCCCCGCCGCCGCCCTTGATCATCGCCAGGTGCGCGGTCACCTCGTCGGCGCCGTCCACGTACACGTCGCAGCCGCCGGTGGCGTTCAGGTCCATCACCGGGATCCCGGCCTCGCGGAGGCGCTTCGCACTCGCCTCGGAGCTGGAGACCGTCCCGGCGATGCGCGCCTTGCGGGCCGCGAGAGCCGCGATGAAATGGTTCACGGTCGAGCCGGTGCCCACGCCCACCATCATGTCGTCTTCCACGAAGGCGAGGGCGGCCTCGGCGCAGAGCTTCTTCAGGGCGTCCTGGTCCATGGGGGGAATCATATATTGGTATTCTTGGGGTCAGGAAGGAACATGAAGACCGACTACCTCCGCAAGATCCTCTCGGCCCGCGTCTACGACGTGGCCATCGAAAGCCCCCTGGAGCCCGCCCCCGCCATCTCGCGGCGAACGGGCAACCACGTGCTGCTCAAGCGCGAGGACAAGCAGCCCGTCTTCTCGTTCAAGCTGCGGGGCGCGTACAACAAGATGGCGCACCTCACCCCGGAGCAGCTCCGGCGCGGGGTGATCTGCGCGAGCGCCGGCAACCACGCCCAGGGCGTGGCCCTGGGCGCCCAGAAGCTGGGCACCGCCGCCACCATCGTGATGCCGGTGACCACGCCGCGCATCAAGGTCTCGGCCGTGGCCGCCCGCGGGGCGAAGGTGGTCCTGCACGGCGACTCCTACCACGAGGCGGCGCAGCACGCGAAGGCGCTCGCCCGCAAGCAGGGCCTCGCCTTCGTCCACCCCTACGACGACCCGCTGGTCATCGCGGGCCAGGGCACGATCGGCATGGAGATCATGCGCCAGCACCAGCGCCCCATCGACGCGATCTTCGTGCCGGTGGGCGGCGGCGGGCTCATCGCCGGCATCGCCGCCTACGTGAAGCGCCTGGCGCCCTCGACGCGGATCATCGGCGTGGAGCCCGTCGATTCCAACGCCATGGCCGCCTCGCTGAAGGCGGGCAAGCGGGTGACGCTGCCGCACGTGAACATCTTCGCCGACGGCGTGGCGGTGCGGCAGGTCGGGCGCGAGACCTTCCGCCTGTGCCGGGAGCTCGTGGACGAGATGGTGCTCGTGGACACCGACGAGATCTGCGCCGCCATCAAGGACATCTACGAGGACACCCGCACGGTGGTGGAGCCCTCGGGGGCGCTCGCGCTCGCGGGGGCCAAGCGCTGGCTCGCCCGGCGGCGGCTCAAGGGCAAGACGGTCGTCGCGATCGCCTGCGGCGCCAACATGAACTTCGACCGGCTGCGCTTCGTGGCCGAGCGCGCCGAGCTGGGCGAGCACCGGGAGGCGGTGCTGGCGGTCACGATCCCGGAGAAGCCGGGCAGCTTCCGCGCCCTGTGCGAGCTCCTGGGCCGGCGAAACGTCACGGAGTTCAACTACCGCATCGCCGACGCCGCCCAGGCCCACGTCTTCATCGGTGTCACGGTCTCCGGGCGCGACGAGACCGAGCGGCTCATCGCCCAGCTGCAGCGCGCGGGCCTGAAGGCCGTGGACCTGTCGGACAACGAGATGGCCAAGCTGCACGTGCGCCACCTCGTGGGCGGGCACGCGCCGGACCGGGCGGGGGAGATGGTGTACCGCTTCGAGTTCCCCGAGCGGCCGGGCGCGCTCATGAACTTCCTGAAGCGCATGGGCTCGGGCTGGAACATCTCGCTCTTCCACTACCGCAACCACGGCGCCGACGTCGGGCGCGTGCTGGTGGGCCTGCAGGTCCCGGACCGGGACCGGGCGGCGTTCCGGCGCTTCCTGAAGGAGCTGGGCTACGACTACGCGGACGAGACCCGCAACCCCGCCTACCGGCTCTTCCTGAAGTGAGGCGGCGCGGCCGC
>CAZNWZ010000114.1:0-6666 GCA_964576455.1 uncultured Lysobacter sp.
ACCTGGAAGCCGTAGTGGCGCTCCACCATCTTGAGGGGCACCTTGCCGGGCCGGAAGCCCTGCATCTTCACGGTGCGCGCGAGCTTCTTGATGCGATCGGCGATGTCCGCCTCGAGCTGCGCCACGGGCACCGCGACCTTCAGTTGCCGCTCGAGCGGGCTGGGCTTGGTTTCGACTGCCTGCTGCATGTGCTTTTTCCTGTGTGTTTTTCCCGGATCACCGTCGCGGGGGCGGCCGGCGCGGCCCGAAGACGGGCCGACGGATCGGGCGCTATCGGCCTGTCGAAGTTGGTGCGAAAGAAGGGACTCGAACCCCCATGCCTTTCGGCGCCGGAACCTAAATCCGGTGCGTCTACCAATTCCGCCACTTTCGCGGTGAGGCGGGAATTATACCCGAACGAGGCCCCTTTTCCGGGGGCGCGCAAGGGGGGCCGGGGGGCCGATATAATCCGGAAATTCAAGCGTTTCACCCTCCCCTTGCCGGTCGAGCACTACGAGAACTTCCCGGTCGCCTCCTGGCTCCTGCCGCCGGGTCTGCGGACCCCGATCGAGGCCATCTACGCCTTCGCCCGCAGCGCCGACGACTTCGCCGACGAGGGCGAGCGCCCGGATGCCGAGCGCCTGGCCCTGCTCGACGGCTACGCCCGCCAGCTGGACCGGATCGGCCGGGGCGAGCGACCGGACGACCCCGTCTTCTCCCGCCTGCACGACGCCATCGTGGCCCACGACCTGCCCCTGGCGCTCTTCCACCGGCTGCTGGACGCCTTCCGACAGGACGTCACGAAGAAGCGCTACGCCACCTTCGACGAGCTGATGGACTACTGCCGGCGCTCCGCCGACCCCGTGGGGCGGCTCCTGCTCGCCCTCTTCCGCAAGGACGACCCGGCCAACCTGCGCGATTCCGACGCCATCTGCTCGAGCCTGCAGCTCATCAACCACTGGCAGGACATCGCCGTGGACTGGGGCAAGGGGCGCGTGTACCTCCCCGAGGAGGACCTGCGGCAGTTCGGCGTCACGGAAGCCCAGATCGCCGAGGGGCGCGTGGACGGCCCCTGGCAGGACCTCGTGCGCTTCCAGTGCCAGCGGGCGCGGGCCATGATGCGCTCGGGCTCCCCCCTGGGCACGCGCCTGCCGGGGCGCATGGGCCTGGAGATCCGCGCCATCTGCGCCGGCGGCCTTCGCATCCTGGACCGCATCGACGCGGTGCAAGGCGACGTCTTCCGCCAGCGCCCGCAGTTGAAGGCCGCCGACTGGGCGCGCATCCTCTGGCGAGCGCTCTTCTGGAGGCCGGTGCCCGTGCGCCTGGCCGCCCCATGACCCCCGACGCGTACTGCCAGCAGAAGGCGGCCGCCAGCGGCTCGAGCTTCTACTACAGCTTCCTCTTCCTGCCCCCCGAGAAGCGCCGGGCCATCACGGCCTTCTACGCCTTCTGCCGCGAGGTGGACGACGTGGCCGACGAGGCGAGCGACATCGGCGTGGCGCGGACCAAGCTCGCGTGGTGGCGCACCGAGGTGGCCAACCTCATGGCGGGCAACCCGCAGCACCCCGTGACCCGGGCCCTGGCGCCCTTCGTGGCGACCATGGGGATCGACGGCGGGCGCCTGAACGAGATCATCGACGGCATGGAGATGGACCTCACGCACCATCGCTACGCGGACTTCGCGGCGCTCCGCCTGTACTGCCACCGCGTGGCCGGCGTCGTGGGCGAGGTCTCGGCGGGCATCTTCGGCTACCGCCACCCGCAGACGCTGGAATACGCCGAGCTCCTGGGGCTCGCCTTCCAGCTCACCAACATCGTGCGCGACGTGGGCGAGGACGCGCGCCGCGGGCGCGTGTACCTGCCGGTGGACGAGCTCGCGAGGCACGGGCTCGCGCCCGAGGACATCCTGCAGCGAAGGGGCGGCCCCGCCTTCCAGGCCCTCATGGCCGAGCAGGCGGCGCGCGCCGAGGCGACCTACGAGCAGGCCTTCGCCCGGCTCCATCCCGAGGACCGCGCCAACCAGCGCGCGGGCCTCATCATGGCCGCCATCTACCGCACGCTCCTCGAGGAGATCCGCCGCGACGGCTTCCCCGTCCTGGATGGGCGGGTCTCCCTCACGCCGATCCGCAAGCTCTGGATCGCGTGGAAGACGTGGATCCGGGGAGGCTAGCCGGCTTGTCTCCCCGCCGCATCGCCGTCGTCGGCGCCGGTTACTCGGGCATCGCCGCCGCCGTGGAACTCGTCCGCGCCGGCCGCGCGGTCACGCTCCTCGACGCCAACCGCACCGCGGGCGGGCGGGCGCGGCGGGTGGAGTACCGCGGCGCCGTGCTCGACAACGGCCAGCACATCCTGCTCGGGGCCTACCGGCAGACGCTCGCGCTGATGCAGGCCGTGGGCGTGCCGGCCAACGCCCTGCGCCGCCATCGCCTGGCGATCCATTACCCCGGCGCGCTGGAACTCGCCGCGCCCGACCTCCCCGCGCCCCTGCACCTGGCCGCGGCGCTGGCCACGGCCCGGGGCGTTTCGTTCGGCGAGCGCACCGCCGCCTTCGCGCTCGCCTTCGCCATCCGCCGCGCGGAGAAGGCCGCGGGCGAGGGCGAGACCGTCGCCGCCTTCCTCGAGCGCCAGGGCCAGCCGGCGCGCGTGCGGCGCCTGCTGTGGGAGCCGCTGTGCGTGGCCGCGCTCAACACGCCCGCGGACCGCGCCGACGCCCGGGTCTTCTCGCGCGTGCTGTGCGACGCGCTCACGCGCGCCCGGGCCGATTCCGACCTGCTGCTGCCCGCCTTCGACCTGAGCGCGCTGCTCCCGGAACCGGCCATCGCCTGGCTGGGCGAGCGCGGCACCGAGGTCCTGCTGGGCGCGCGGGTGACGGGCCTGCAGCCGGTCGAGGGCGGCTGGCGGCTTTCCACCTCGGAAGGCCCACGGGACTTCGAGGCCGTGGTGTGCGCGGCCGCGCCGTACGAGGCCTCGTCCCTCCTGGGCAGCGTGCCTGCGCTGGCCCCGCTCGCCGCCCGCCTCTCGGCCATCGCGCACGAGCCCATCACCACCGTGTACCTGCAGTACGACGCGCGCGTGACCCTGCCCTTCCCGATGACCGGCGTGGAGGACGGCCACGCCCAGTGGCTCTTCGACCGCGAGGCCCTGGGCGGCGCCCGCGGCCTGGTGGCGGCCGTGATCTCCGCCTCGCGCGCCCAGGCGGCGTTCGACCACGACGTCCTCGCCACCGCCGTCCACCGCGAGGTCGAGCGCCTGGGCGGCACCGTGGACCCGCCGCGCTGGACCAAGGTCATCACCGAGAAGCGCGCCACCTTCGCCTGCACGCCGGGCGCCTGGCGGCCGGCGGCGGCCACGGGCGCCCCGGGCCTCGTCCTCGCCGGCGACTACACCGAGGGCCCCTATCCCGCCACGCTGGAGGCCGCCGTCGCCAGCGGCCTGCGCGCCGCCCGCCTCCTTTCCTAATCAGATTACTTTTCCTAATCTGATTAGGAAAAGTAATCTGATTAGGATCCGACACGGAGATGAAATGACCGCAACGCGAACTCTGTCGGCCGCCTGGACGGCGCCCCCTGGCCTCCTCGCGGACCGCGTGGTGCTGGTGACCGGGGCCGGGCGGGGGCTGGGGCGCGCCGTGGCGCTCGCGTGCGCCGCCCACGGCGCCACCGTGGCGCTCCTGGGCCGCAAGCCCGAGGCGCTCAGCGAGACCTACGACGCCATCGTCGCGGCCGGCGGCAAGGAACCCGCGGCAATCCCCCTGGACCTCGCGAGCGCCGGCGACCGGGAGTTCGAGACCTTGGCGGGCATGCTCCGCCACGACCTCGGGCGCCTGGACGCCCTGGTGCACTGCGCCGTGCACTTCACGCCCCTGGTGCCGCTTCGCGACCAGCCCCTGGAGCAGTGCCTCGCGCACCTGCGGGTGAACCTCGCCGCGCCCTTCGCCCTCACGCGGGCCTGCCTGCCGATGCTGGAAGCCTCCCCGGACGGGGCCGTGGTCTTCACCGCCGAGACCCATGCCTTCCAGCCGGCCGCCTACTGGGGCGCGTTCGCCGTCGCCAAGTCGGGCCTGGGAACGCTGGCCGCCATCTGGGCCGACGAGTGCGAGCAGGCCGGCAAGCCCCGCTTCCACGTCGTGGTGCCGGGCCCCGTGGCCTCGCCGCAGCGGATGCAGAGCCATCCGGGCGAGAGCCGGGCGGCCCTGCCGTCCGTGGAAACCGTCGCCAAGGCCTACCTGCGCCTCCTCGGGCCCGAAGGGCGCGCCGTCGGGTGCGATCCGGTGACGGTTGTGACCTGATCCACAGGCATCCGGGGCGGGAATCGGCTAAACTAGGCTTAGCCCGAACTTCGTTCGGTAAGTCCTTCTTTTTCGAAGAAATACCTTCCCAGGGGGAGGCGGCGCACCGCCGTTCCAGGTCGCTCGATGCTCGATCAGGCCAATCGGACGTTCATCTGCAGCGTCGTGTTCATCGACCTCGTCGGCTATTCCAAGAAGCCGGTCGCCGAGCAGATCCGCCTGAAGACCAGCCTCACGAACAACCTGTCGGAGGCCATCAAGGACATCCCCGTGAACGACCGCATCATCCTCGACACCGGGGATGGCGCGGCCCTTTCGTTCCTGGGCGACCCCGAGGACGCGCTCTTCACCACGCTGTCGCTTCGCGAGGCCATGGTGCGCGAGGCCCAGTCGGCCACGCAGATCGAGGAAAGCGACGACGACGCGGTGCGCATGGGCATCAACCTCGGGCCCGTGAAGCTCGTGAAGGACATCAACGGGCACCCCAACATCATCGGCGACGGCATCAACGTGGCGCAGCGCATCATGAGCTTCGCCCGCCCCGGCCAGATCGTCGTGTCGCGCTCCTACTACGACGTCGTCTCCAACCTCGCGAGCGAGTACGCCAAGCTCTTCACCTACGAGGGCTCGCGCACCGACAAGCACGTGCGCGAGCACGAGATCTACGTCGTGGGCCACCACGAGGGGGCGATGAAGAAGGCGCGCGACAGCATGAAGGACCGCGCCACCAGCACCACCACGAACGTGAAGCGCACCGCTTCGGCGGCCTCCCCCACGGGCACCGCCACGGTCACGCTCACGATCCCCAACTTCGTCCAGGACAAGAAGAAGCTCACCGTGGTGGCCGGCGTGCTGGCCGGCGTCGTGGCCGTGCTGGGCTTCCTCGTGGCCACCAAGAAGAGCGAACCGCCCGCCGGCGCGCCCCCCGTGATCGCCACGGCGCCCGCGACGGCGCAGCCTGCGGAAGCCGTCCGCCCGGCCGCGGCGCCTGCGGCCACGCCCCCCGAGGCCCCCAAGGCCGCGCCCGCCTCCGCCAACGGCAAGCCCGCCGAGCCGGCCAAGGCCGAGGCCGCGCCCGCGAAGGCCGAGCCCCCCAAGGGTCCGGAGGTCCACGCCAAGGCCGAGGCGCCCAAGCCCGATGCCGCCAAGGCCGAGGCGGCCAAGCCCGCCGCCCCCGCCGTTCCGCCCGCCACGGTCGTGTTCGCCATCCAGCCCTGGGGCGAGGTGTACGTGAACGGCAAGGCGAGCGGCGTGAGCCCGCCCGTCAAGTCGATCAAGCTCCCGCCCGGCAAGTACAGGATCGAAGTGAAGAACACCACGTTCGCCGCCTTCACCGAGAACATCGAGGTCAAGTCGCGCGACGAGGTCACCATCCGCCACAAGTTCCAGTGATGCGCTCCCTCCCCGCCCTTCGCCCATCGGGCGCGATCGCCGTCCTCCTTGCGCTCGCGGCGTGCGCGCCGATGCCGCCCGCCGAGCCTCCCGCCCCGAAGCCGGTGACCCCGCAGATCACGGAGGACACGCTGCGCGTGCGCGCGCAGGAGCAGCTCGCCGCCGGCATGAAGGCCTACGACGCGGGCGACTTCGACGGCGCCGCGAAGAGCTTCTCGGCCTCGCTCGACCACGGGCTGCTGGACAAGGTGGACCAGTCGCGGGCCCGCAAGTACCTCGCGTTCATCCACTGCGTGAGCGGCCGCGAGGCGCTGTGCGCCGCCGAGTTCCGCAAGGCCTTCGAGATCAACCCCGCCTTCGCCCTCACCGCGGCCGAGGACGGCCACCCCATCTGGGGCCCGGTGTACCGCACCACGCGCGCCACGCTCATCGCCGAGCGCGAGGCCTCCCAGGGCAAGCCGCGGGAGTCGCTGCCCAAGGCCGAGCAGATGCTCGTGGACGGGCTGGTGAAGTACGAGGCCGGCGACTTCGCCGAGGCGTACAAGCTGCTCGACGGCGCCTTCAAGGAAGGGCTCAAGGAGAAGAAGGACCAGGTGCGGGCGCTCAAGCACGCCGCCTTCTGCCTGTGCCTGCAGAACAAGTGGCCGCAGTGCCGCGCCGAGTTCATCCGGATCTACGACGTCGACCCCGACTTCGACCTCACGCCCGCCGAGGCGGGCCACCCCTCGTGGACGAAGACCTTCGCCGGCGCGAAGGCGCAGGCGAAGAAGGCCCTGGCCGACAAGGCGAAGGCCGAGGCGGCCAAGAAGAAGGCCCCATGACCACGGTGCTGGGCCGCTACAAGATCGTCTCCGAGATCGGCCAGGGGGCGATGGGCACGGTGTACAAGGCCGTGGACCCCATCATCGACCGCACGGTCGCGATCAAGACGATCAACCTGAACCTCTCCAAGCAGGAGCTCGAGGAGTACGAGGCGCGCTTCCAGCAGGAGATCAAGGCGGCCGGGC
>CAZNWZ010000115.1:0-6626 GCA_964576455.1 uncultured Lysobacter sp.
CGACGGCGTCGGAGAGGCGATCGACGGCGATCACCTCGATGCCCTCGATGCGGTGCCGGGGCTTGTTGGCCGCCGGGACGATGGCGTGGGTGAAGCCGAGCTTGGCGGCCTCGCGAAGGCGTTCCTGCCCGCGCTGAACCGGGCGCACCTCGCCGGCGAGCCCCACCTCCCCGAAGACCACGTGCTTGGGCGGCAGCGCCCGGTTGCGCAGACTCGAGACGATGGCGAGCGTCACGGCCAGGTCCGCCCCCGGCTCGGCGATCCGCACGCCCCCCACCGCGTTCACGAAGACGTCCTGGTCGAAGAGGGCGATGCCCGCGTGCCGGTGCAGCACCGCGAGCAGCATCGCCAGGCGGTTCTGCTCCAGGCCGACAGTGAGCCGCCGCGGCTGCGGGCTGTGCGCCTCGTCCACCAGCGCTTGCAGCTCGACCAACAAAGGCCGCGTCCCCTCCTGCGTGACCATCACGCAGGAGCCCGGCACGTCCGCCCGGTGGTGCGAGAGGAAGAGCGCCGAGGGGTTCGTCACCTCCCGCAGCCCCTTCTCCGTCATCGCGAAGACGCCCATCTCGTTCACCGCGCCGAAGCGGTTCTTGAACGCGCGGATGAGGCGGAAGCTCGTGTGCGTGTCGCCCTCGAAGTACAGCACGGTATCGACCATGTGCTCGAGAACCCGCGGCCCCGCCAGCGCCCCCTCCTTGGTGACGTGCCCCACGAAGACGATCGCGGTCCCCGACTGCTTGGCCACGCGCGTGAGCTGCGCCGCGCACTCGCGCACCTGCGCCACCGATCCGGGCGCGGAGGTGAGCGCGGACGAGTACAGCGTCTGGATCGAGTCGATCACCGCCACCTTCGGCTTCAGGCTCGCGATCGTGGCCTGGACCTTCTCCAGCTCGATCTCGGGCAGCAGCCGGATCTTCGAGGCGTTCACCTCCAGCCGCCGCGCCCGCAGCGCCACCTGCTGCGACGACTCCTCGCCCGTCACGTAGAGCACCGTCCCCTGCTCCGCGAGCCGCGCCGCCGCCTGCAGCAGGAGCGTGGACTTGCCGATGCCCGGGTCGCCGCCGATGAGCACCACGCCCCCCTCGACCATCCCGCCGCCCAGCACGCGGTCGAACTCGCCGATGAGGGTGGGCATGCGCGGGAAGTCCTTCGCCTCGACCTCCGAGAGCGTGACCACCTGCCCCGAGCCGCCCAGGCTCGCGAATCGGTTGGCGCCCGAGGCCTTGCCGGACTCCGCGACCGACTCCACCATCGTGTTCCACGCGTCGCAGTGCGGGCACTGGCCCTGCCACTTGGGCGACTGGCCGCCGCACTCGGTGCAGGTGAAGACGCTCTTGGGCTTGGCCATCGGTTACGCGTTTCGACGGCGCGGGCTCGAGGGGGTCTTCGCTGCCTGTCCGCCGGCCGTGCGACCTCGGCGTCGAATCGACTGGCCGGCCTCGATCATCACGCGAGGGGCCTCGTTCATCATCGTCTGGTAGCCCTTTCCCGCCTTCTCCGCGCGAGCCCGGATTTTGGCCAGGATGGCGTCGTCGATGAAGATCGAGATGCGGGTCTTGCCCTTCTGGGGAATAACGGCCTCCCGCTTGGCCTTCGAGAAGTCGTACTCAGGTTTCATAGGTCTTTCGCGTCCTCGGGGCTGGCGCCCTGCCGCCGTGCCCAGTGCCGAGGGTGCCGGGATGTGTGAAGGATCGCGAGCACAGCGACCCGCCGGGACTCGACCAAGTAATAGACGCCGTAGGGGAATCGATGGAGCAACGCCCGCCGGATTTCGCGATGAACCCGGGCGTGCAACGCCGGCTCGACGGAAATCGCGGTCAGCTCCCGGTCCAGCTCGGAAAGAAACGACTCGCCCAGGCCGCGCAGCTGCTCCTCGTACCAGTGAAAGGCCTCCCGCGCATCGGCCTCCGCTTCCGGCCGAATGACCAGCTCGAAGCTCATTCACCCCGGGAGATACGGGAACGAACGTCCGCCCACACGCTTCCGATGGACGGGTCTTCCTGGTAGGCGTTCCAGCGCCGTTCGAGTTCCTGTCGCTGCTCAGCCGAGAGCTCCACGGCTTCCGGCACGGCGGCAATGCTGTCCCAGATGGCCTCCACGAGGCGCAGTCGCTCCGCAACGGGAAGCTTGAGCAGGTCGGAGACGGACACGGAAGACATGGGATCACTCTATCACGAAGAAATCGCCCGGAAGCCCCGGAAATCCCCGAAAGGAGTCGGGAGAATTGCCCCATCCCGCCTCTCGGCACCGGTCAGCCCAGCTCGTTCACCGGCACCCGCGGCGCCAGCGCGCACATGAGCTCGTAGCCCACCGTCCCCGCGTGCGCCGCCACCTCGTCGATGGGCAGCCCCTCGCCCCACAGCACCACCTCCGATCCGATGCGCGCGCCCGGAATCGGCGTGAGGTCCACGGTGATCATGTCCATGGAGACTCGCCCCGCGGTCACCGTGCGCACGCCCTCGACCAGCACCGGCGTGCCGTTGGGCGCGTGGCGCGGATAGCCGTCCGCATAACCGCACGCGACGACCCCGATGCGCATGGCGTGCGGCGCGTAGAAGGTGGCGCCGTAGCCCACGTGATCGCCCGGCTCGAGATCGCGCACGGCGATGAGGCGGGAGCGAAGCGTCATGGCGGGGACGAGGCCCAGCTCCTGCGCGCTGCGATCGGCAAAAGGAGTCGCGCCGTAGAGGGAGATTCCCTGCCGCACCGTCTCGGCATGCGTGCGCGGGTGCGCGAAGATGGCGGCGGAGTTGGCGAGGCTGCGCGGAAGCGAGATGCCGCGCGTGGCCGCCTCGAAGCGGTTCATGGCCTCGTGCACGCCCTCGGGACCGTCGGCGGTCGCGAAGTGCGTCATGAGGGTGATCGACTTCGCCGCCCCCGTGGCCTGAAGGCGCTCGAGGGCCGCCTTCGCCCCCTCGGGCGCAAAGCCCAGGCGGTTCATGCCCGTGTTGATCTTGAGGTAGCAGTCGATGGGCGAGGGCGGCGGGGACACCTCCAGCATCCGCAGCTGCTCCTCGCAGTGCACGGAGGTCGCGAGGCGCGAGGCGGCAATCTGCGAGAGCTCGGACGCCTCGAAGAAGCCCTCCAGCAGCAGGATCTCGCGCGGGAAGCCCGATTCCCGCAGCCGCACCGCGCCGTCGAGCTCCAGGGTGGCGAAGCCGTCCGCCTCCGGGAGGGCCTTCGCCACGCGCGGGAGCCCGTGCCCGTAGGCGTTGGCCTTCACGACGGCCAGGACGCGCGAGTTGGGCGCGTGCCCGCGGGCCACGCCGTAGTTGTGGGCGAACGCGGCGAGGTGGATGTCGGCGCGGATGGGGCGGGACATGGGCCGACGCTCGCCGGGCGGGCGCTAGAAGCCGGTGGGACCGGCGTAGTTCTCGAAGCGGGTGTGGCGGCCGAGGAAGGTGAGCTTCACGGTGCCGATGGGGCCGTTTCGCTGCTTGCCGATGATGATCTCGGCGATGCCCTTGTCGGGCGAGTCCTCGTTGTAGACCTCGTCGCGGTAGATGAAGATGATGAGGTCCGCGTCCTGCTCGATCGCGCCCGAATTGTGCGTGACGATGCCGTCGGCGAGCCAACAGGCCGGTCCGGGGACCGTGAGATCGTAGACGTCCTCGTCGCCATCCGGAGCGATCGCGACGATCGTGTCCCAGAATAGATCGCTGTCGGCCCAGCGGGCGAGTTCCGGGGCGCCGAGCTTCCCGGCGTAATCGGCGATGACCGCCCGGGAGGGAGCGAACTTGAAATGCGAGGAGCCGCCGTACGACGTGCCGCGCAGCCGGGCCATCGCGCGCTGCGTCACGCCGTTGGCGGCCATTGCCGCCTTCACCTCGGCGAAGGCCTCGATGGGAACGGTGTCGACGTTCGTATTGCCCCCGATGCCGTCCAGGCGCGCCGCAAGCTCGTCCGCCTGCGCGACACGGGGGCCGAACGCTCCCACCCGGTCCAGGAAGGCGCGCTGGTTCTCGCTGCCGCTCACGTCGACTGAATACAACGGGCGATAGTGCTTCTGGTGGACCACGCGCAGGCGCGCCACGATGCCCAGCCGAAGCAGAAGCGCCATGACGTCACGAGCGAGCCGCTCGCTGCAGGTCGCGAAGTGGATACGGGAGCTTCCCTTCGTCCCCGGCTTGCGAACCGCGATGCTCCCGTCGGTCGCCCACAGGTGGCGAAGAAGCAGGCCGATCTTGCGATCGGAGAGCTGGAAGACATCGGCCGGCAGATGCTTCTCGTGGGAGCGCTGGCCGAAAATGCCCAGCTCCTTCAACCACTTGCCGACCGCTTCGGGGTGCCACCGGTTGCCGTTGCCGGCGATCACGAGCTGATGCCAGGCACCGCGGCCCTCGTGGCGGCTGACCGTGCTGCCCATCGCACGGGCAGCGCTCGCGACCGCCCGGCTGTTCTCTTCGCTGGCGGTGGTGTAGCGCAGCGGCTGGTGGACCAGGTAGCTGCCATCGCCGACCAGATGGCCGAGCAGGACGATCTCATCGTCGCTCCACTCCGCGCACGCCTCCGGCTGGGGAATGCGCCGGGCCAGGGCCATCCGGTCGCCGACCTCGAGCTCTCCGAGACGCGTCCAACCCCCGCCCGAAAGAAGGAGGTGCTCTGCAGTCGCGCGGATCGTCCTCCCGCTCGCCAGCTGGACCTTGAACACCGGCTTGCGTCCCACGTGCCACACGGCGTCGGAGCGGGCAGCCACGACCTTCCCCGCTTCATCGACCGCCCAGACTTCCGGCTCGGTCCCCACGAGGTCGCGCACCGGAATGCGACGGCCATCGCGCAGGCAGACCAGGGTATCTCCGGTCACGCACTCGCGAAGATCCGACATCACGGGCCGCTTGTTGGGACGCTGCTCGAGGCCGCGGTTGAGCTGCGAGAGCGCGATCACGGGCACCTGCAGCTCCTTGGCCATCGCCTTCATCGAGCGCGAGATCTCGCTGATCTCCGTGGCGCGGTTCTCGACGCCGGACTCCGCGGCGCTCATGAGCTGCAGGTAGTCGATCACGACGAGGCCCAGGCCGCCGTACTCCCGCCACATGCGGCGGGCGCGGGCGCGCAGCTCCAGGGGATTGAGCGCCGGCGTCTCGTCGATGAGGATGGGCGCCTCGTTGAGCTTGCCGAGCGCGGCGCCGAGCCGGTCCCAGTCGCCCGTGTCCAGCCGCCCCGTGCGGAGCCGCTGCGCGTCCACGCGGCCCACGGAGCCCAGCATGCGCAGGCCGAGCTGCGCGCCGCCCATTTCCATCGAGAAGACGAGGACGGGGAGCTTGAGCTCCAGGCCGACGTGCTCGGCGATGTTGAGCGAGAAGGCCGTGTTGTGCGTCACCACGTAGTCGTCCGTGACGTAGAGGCGCGACGGGTGGGAGACCGAGATGCACTGCGTGGCCGTCGTGCGGGTCGGGACGATGGACTCGATGACGGGCTTTGCGCTCCTCTTCCAGGCAACCGGAAGGCGGTCGCGCTTCTCCGACAGGAGGAAGAGAGAACGCGGGTCGCGATGGTGGATGTTCACGACGAAGGCTCGGCGCCCTTCCCGCTTCTCGCCCTTGTAGGAATAGGTCGTCCTCTTGTCGCTGAGCGAGGCCCAGCCGCCCAATGACCGGACGAGTTCAACGACGTCCGAGGCGAGCCGGTAGCTGGTGGTGCAGTAGCGCACGGAACCCCACTTTTCCACCCACCCGTCCGTATCCAGAAGCCCCCGCAGCAGGTTGAGGCGGGCCGGGCGGTTGGCCTGCAGGTAGAGGGTCGGGACGAACTTCTGGTGCGAGCCCAGGCCCCACAGGCCCAGCGCGCGCAGTCCTTCGGTGACCGGATTCTGCCGGCGTCCACCGCCTTCACGCCCACCGTAGGACGTGTTGGCCAAACGGAAGTCGTAGCCCTGCGAGTAGTTGACCGTCATGCCCGCGCCGATCCTGGCGTGCATGCGCTCGACCATCTCCTCGGATGCGGTCGAGAAGCCCGGCGTAGCCCCATCCAGGCGGCCGTCCCCGATCAGCGCTCCCAGCACCCAGGGATCGATCGGCAGCGGCTCCTGGTGCCCGAACTCCCCGTCGACCTGGTCCACCCACAGGCGGCCCTGGTAGCGCTTGCGGGAGAGCATCTCGATGAGCTTGGCCGTGGTGACGACGAGCGGCGCCGCCCAGGACCGGTAGTGGACGCGCCAGAGGTGCTCGGCGCAGCACTCGGCGCTGCGGCCGTCCGAGAAGGTGATGCGGTAAACCTGCCGTTCACCCTGGGGGTAGACCCCCGTGACGATGGAAGGCGCGCCGTCGATAGAGGCCAGAGCATCGCCCACCTGCACCTCCCCCATGGCCTTCCAGCCGGCGGGAGTCTTGATGCGGGCGTCGAGCGGCTGGGCCTTGCCCATCGAGGGCCTGCCCGCCACGATGATCAGCTCCCCCGGATGCAGCCCCGAGGTCATCTCGTCCAGGTCCACGAACCCCGTGGCGATGCCGGTGACGGAAGCCGGGTTCTTGTAGAGCTCGTCGATGCGCTCCATCACCTCGCCCAGGAGCGCCGACATCTTGCGCAGGCCCTGGGCGCTTCGTCCGCCCGACTCCCCGATCTCCAGGATGCGGGTCTCGGCCTCGTCCAGGAGCTGCTTGGCCTCCCTGCCCTGGGGCGTGAAGGCG
>CAZNWZ010000116.1:0-6546 GCA_964576455.1 uncultured Lysobacter sp.
TGATCGTCGCCGTCACCGACGGCATCCCGAGCTCCGCGCGCAACGCGGCCTCCGCCGGCGGACGGACGCGGTGGAAGGAGATGCCCGGATCGGCCATCAGCGGGATGGGACGGGTGTTCTCCATGGCCTCGCCGGACTGCGCGAGCGCGGGCCCGGCCATCGACGACAGCAGCACGAGCGAAGCCAGTGCCGCGAGGAGGTGGCGCTTTCCGATGCTCATCGTGGAAACTCCCGATTTGGTCTTGTGGTGCCGGGGGCCGGATTTTCCCGGAGGAAGGGCGTGCGCGGGCCGAGGCAGACCGGAAGGATAACCCCGTCCCACCCGCCGAATCTAGGGACTATTCCACAATCCCGGCGCTAGGCCCTTCGCAGGTCTTCCTTGCGCAGCGGCAGCGTGCGGATGCGCTTGCCGGTGGCGGCGAACACGGCGTTGAGGACCGCCGCCTGGAAGGGGAGGATCCCCGGCTCCCCGTGGCCGCCCCAGAAGCCGCCCGTGGGCACGAGCACGAGCTCGACCTTGGGCATGTCGCCGATCATCGGAATCGGGAAATCGTGGAAGTTCGACTCCTGGATGCGCCCGTCCTTGACGGTGTTGGCCTCGAAGAGCGCGCCCAGGCCGTAGATCGCATTGCTCTCGGCCTGCGCCGCGCAGGTGTCGGGGTTCACCACGTGGCCGGAGTCGATGGCCACGACATAGCGCAGCACCTTGAGGCCGCCGTCCGCGCCGACCGTGACCTCCGCCACCCCGGCCGCGTAGCTGCCGAAGCCCTCCACCACCGCGAGGCCGCGCCCCACGCCCGCCGGAAGCGCCGTGCCCCAGCCCGCCGCCTTGGCCGCGGCCTCCAGCACGAGGCGGTTCTTCTCGCCCGGCTTCATCATCGCGAGCCGGAATTCCAGCGGGTCCTTCCCCGCGGCCTGCGCCAGCTCGTCCAGGAAGCACTCGCGATAGACGCCGTTCTGCTGCCCGGGCGCGCGCCAGAAGCCCGTGGGTACGTGCCCGTTGCGCAGCGCGTAGCCCACGAACTGGTTGGCGATGTCGTAGGGCATGTCGGAAAGCGTGCGCACGGCAGTGAAGTCCACCCCGCCCTTGCGGGCGCCCGGCATCACGGTATCGAGGATCGACGGGCAGGCGACCTTCGCCTCGAAGGCGACGAGCCGGCCCTGCGCGTCCAGGCCGCCCCGCAGCTTCACGAGGCTCGCGGGCCGGTAGAAGCCGTGCTGCATGTCCTCCTCCCGCGACCACAGGAGCTTCACGGGCTTGCCGGGCATCGCCATCGCGATCTTCACGCCCTGGCGCACGAAGTCCTGCGGCGCGCCGCGGCGGCCGAAGCCGCCGCCCAGCATCATCTTGTGGACCTCGCACTTCTCCTGCGGCACGCCCGCCGTGCGGGCGGCCTCCGCGAGCGAGGCCTCGCCGTTCTGCGTGGAGGTCCACACCTCCACGAAGCCGTCGGGCTTCACCCAGGCCGTGCACACCTGCGGCTCCATCGTCGCGTGGTTGAGGTAGGGCGAGGCGTACTCGGCCTCGAGCACCTTCGCGGCCGTCGCGAGCGCTCCCGCGGCATCGCCCGCCTTCTTCGCCTCCATCATCTTCGGGTCCGCGAGCCCTTCCCGGAACAGGGCCAGGATGGTCGCGTCGGAAGCCTGGCCGAACTCGCCGGGATCCCACTCGACCTTCACCTTCTTCAGGGCCCGGTCGGCGCGCCACCAGCTGTCGGCCACCACGGCGACGAAGTCCGGCTCGCGGACGACCTTCTTCACGCCCCGCATCGCCAGCGCTTCCGAATCGTCCACCGACTTCACCTTGCCGCCGAAGACCGGGCACTGCGCGATGGCCGCGTGGAGCATCCCCGGCAGCGCCACGTCGGTGCCGAAGACGGGCTTGCCCAGCACCTTGTCGGGGATATCGAGGCGGGGAAGGGGCTTGCCCGCGATCTTCCAGTCCTTCGGGTCGCGCAGCTTCACCTCCTTGGGCACCGGCAGCTTCGCCGCCTGGGCGGCCACCTGGCCGTAGCGCAGCCGGCGCTTCGACGGGCCGTGGGTGATGACGCCCTTGTCCACCGAGCATTCCTGCGCGGGGACCTTCCACTGCGCGGCGGCGGCGGCGACCAGCATCTCGCGCGCGGTGGCGCCGCCCTTGCGGACGTAGTCGTGCGAGCCGCGCACGCCCTGGCTGCCGCCCGTGGACATCGAGCCCCAGACGCGGTTGCGGCGGACGTGCTCGTTGGGCGAGGCGAACTCGGTCGTGACCTTCATCCAGTCGCAGTCGAGCTCCTCGGCCACGAGCTGGGCGAGCGCCGTGAGGGTGCCCTGCCCCATCTCGGAGCGCGCGATGCGCACCACGACGCGGTCGTCGGCGTGGATCACCACCCAGGCGTTCACCTCGGTGGCCGGCGCGCCCTTCGCGGCGCCGGCTGCCAGGGGGAAGGAGAACTCGAGGGCGAGGCCGCCGCCGACGGCGGCGGAGGCCTTGAGGAAGGAGCGGCGCTGCGGGGAGCGGATGGTCATGGCGGTCCTCCTCAGCCCTTCTTCGCCGGGGCGACCGTCGCCACGGGCGCGGCGGCCGCATGGATGGCCTTGCGCACGCGCGCGTAGGTCCCGCACCGGCAGAGGTTCGTCATCGCCTCGTCGATGTCGGCGTCGGTGGGCCGCGGCTTCTTCGCGAGCAGGGCCACGGCCGACAGGATCATGCCCGTCTGGCAGTAGCCGCACTGGGGCACCTCGTGCTCGATCCAGGCCTTCTGCACGCGGTGCAGGCCGGGCTTCGAAAGGCCCTCGATGGTGACGATCGTCTTGCCCTCGGCCGCGGCCGCCGTCGTCACGCACGAGCGCTCGGCCACGCCGTTGACGAGCACGGTGCAGGAGCCGCACTGCCCGATGCCGCAACCGTACTTGGCGCCGGGCAGGTTCAGGTGGTCCCGAAGGACCCACAGCAGCGGCATCTCCGGCTCCACGTCCACCGAGTGGACGCGGCCGTTCACGTTGAGCTTGAGCATGGAGTCTCCCTGGAAGCGGCAGGATCGGGACTAGCGGCCGCCGTGCGGCCATCCGTAAGGATACGACGGTTGGTTGGGCGAGCGGTTCCCGCGGTCGAGCACGATCGCCGACCAGTCGCCGGTGTCCGCCGCCTGCCGCAGGAGGGCGCGGTAGCGGTCGAGGAGCTGGGCGTCGTAGGGCGAGGACCCGTAGTAGAAGAGGTAGTCCGGCAGGCTCGCCACGCCGCAGTGCCCCTGGAAGGCGCAGGCGTTCAGCACGCGCGGGCTGTTCTCGCCGCAGGCGTAGCCGTACTCGCACGCCAGCAGGAGGGCGGCGTTCATGAAGGCGCGGTTCTCTATGGGCTCCTGGTCGGGGCCGATGCGGACGGTCACGTCGCGGAAGGAATTGGCGAGCACGCGCCCGGCGATCACGATGGCCTCCGGGTCGCGGGAGGAAAAGGCCTCCCGGAGGGAGGCGACCTGCGCGTCCGAGAGCGTGGCGCCGGCGCGCCCCGGGGAGCTGGCCGAGCGGCGCTCCTGCCACATCTCCTGCTCGACCTGCCAGGCGCGCGCCTTCGGGTCCCCGCCCTCGAGCGCGTTTCGCAGGAGCTGGCCCAGCTCGGCCTCCGTCACGGTGAGGCCGGCGAGGCCCTCGCATTGGTCCGCCGTGGCCTTGTCGAAGGCCTCCAGTCGCTGGGCGCGGCGCGGGTCGCCGTCCTTGAAGGCCGCGGCGATCTGCTGGCGGCGCTCCGCGAGCTGCGCGGCGTTCTGCGCCGGCCGCGGCGCCGGCCCGCCCTTGCGGTCGGCCACCGTCGCGCAGGCGCGCAGGATGCGGTAGAGGAAGTACTGGCCCTCGGGCGTGGCCCCCTCGCCCGTGCCGCGCAGGCGATCGTGGATCGGCTTCCAGGCCAGGGCGTTGCCGAAATCGCGTGCCAGCGGCGAGGCGGTGACGGCGGCCCCGGCCGGCGGCCGCAGGAAGTTGGGCGCGGCGCGTACCTCGCCCGGCCCGAGGGGCGCGGACCCGGCGGGCGCCGGCGCCGAAGGGGATGCCGCCACCCGGGCTGCGGGCGCGGGCTCCGGCGGCGGGGGCGGCGAAGGCGGGCGGAGCAGGTCCCAGGCCAGGACGCCGACCGCCGCGAGCGTGGCAACGGCCAGCAGCTGCGTCCGGCTCAAGCGTCGTCCTCGAGGATCATGCGGGCCCCCTTCTCGGCGATCATGTAGCACGGCGCGTTGGTGTTGCCCGAGGTGATGCGCGGCATGATCGATGCATCCACAACGCGCAGCCCCTCGATTCCGTGCACGCGCAGCCGCTCGTCCACGACGGCCTTCGCGTCGCGGCCCATGCGGCAGGTGGACACCGGGTGGAAGATGGTGGTCCCCAGGTCTCCGGCCGCCTTCACCAGCGCCTCGTCGGACTCCGCGGCCGGGCCCGGCCGCCACTCCTGCGGCGAAAACCGCGCGAGCGCCTTCGAGGCCATGATGCGCCGCGTGAAGCGCATGCCCTCGGCCGCCACCTGCCTGTCCTCCGGCGTGGAGAGGTAGTTGAGCATGATCTCCGGGTGGGCGCGCGGATCGGTCGAGGTGATGCGCACCCAGCCCCGCGAGGTGGGCCGCAGGTTGCACACCGAGGGCGTGATGGCCGGGAACGGGTGCAGCGGGTCGCCGAACTTGTCGAGCGAGAGCGGCTGCACGTGCCACTCGATGTTGGGCGTGGGCTGCGCGGGGTTGCTCCTCGCGAAGGCGCCCAGCTGCGAGGGCGGCATCGTGAGCGGGCCCGTCTTGAAGAGGAGGTACTCCAGGCCCATCGCCGCCTTGCCCCACAGGCTGTTCACGCGCGTGTTGAGCGTCGTCGTGTTCGACACCTTGAACACCATGCGGATCTGCAGGTGGTCGTGCAGGTCCTCGCCCACGCCCGCCATCTCGTGGAAGACGGGGATGCCGAACGTCGAAAGGAGCGAGCCGGGCCCCACGCCGGAGAGCTGCAGGAGCTGCGGCGTGCCGATGGAGCCGGCGGCGAGGACCACGGCCTTCCTCGCGGTCGCCGTCAGGGCGCCCTGGCCGTCCACCTCGTAGTCCAGGCCCGTGGCGCGGCGGCGGCCGTCCTTCTGCTCGAGGCGCAGCCTCGTCGCGTGCGCCTTCGTGGCCACCGTGAGGTTGGGCCGGCCGAGCGCCGGCCGCAGCCAGGCGTTGGTGGCGCTCCAGCGCACGCCGCGCTTCTGGTTCATGTGGAAGTAGGCGTTGCCGAAGTTGTCGCCGCGGTTGAACTCGTCGATCTTCGGGATGCCGCACTCCTCGGCGGCCTCGCGCCAGGCGTCCAGGATCTCCCAGCGCACGCGCGGCTCCTCCACGCGCAGCTCGCCCGCCGCCCCGTGGAAATCGGTGGCGCCGGCGAAGAAGTCCTCGTGCTGCTTGAAGAGCGGGAGCACGTCGTCCCAGGACCAGCCCGGGTTGCCGAGCGAGGCCCAGTGGTCGTAGTCCTCCTTCTGCCCCCGCATGTACACCATGGCGTTGATCGTCGAGCAGCCCCCCAGCACGCGCCCGCGCGCGTAGCCGAGCTGCCGGCCGTTGAGGCCCGGGTCCGGCTTCGTCTTGAAGCACCAGTCCGTCCTCGGGTTGCCGATGGTGTAGAGGTAGCCCACGGGGATGGGGATCCAGAACCAGTCGTCCTGGCCGCCGGCCTCCAGCAGCAGCACGCTCGACTTGCCGTCGGCCGAGAGGCGGTTGGCCAGGAGGCACCCGCAGCTGCCGGCGCCGACGATCACGTAGTCGTATTCACGCATGGCGAGTTTCTCCTGGCGAAAGGCGGGGAACGGTGGATTGCGCCCGCGACACCCGCTACCGTAACCGATTCGCGGCGCGTCGGGCCTCGTAGGTCTTGAGGTGCGTGTACGCCATCTGCAGCACGGTGTCGTCGACGCCGTGCTTGCGGGCGAGCGAGAGCATGTGCCCCACGATGTGGTCGGCCTCCACGGGCTTGCCGGCCTCCATGTCCCGGAGCATCGAGGCGCTCTGCGGCCCCGGGCGCGTGAGGCGCTCGGCGGCCCACTGCAGGATCTTCGCTCCTGGCGGGTGGCCCTCCGCGCGGGCGATGGCGGCGTTGGCCTCGAAGCAGCGCATCGCGATCGCCTTGCCGTCCGGCGCGGCCATGATCTCGGCGATGTTGCCCCGGAAGAGGCAGGTCGTCGCCGCCAGCGCCGCGAGGAAGGTCACCTTTTCCCACATGTCCTGCAGGATGTCCTCGGACCAGGTCCAGTCGATCGTGGTCTTCGCGAGGGCATCGGCCAACGCGCGGGCGCGCGCCGACTTCGACCTGTCGCGCTCCCCGAAGAGGAAGCGGTTGAGGGGCTCCCAGTGCTTCACGGTGCCGTCGGGGGCGAGGCCGACGTTGATCTGGCAGGTGCCGCCCATGACGGTCGCGGCGCCGAAGCGTTCGTCCAGGCGGTCGAGGTGCGCGAGGCCATTGAGCATCGGGAGCACCGCGCAGCCGCTCGCCATCGCCGGCGCGATCGCGTCCAGGGCCGAGTCGAGGTCGTAGGCCTTGCAGGTGAAGAGGACGAGGTCGTAGCCGGGC
>CAZNWZ010000117.1:0-6445 GCA_964576455.1 uncultured Lysobacter sp.
CGGTGATCCTCACGATGTGCGACTCGCACGACGACCTCGCCAACGCCATGCGCGCCGGGGTGCGGGGCTACCTCCTGAAGGACATGGACCCGGACGACGTGGTCGACTCGATCCGCCGCGCCGTGAAGGGCGAGCTGGTCGTCGCCCCGGCCATGGCCACCAAGCTCACCCACCTCCTGGGCGCGCAGTCCGGCCGCGAGGAGGGCCGGGCCCTCACCGAGCGAGAGCTCGAGATCCTGGGCTACATCGCGCAGGGCATGAGCAACAAGAGCATCGCCAAGGCGCTCGACATCAGCCACGACACGGTGAAGCTGCACGTGCGCCACATCCTGTCGAAGCTGAACCTCAGCTCGCGCGTCGAGGCCGCGGTGTACGCCGTCGGCCGCAAGTATTCCGGCTCGGCCCACTGAGGCCGTCCGTCCCGGCTAGCCTTCCCGGCCCGCGCCCGGCCCGGCGCCGCGGCGGGCCTCGAACCACGCCAGGCGGTCGCGCAACCGCACCACCTCGCCGACGATGATGAGGGTGGGGGGCTTGAGGCCCGCCTCGTGCGCCCGGTCGGCGAGCGTGGCGAGGTCCGCGCAGACCACGCGCTGCGCGGCGGTGGTGGCCTGCTGCACCATCGCGGCCGGCGTGGAGGGCGCGAGCCCGTGTGCCACGAGCTCCCGGCACAGCTCGTCGAGGTTCTGGAATCCCATGTAGATCACGACGGTCTGGCGCGGCCGCACGATGGCCGCCCAGTCGACGTTGAGCTCGCCGTCCTGGGTGTTGCCGGTGACGAAGACGCAGGACTGCGCGTAGTCGCGGTGCGTGAGCGGGATGCCCGCATAGGAGGCCGCCCCGAGGGCCGCGGTGATCCCGGGCACGACCTCGAAGCGGACGCCTCTCGCGCCGAGGGTCTCGATCTCCTCGCCGCCGCGGCCGAAGACGAAGGGATCGCCTGCCTTGAGGCGCAGGACGCGCCGCCCCATGTGCGCGAGGCTCACGAGCAGCTCGTTGATGGCCTCCTGGCGCATGGCGTGGTCGGCGCGCTTCTTGCCGACGTAGATGCGCTCCGCCGTCGCGGGCACGAGGGCCATGATCTCGTCGGAGACGAGGTTGTCGTAGAGGACGACCTCGGCCTCGCGGATCAGGCGCAGCGCCTTGACCGTGAGCAGGTCCGGGTCGCCCGGCCCCGTCCCCACGAGGAAGACCTCGCCGCCCCCGCTCACGCCGGCCCTTCCCCGGCCGGGGGCGCGAAGATGAAGCGGAAGTCGCCCGGCTCGAGCTCCACGAAATCGAGCACCACGCCCTCCACGAGCTCCACGCTGCGAGGGGCGACGACGACGTGCACGCCGTCGATCTCGGCCGTCGTGTCGCCGGGCCGCGCCTGGTCGAAGCCCATGCCGAACTCGACGCTGCCGTCCGCGGCGACCTGGGCCGCGACGCGCAGCACGGGCGCCTGCAGCCCGGACTCGGCGGCCGACCGGCGAATCTGCGTGGCGGCGGCCTGCGTGAGGGTGATCATGTCCAGGAAGCCTCCGGTCAGGGCCCGCTCAGGCCGTCGCGGCGGCGCGCACGGCCTTGTGGCTGGCGACGTGGGCCAGGAAGCGCCGGACCCAGTCGTTGCCGCCGACCGAGCGCTGGTGGGCGTAGGTCGCCAGGACGTTGCGGTGGACGATGCCGTCGCGGCGGCCGTCGGCACCCTCGCCCCGCTCCATGAGGAAGGCGTAGCGCAGGCCCGGGTCGGCGTGAGCGAGCGTGGAATAGTGGAACTCGTGGGCGCGCACGACGGTTCCCTCCCCCGCGCCCCAGGGGTGCTCCGCGGTCTCGACGAGGCGCACGTAGCCCTTGCCGACGGGCTTGGCGTGCATGACCACGTCGGCGGGAAGCGCGCCCACCATCTCCCACGTCTGGCCGCGCCACGAGAGCGAGCGGGCGAGGTACATGAGGCCGCCGCACTCGGCATGGACCGGAAGCCCCTGCTCGATCGCGCGGCGCAGGTCCGCGCGGAAGTCCCGGTTGGCCGCCAGCTCCGCCGCGAGGACCTCCGGGAACCCGCCCCCGATGAACAGGCCGTCCACCGCCGGCAGGCCGCGGTCGTGCAGCGTGTCCACCTCGACCAGCTCGGCCCCGGCTTCGCGGAAGGCGTCCAGGTCGTCGGCGTAGTAGAAGCCGAACGCGCGGTCCCTCGCGATGCCGATTCGAAGGCGCGCGGCGGGCACGGGCGGCGCGGGCGGGGCGGCCGGCACCGGCGCGGCGGTGCGGGCGATCGCCAGGATCGCGTCGACGTCCACGCCGGCGCACACCGCCTCGCGCATCGCCGCGATCCGCGCCCTCGCGTCCTCCACCTCCACGGCCGGGACCAGGCCCAGGTGGCGTTCGACGACGCCCAGGCGGGGGTCCTCGCCGATCGCGCCGAGCACGGGAATCCGGGTGTAGCGCTCGATGGCGGCGCGCAGCTTGCCTTCGTGGCGTGCGCCGGAAATTCGGTTGAGGATCACGCCGGCCACGCGGATCGTCGGGTCGAAGGTCGCCAGACCATGCAGCAGCGCGGCGGCTCCCCGGGCCATCCCGCGCGCGTTGAGGACGAGGACGACGGGGAGCTGGAGCTTCCTCGCGAGCGCGGCGTTGCTGTCCGAGCCCTCCAGGTCCAGGCCGTCGTGCAGTCCGAGGTTGCCCTCGACGACCGCGACGTCGCAGCCGGACGCGTGCCGCGCCCAGTGCTCGGCCACTTCCGCCTCCCCCTGCAGGTGCAGGTCGAGATTGCGGCACGCGCGGCCGGCCGCCAGTCCCAGCCACTGGGGGTCGATGTAGTCGGGGCCCTTCTTGAAAGGCTGCACGGCGAGCCCGCGACCGGCCAGGCCCGCGATGAGGCCCGTGGCGATGGTCGTCTTGCCCGAGGAGCGCCAGGCGGCGGAGATGAGGAGACCGCTCATGCGGCCGCGTCCCGCGGGCGGCTACTTCGCCGGCGCGGCCGCGGGCGTCGCGACCTCCGGCCTCGCCAGGATCGGCAGCACGCGCGCGCCGGCCAGGGCGATGAGGAAGGAGGCCGCGATCCCGCCCAGGCCCAGCAGCAGCTCGGGCAGGCTGGGCGAGTAGCCGTCGGCCCGGCCGTCGCTGAAGGTGCTGGCCGCCTCGTAGCCCGGGAAGATCTCGAGCGGCCAGGCCTGGCCCCCGATGATGAAGACGTAGAGGAACGCGAGGGCGCCCAGCGACACGAGCACCGAGGCGGCCGCGGTGGCGCGCGGGCCCGCGAGGCGCGGGTGGAAGAGCAGCAGCAGCGGCACGGCGGTTCCCAGCCCGACGTAGCCCGCCCAGAAGAGCGCCGGATAGGGCGCGCCCGAGACGAGGATGAAGCGCTCGAACGCCCACTGCCTGGCCCAGTAGAGGTTCGTCATGTGGTGCACGATCACGAAGTAGAGGGCGGCGATCACGAAGATCCCCAGCAGCCGGCGCACCCGTGCGTGCAGCGCGTCGTCCCACGCTTCCTGCCCCGCCAGGCGCGCGAGGCCGCACTGCGCGAGGTGGAAGGCCGCGAGGCCCCAGGCGAGCGAGAGGGCGATGAAGAGCGGCGCGATCACGCCCGAGGCGTAGGCCTGGCGCGCCACGAGGAAGCCGAAGATCGAGCCCGTCCCGGTGGTGAGGATGATGCGCCAGGCGAAGGCCGCGAGTCCCACGGGCTTCGAGTACCCGCCCAGGCGCCGCTCGAGGAGCGACCACAGGTACAGGGCGCAGATCGCGAAGAGCCCGTTGTAGAGGATCATGTTCCACGCGAAGATCGAGCGGAAGTTGTAGTGCGTCGCGGCCACCACCAGGCGCTCGGGACGGCCGAGGTCCAGCACCAGCACCATGAGGCCGCCGGCCAGGAGCGCCACCGTGAGCAGCACCGACAGCGGCGCGAGCGGCTTGTAGGCCTTCTCGCCGAACACCGAGCCCACGGAGGCCACGTTGAGCGCGCCCGAGGCCGCGACGATGAGGAAGATCGCGAACACGTGCGGCAGGCCCCACACCACCTGGTTGTTCATGCCCGTCACGACGTGGCCGTGCTCTTCCATGTAGTGGGCCGCGCCGAGGGCCACGGCGAGCACGGCGCCGCCGGCGGCGAGCAGCGCCCAGAAGGCGCGCCGGGCGGAGGCGGAGGCGGCGATCGCGCTCATCCCGAGAGCCCCTGGTAGCGCACGCCGTTGTCCGTGCGCAGGTCGGCGCGCAGTTGGACGGTGGCGACGGCGCGGATGCGCTTCGCGATCTCGCTCTGCGGGTCGTTCAGGTCCCCGAAGAGGATGGCCCCGTGCCCGGCGGCCGCGCACGCCTCGACGCAGGACGGCGTGCCGCCGCGGTCGACCTTGTGGACGCACAGCGTGCAGCTCTCCACGCAGCCCTTGCCCCGCGGCACGTCCGGCTTCTGCCCGGTGGTCGTCTCGTGCACGAAGCTGCGCGCCTTGTAGGGGCAGGCCATCATGCAGTATCGGCAGCCGATGCAGGTGTGGCGGTCGACGAGCACGATGCCGTCGGCGCGCTTGAACGACGCGCCCGTGGGGCAGACGTCCACGCACGGCGGCTCGGCGCAGTGCTGGCACATGACGGGCACCGAGAGCGCCTTGCCCGTCTTCAGCTCCTTGAGGTCCACCTTGCGGATCCACTGCGAATCGGTTGCGCGCGTCGTGCCCGGCAGGCCGTTCTCCCGGTTGCACGCGTCCACGCACTCGCGGCAGCCGGGCGCGCACTTCGTCGTGTCGATGAGCATCCCCCAGCGGACCTTGGCGCTCGCCGGGTCGGCGGGACTCTTGGCCTGGGCGTACTCGTAGAGCATCAGCCCCGGCGCGACCAGGGTGCCCGCGATGGCGGCCGCCTGGCCGAGGAACTCGCGCCGGCGCTTGTCGACCGGGTTCATTTCGCGGCTCCCTGGGCGGGCGCGGCGGCGGTCGCCGCCGGCCTCGCGGTGGCGGCGTGGCAGTCGAAGCAGTCGACCTTCACGGCGGCGAAGGCGTGGCAGCCCTGGCAGAAGTGCCTGTCGGAGCCGAGGACGCGCCCGTCGGCCTTGCTCGCGTGGCAGTCGACGCACGCCGCCAGGCTGTGCCTGATGCCGCGCACTCCCCTCCTGACCGTGTCGTCCCGGTCGTGCTTGAGGAACTCCATGTGCGAGCGGCGCATGACCTTCGGATCCTCGACGCACGGGCCGGAGCGGGCGGGCTCGAGCGCCGGCCCCGCCGCGACGGCGACGGCCGCCGCGGCGCCTGCGGCCGCGAGGACCGTGGCCGCGAGCGCCGCCCGGAGGGATCCTGCCGCCTTCATGGGCTCCCCTACTCCCCGAGCCCCATCTGGATGTAGCCCGTCGGGCACACGTCACGGCAGATGTGGCAGCCGATGCACTTGTCGTAGTCGGTGTCCACGTAGCGGCCGGTGGTGCTCTGGTTCTTCTTCACCTTGAACACCGCCGTCTGCGGGCAGTACACCACGCAGTTGTCGCACTCGAAGCACAGGCCGCAGCTCATGCAGCGCTTGGCCTCGGCGATGGCCTGCTTCTCGTCCAGGGCCCCCAGGCGCTCCTCGAAGTTGCCGAGCGCCGTCTCCTTGCTGAGGGTGATGAAGTTGCGCTTCACGCGCGGCGTGAAGCCGAAGTGCCCGAGGAAGAGCTCCTTGTGCGTGATGATGTGGCGGTCGGAGCGGTTGTCGTAGTTGTGCACCGCCGCCTTGGAGTCGCAGGTGCCCCACATCGGCTCCTTGGCCCTCTCGACCTCGAGGCCCTTCTCGTGCATCTTGCGCACCAGGTCGAACTGGTGGACGTCGATCTTCGGGCGCTTCTCCGGCTCCTCGCCGTTCAGGAAGCGGTCGATGCCGTCGGCGGCGATCGAGCCGTGCCCGATGGCCGTCGTGAGCAGGTGCGGGCGCAGCACGTCGCCGCCCGCGAACACCCCGTCCTTGCCCGCCACCCGGTAGTTGCGGTCGGCCGTGACCCCGCCCTTGCCGTTGTTGAATTCCTCCAGGCCCGTGAAGTCCACGGCCTGGCCGATGGCCGAGACGATGAGGTCGGCGGGGATGTCCTCCTCCGTGCCGGGCTTCATCTCGATCTTCAGCTGCCCGCCCACGAACTTGGCCTCGCACTGCGCCACGCGCAGCGCCGTGGCCCGGCCGTCCGGCCCCTTCACCACGCCCACGGGGGCCCAGCCGCCGCGGATGTCGATGCCCTCGGCCGAGGCCTGCTCGATCTCGTGCTTGTTGGCCTGCATCTTGTCGACTCCGAACACGGAGGTGAGCGTCACCTCGGCGCCCTGGGTGACGGAGACGTGCGCCACGTCGTGCGCGAGGTGCCCGGCGATGGCGCCCTCGAAGTCCGTCGGGTGCGCGTGCTCGATGTGGCCGAGGCGGCGCGCCACCGTGGCGACGTCGATCGACGTGTCGCCGCCGCCGACCACGACCACGCGCTTGCCGACGTGGCGCAGGCGCCCGTCGTTGAAGGCCTTGAGGA
>CAZNWZ010000118.1:0-6402 GCA_964576455.1 uncultured Lysobacter sp.
ATGCACCCGCGCTACGAGGTCGAGCGCGAGTACGCCGTGCGCCTCATGGGCACGCTCACGCCGGAGCAGGTGCAGCTCCTCACCCAGGAGGGCGTCGAGATCGAGGGCGAGCGCTGCCGGTTCGACCGCCTCGTGGACAAGGGCGGCGAGGGCTCCAACCACTGGTACCACGTGGTCCTCAAGGAGGGGAAGAACCGCGAGGTCCGGCGGATGTTCGAGGCCGTGGGCCTCATGGTGAGCCGCCTCATGCGCGTGCGCTACGGCCCCGTCGAGCTGCCGAGCTTCCTCAAGCGCGGGCAGATGCGCGACCTGGCCGAGCCCGAGGTGGTGAAGCTCCTGGAATTCGCCGGCATGAACGAGGCCGAGGCGCCGGCCGCGGGCGAGGAGGACGAGGACGGGGACGAGGAGTTCTCGCCCGGCAACGTCGCGCCCCCCGGCGAGCGGCCGCGGGAGGCCGAGGAGTGGGACGAGGGCGACGAGGTCGAGGACGAGCTGCAGCCGGCGCACCTGCTCGAGGGCTGGAAGCCCCGCGAGCAGGAGGTCGCCGACGTGGAGGACGACGACCGGCAGCCCGACTTCGACCGGCTCCCGGGATTCAACCGCGCCACGGGCGCGATGGGACTGCCGGCGGGGCACCGCGGCCAGAAGCCCTCGCGGGGCCCGGGCGGCGCGCCGGCCGGCCTGCCGGGCCAGGGGGGCAAGAAGCGCCGGGGCAAGCGCCGCGGCAAGGCGGGACCGCCCGCCGCGGGCTTCGCGCCGGTGGCCCCGCGTGCCGAGGGCGCCCCGGAAGGCCAGGGCCCGCGCCAGGGTCGCGGCAAGAAGCGCCGCGCCAAGGGCCGCGGCCAGGGCGGACAGCCGGTGCCGGGGCAGGTCGCGTCCGGCGCGCCCGCGCAGGCGCACGGCGTTCCCGGCCAGGGCGCCGCGGCCGGCGGCAAGGGAAAGCCCGGCCGCAACCGCCGCCATCGCAACCGCAACCGCAGTCGCGGCGGCGGCGGAGAGAATCCGCCGTCCGGCGGCGGCACCAACCGGGAACCGGGCAACGCCTGAGGCGGGGCCGGCGCGCGGGCCTCAGCCGCGCGCCTCGCCGGGCCGGGCGAGATGGGCCCGCACGCGCTCGGCCAGGCGCTTCACGCGCGCGTCGAGGATGCCGTGGGACTCCAGCGTGGCCTGCGTCTGGAAGAGGTACTCCGCGCTCGACCCGACCTTGCCGCGCGCCGTGGCGATCGAGCGGACCATCGTGTCGAGCGGCAGCCGCCCCGCGTAGCCCGAGCAGGCGCGATTCACCAGGAAGGCGAGGACGGGGAAGCGGTCGGCGCCCGCGTGGCAGTCGAGCCAGCGCGGGCGGTAGGAGCCCAGCGACATCTCGCGCCGCCAGAGCCGGAGCAGCTCGCCGCGCGTGGTCGAGCCCGCGAGGCGGAACGCGATCCCCCGGCAGCTGCCGCCGCGCTCGAGCGTGAGCACGAGGCCCGGGCGATCGGGAGTGCCGCGGTTGATGCGCGACCACAGGCTGAAGTCGCGGTGGTAGCCGAAGACCGTGCCCACGCGCTTGGCGACGAAGGCGAGGCCCGGGTTCCACATCAGGGAGCCGTAGGCGAAGATCCAGAGCGGCTCGCCGGGACCGCGGCCCGCGAGGGCCTCGTCGAGCGAGCGCTCCAGCGCCCCGGCCGTGAGCCGCTCGGCCTCGAGGGTCGCGGGGTCGTGGCGGCCCGGCGGACTTCGCATCCCTACGGCGAGAGCCGCGAGATCGCCCAGCCGTGCGCCTCGCGGGTGTAGGCGATGCGGTCGTGCAGACGGCTCTGCCGCCCCTGCCAGAACTCGAGCCAGTCGGGGATCACGCGGAAGCCGCCCCAGTGCGGCGGCCGCGGCGGGCTGTCCCCGTGCTTCGCCTCGGCCTCCTTCACGCGCGCCTCGAGCCACTGCCGGCTCGGGATCGTGGCGCTCTGGGTGCTCGCCCACGCGCCGACGCGCGAGCCCAGGGGGCGGCTCGCGAAGTACTCGTCGCTCTCGGCGGCGCCCACCTTCTCCACCGTCCCCTCGATGCGCACCTGGCGCTCGAGCTCCTTCCAGAAGAAGGCGAGGGCCGCGCGCGGGCGCGCGGCGAGCTCGTGGCCCTTGCGGCTCGCGTAGTTGGTGTAGAAGACGAAGCCGCGGTCGTCGAGGGCCTTGAGAAGCATGATGCGCGCCGAGGGGCTGCCCTCGGCGTCCACGGTGGCGACCGTCATCGCCGTGGGCTCGGGCACCTGGGCATCGAGGGCCTCCTTGAGCCAGGCGTGGAACTGCCTGAAGGGGTCGGCGTCGACGTCGTTCTCGTCGAGCCGGCGCAGGGCGTAGTCCTTGCGAATGTCGGCGATCTTCATGACGTGGCCGGGAAGGGAGTGGTTCCCTTTTCCTCCGGAACCCCTATTATCCCGGAAATCCGACAGCCGCTCGCCGCCCATGCCGCGTCTCCCGCCCGCATGACCCGCCCCTGGCTGGCCCACTACCCTCCGGGGGTGCCCTCGGAGATCGACATCTCGGCCACGCCGACCCTCGTGCACCTCATCGACGAGGCGGCCGCGCGCCACGGCGGCGCCGACCAGGCCGTCTTCCTCGGCCGCCGCTACACCTACGAGCGCGTGGACCGCGCCGGCCGCCACTTCGCGGCGTGGCTGGCCGCGCAGGGGATCGGGCCCGGGGCGCGGGTGGCGATCATGATGCCCAACGTCCCGCAGTACGCCGCCGCCGTCTTCGGCATCCTGCGCGCGGGCGCCACGGTGGTGAACGTGAACCCGCTCTTCACCGCGAGGGAGCTGCAGGGGCAGCTCGCCGACGCGCAGGTCGAGGCCATCGTCGTGCTCGAGAACTTCGCCGCCACGCTCGCGGAGGCGATGGCGGACCTGCCGCCGCTGCGCGTGCTGGTGGCGGCCGTGGGCGACTGGCTGGGGCCGGTGAAGGGGCCCGTGGCCAACTTCGTCGTTCGCCGCGTGAGGAAGGCGGTGCGGCCGTGGTCCATCCCGGCGGCGCTTCGCTTCGATGCCGCGCTCGCGCGAGGGGCGCGGCTGCCCTTCGAGGCGCCGGCGATCGCCTCGGGCGACGTGGCGCTCCTGCAGTACACGGGAGGCACGACGGGAGTGTCCAAGGGCGCGATGCTCACGCACGCCAACGTGGTCCACGCGGTGCTCGCGCCGCAGGCCTGGCTCGCGCCCGCGCTCGAGCGCGAGCCGCGCATCGCGAACCCCGTGATCGTGTGCGCGCTGCCGCTCTACCACATCTACGCGCTGGTGGCCTGCCTCTTCCTCGGCCTGCGCATCGGCGCCAAGAGCGTGCTCGTCCCCAACCCGCGCGACCTGGAGGCGCTCGTGCGCGACCTTCGCCGCTCGCCGCCGCACCTCTTCCCGGCGGTCAACACGCTCTACAACGCGCTGCTGGAGCACCCGGGTCTCGGGCGCGTCGACTTCTCGAACCTGCGCGTGGCCAACAGCGGCGGCATGGCGGTGCAGCGCTCGGTGGCCGAGCGCTGGCTCGCGCGCACGGGCTGCCCGATCATCGAGGGCTGGGGCCTCACGGAATCCACCGCCGGCGTCACCTGCAACCGCGTCGACGCGCGCGAGTGGACCGGCACCGTGGGCATCCCCTTCCCGGGCTGCGAGATCGGCGTGCGCGACCTCCTGGGCAAGCCGCTGCCGCCGGGGGAACCGGGCGAGGTCGTGGTGCGCGGGCCGCAGGTGATGGCCGGCTACTGGCGCCGGCCCGAGGAGACCGCCCGCGCGTTCACCGCGGACGGGTGGCTGCGCACGGGCGACATCGGCGTGGCGGACGCGCGGGGCGAGCTGCGCATCGTCGACCGCATGAAGGACATGATCATCGTCTCGGGCTTCAACGTGTACCCGAACGAGGTCGAGGAGGTGGCCACGCTGCACCCCGGCGTGAGCGAGGCGGTGGCCGTCGGCGTCGCGGACGAAAGGAGCGGGGAGGCGGTGAAGCTCTTCGTCGTGCGCCGCGACCCCGCCCTCGCCGAGGCGGACCTGGCGGCGTTCCTGCGCGAACGGCTCACCGGCTACAAGCGCCCGCGCCACTACGCGTTCGTGGACTCGCTGCCGAAGACCCCCGTGGGCAAGGTGCTGCGGCGGGCGCTGCGGGATTCCCGCTAGGGGAGGTCCTCGCGGCGCAGCACGAAGACGAAGCCGGGGCCGGCCGAGAGCGCGGGCCACTGGAAGGGGAGCTTCGGGAACGCGCGCTCCAGCGCCCGGCGGTTGTGGCCGATCTCCACCACGAGGAGCCCGCCGGGATCGAGGTGGTCCCGGGCCCCGCGCAGGATCGCGCGCGCGTGCGCCAGGCCGTCGCGGCCGCTCGCGAGCGCCATCTCCGGCTCCTGCCGGTACTCCTGCGGAAGCCGCTTCATCGAGGCGGCCGTGACGTAGGGCGGGTTGGAGACGATGAGGTCGTAGGTCCGGCCCCCGAGCGCGCCGAAGAGGTCCGACTCCACGAGGCGCACGCGCCGGCCGAGGCGGTAGTCGGCGACGTTGCGGCGGGCCACCGCGAGCGCTTCCGGGGAGAGGTCGGCCGCGTCCACGGCCGCCTTCGGGAAGGCGAGCGCCACGAGGATCGCCAGGCAGCCCGACCCGGTGCACAGGTCCAGCGCGGCGCGCACGCGGGAGGGATCGCGGATCCAGGGCGCCAGCCGCGGGCGCAGCAGCTCCGCGATGAAGGATCGCGGCACGATCGCGCGCTCGTCCACGTAGAACCGGTGCGGCCCCAGCCAGGCCTCCTTCAGCAGGTAGGCCGCCGGCTTGCGCGTGCGGATGCGCCTCGCGACGAGGGCGTTCGCGGCCCGGGCGCGCTCGGCGTCGACGGCGAGGTCGAGGTGGGGCCCCAGCTCGCTCACCGGCAGGCCGAGGCCGTGCAGCACGAGCCACGCCGCCTCGTCGATCGCATTGGTGGTGCCGTGGCCGAAGGACACGCCGGCCTCCTCGAGGCGCGCGGCGGCGCCGAGGACGAGGCTCCTCACGGTGACGCCCTTGGCCGGGACGGTGCGGGCCACGGCGCGCCGCTAGCCCACGCCGAGGAGGTCCTCGCAGGCGAGGCGGTAGATTCTCGCGAGCGGCTCGATCTCGTCGAGCGAGATGGCCTCGTTCACCTTGTGGATCGAGCGGTTCACCGGCCCGAACTCGACCACCTCGGGGCAGATGTCGATGATGAAGCGCCCGTCGGAGGTGCCGCCGGTGGTGGAGACGGCGGGCGTGACGCCCGCCACCTCCTGCACCGTCCGCGTGAGCGTCTCCACCAGCCGGCCGCGCGGCGTGAGGAAGGGCTTGCCGCCCAGCACCCACTCCAGCTCGTAGTCGAGCCCGTGGCGGTCCAGGACCGCGTGCACGCGCGCCTTCAGGCCCTCGGCCGTGCTCTCGGTCGAGAAGCGGAAGTTGAAATCGACGACCGCCTCGCCCGGGATGATGTTGGTGGCGCCGGTGCCGGCGTGGATGTTGGAGACCTGCCAGGCGGTGGGAGGGAAGTACTCGTTGCCCTCGTCCCACCGCGTGGCGGTCAGCTCGGCGAGCGCCGGGGCGAACTGGAGGATGGGGTTGCGGCCGCGGTCCGGGTAGGCCAGGTGGCACTGGATCCCCTTCACCCGCAGGCGCCCCGAGAGGGAGCCGCGGCGACCGTTCTTGAGGGTGTCGCCGAAGCGCTCGACGGACGTGGGCTCGCCCACGATGCAGTAGTCGATCGTCTCGCCGCGGGCCTTCAGGGTCTCCACGACGCGGGCGGTGCCGTCCACCGAGGGACCCTCCTCGTCGGAAGTGACGAGCAGCGCGAGCGAGCCGGGGTGGCCGGGGTGCGCGGCGACGAGGCGCTCGCAGGCCACGACGAAGGCGGCGAGCGAGGTCTTCATGTCGGCCGCGCCGCGCCCGAACAGCTGGCCGTCCCGGACGGTGGGCACGAAGGGATCGGTGTGCCAGGCCTCCCGCGGGCCCGTGGGCACGACGTCGGTGTGCCCGGCGAGCGCGACCAGCGGGCGGGCCGTGCCGCGCCGGATCCACAGGTTCGTGACCTCGCCGAAGCGCAGGGTCTCGGCCTTGAAGCCGAGGGGGGCGAGGCGGTCGATGAGGAGCTGCTGGCAGCCGCCGTCCTCCGGCGTGACCGAGGGGCGGGCGAGGAGGCTCTTGGCGAGCTCGAGCGTTTCGTTCTTCATCGGGTCTGGGTTGCGGGGGCAGGCGTGCGGCGGGCGACGGTGGGTCCCACGCGCTCCTCGATGTAGCGGCGAAGCCGCGGCTTGGCGCCGAAGAGGAAGAACGCCTCGGCGCACACGAAGAGGGGGCCCACCAGGAGCTGCTTCGCGTCGTCGAAGAAGGCGGGCTTCATGCCCTCGAACCGGTGGCCCCAGAACTGCAGCGCCCAGCCGGCGACGAAGAGGGCCGCGGCGAGCGC
>CAZNWZ010000119.1:0-6353 GCA_964576455.1 uncultured Lysobacter sp.
GCCTCGCGGGCCACCACCGGGGCGCAGATCACGACGTCCCCGGAGAGCGCGCCCGCGGGATCGCGGCCGTAGGTGAACGTGAGCACGTTGGTCGCGTAGTCCCTGCCGCGGAACTCCCGGTTGAGGCGCCGGCCCTCGGCGGCCGCGACGTAGCGCAGCGTCACGACCGCGGGCTGCGCGAGCGCCGCCCTCGCCCAGGCGCGGAGCCGGGCGTCCGTCGGGATGTGCGCGGCGCGCGAGGCGCGCTGGATCGTGAGGACGCTCGCGGCCGGCTTCACTTCTTCTTCGGCGAGCGCCGCTCGTAGGCGTCGACGATGGCCTGCACCAGCGGGTGGCGCACCACGTCCTCGGACTGGAAGGCGGTGAAGGCGATGCCGCGCACGTCCGCGAGCACGTTCCTCGCGTCGACGAGCCCGGAGGCCTGGCCGCGCGCGAGGTCGATCTGGGTCACGTCGCCCGTCACCACGGCCCGCGAGCCGAATCCGATGCGCGTGAGGAACATCTTCATCTGCTCGGGCGTGGTGTTCTGCGCCTCGTCGAGGATGATGAAGGAGTGGTTGAGGGTGCGGCCCCGCATGAAGGCGAGGGGCGCCACCTCGATGGCGCCGCGCTCGAAGAGGCGGCCCACCTTGTCGAAGCCCATGAGGTCGTAGAGCGCGTCGTAGAGCGGGCGCAGGTACGGGTCCACCTTCTGCGCCAGGTCGCCGGGCAGGAACCCGAGCTTCTCGCCGGCCTCCACGGCCGGGCGCGTGAGCACGATGCGCTTCACGGCGTCGCGCTCGAAGGCGTCGACGGCGGCGGCCACCGCGAGGAAGGTCTTGCCCGTGCCGGCCGGGCCCACGCCGAAGGTGATGTCGTGGGTCTGCATCTGCTTCAGGTACTGGGCCTGCCGGGGCGTTCGCGCGGTGAGCTCGGACTTCCTCGGGAGCCTGAGCGCCGGCGACTCCGGCGCGCCCTGCGCCGACGTGCGCGAGACCTCGATGAGCCCGAGCTGGATGTCCTCCAGGGAAAGGTCGCGCGCCGCGAGGTCGTAGAACTTGCGCAGCGCGCGCGTGGCGAGGGCCACCTGGCCGGGGTCGCCGGAGACGCTGAAGCGCTCCGCGCGCCGGGCGATGGAGACGTCGAGCGCCGTCTCGATCTGGCGCAGGTTCTCGTCGAGCGCGCCGCAGAGGGTCGCGAGCCGCGGGTTGTCCACCGGCTCGAACGCGACTTCCTGGGTCTGGCTCTTCAAGGGCTGGAATGGAAAAAGGCCTGCCGGGACGACCGGCAGGCCTATTGTAGCGGGGGGCGCGGCTAGACGCCGGCGCGCTGCAGCGGCGCCTTGAGCGCCTCCTCGAGCGTGTTGAGGCTCTCGGCGTAGTGCGCGCGCGTCTCCTTGGAGAGCCCCGGCTTCGCCTGCGCGGCGCGCAGGGTGGCCGCCAGGCTTCGCGCGTTCTCGCGCAGCAGGCTTCGCGCGTCCGCGGGCAGGGTGGCCGAGGGCTTGAGGAGAGGGCCCGCCACGCGCCTGAGGTGCTCGCGCTGGAGGTTGCGGCGCATCAGCGTCGACTCCTGGCCGGCGCGCGCCTCGCTCCAGATGGCGTTCTGCAGCGTGTCGTAGAGCTCCGAGAGGCGGAAGGCCTTCGCGCTGTCGGCGGACTTCTCCGGCGCCTCGACGAGCCGCTGGGCGACCGGGTCGGAGAGCATCCGGTCGAGGATCCCCTTCTGCAGGCTGAGGACGGTGTTGGCGATGGAAATGCTCGGGTTCGAGGGCCGGTCGAACTGGTCGATGGCCAGGCGGCCGACGAAGTCCGGGCGCAGGCGGAAGCTCTGCTCGCGGAAGAAGTCGTTCGTGATGAGGGCGAGCGCCTCGCGCTGGCGCGCGGCGGGCACCGGCTCGAAGAGCGCGCGCCCGGTCCCGGAGCGGTCGCGTCGCGTGGTGACCCCACCCACGTACTTCGCGGCGAGCGGCGCCGTCCGCCCGAGGGTGCGGTAGCTGTTGGCCATGCTGCGCGTGAACCGCTCGTAGCTCTCGCCGTCGGCGAGCTTCATGTCCTGCAGCCGGTCCCACATCTCGCGCGCGACCTTCATCTGGCGCTTGTAGAACGCGATCGGGTCGCTGCCGAGGTCGAACTGGTTCACCTCGGGGTCGATGCCGATGTAGAGGTTGCCGTAGCCGGCGTCCTCGTCGGTGGCGAACGCGAGCTGCGGCTCGGTGGAGCGGGCCGCGATCCTCGCGAGCTCCTCCTTCTCCTTCGCCGCGTCGATCTCCTTGTAGCCGTACTCGATCGCCCAGATGTCGTAGGGGCCGACCACGCTCATCACGTACTCGCCCTGCGCCTCGCCCTTCGGGGAGATGTTGTACGGGTTGTAGTCCATGACGGAGGTCGTGAGGCCGTTCGCCTTCGTGAACGCCGGGTCCTTCAGCTGCTCGAGCGTGTACACCGTGGAGGCGCGGAAGTTGTGCCGCAGCCCCAGGGTGTGGCCCACCTCGTGCGCGATCACGTCCTTCACGTAGGCCTGGGCCAGGGCGTCGGCCTCGGGGCTGTCCATCGCGATTCCGCGGGCCTCCAGGACGTCCATCGCGAAGTGCAGCTGGTCCGCCGCGGCGTTGCCGTAGTTGCAGGCGAGGAAGCCCTTGTGGGCGCGCAGCGGGTCGGCGACGTACGCCTCGCTCGCGTCGTGGCCGGCGGTGCGGCCCAGGTCCTCGGCGACCACGCGCCGGGCGCCGCGCGCGAAGACGTCGGACATGCGGATGTCGGCGTCCAGGATCTCGCCGGAGCGCGGATCGACGTGCGAGGGCCCCTGCGCGAAGCCCACGTCGGCGCCGGTGAACCAGCGGATGGAGGCGTGGCGCGCGTCCATCGTGTCGAAGGTGTCGTTGGCGCCCTGCTGCTTCACCACGACGGCGTTGCGGAACCCCGCCTTCTCGAAGGCCGCATTCCACATCAGGATGCCGTCGGCCACGGACTTGCGGTACTTCTCGGGGATGTTCCTGTCCAGCCAGAAGGTGATGGGCTCCTTCGGCTCCGAGACGGCCGCCGAGGGGTCCTTCTTCTCGAGCCGCCAGCGCTCGACGATCTGCTTGCGCGGCTTCGGGTCGACGTCGTCCGTGTAGTCCACGCGCGCGGTGGTGAAGTAGCCCACGCGCTCGTCGGCCACGCGGGCGCGCATCGGCTGCGCCGGCAGCGCCATGAAGTTGTACTGGTAGCCGATGAAGAGGCTGCGCGGATCCGGCGTGGTCTTCGGCGGGGGCGGCGTGGGCGCCGGCGGCGGCGTGAGCGGCGGCGCGGCGAGCTTGGGCACCGAGTAGTGCGCGTTCACCTGGAGCGTCGTGAGGTGCTCGGCGTTGTTCACCGCCGAGAAGCTCGTGTTGGCCTTGTCGAGCGCGAAGGGCATGCGGAACGCGGCCTCGAGCCGCATCAGGTAGCCGGGGATGTCGGCGAAGAGCAGCGCGCCGGCGTCGATCACGATCGCCTTCGTGTCCGGGTGCGGAGCGGAGGCCGCGGCCGCGCTCGCGATCAGGCTGTCCGAGAAGGACTCGGAGACGAACTGCGCCTGCGGCGTGCCCTCGGCCGCGAAGAACTCCGTGTTGCGGGCGATGAGCTGCACCTGGTTGCCGACCTTGCGGAACACCGCCATCTGCGAGCCGCCCATGGCGCTGCCGTACAGGCCCCGCTCGCCGACCGAGCGCGGGATGTTGTACGAGAAGAAGAAGGGCTTGTCGAGCTGCTCCGGCCGGATCTCGAGCCAGACCTTCTCGTCCTTCTGGTGCAGCGCGAAGAACCCCGGGATGGCCTTGGCGTCCTTGAGGACTTCCTTGTAGGGCTTGGGCTGGCCCGCCGCCGGCGCGGGCGCGGCGGGAGCGGCGGCCGGCGTGGCCGCGGGGGCTGCGGCGTTGCCGTTGGGCGCGGGCTGGGCCGAGGCCCCCGCGGCGAAGACGAGGGCGGTGAAGGTGGCGATGGAAAGCGGGTAGAGCGGGCTCATGGGGCTCCTCGGGTTACGGGGTCCGCGAAGCGCCGGAAGGTAGCACGCGGGCGGACGGTTCATGTCACGGTATGTCACGATGCGATGGCCCCGGCCGGGGCGACGGCGCCGCGCAGGCTGTGCGGCAGGGCCCGGACGATCTCCACGTCCACGAAGCGGCCCACGAGCCGCGTCGGCCCGGCGAAGTTGACCACGCGGTTGTTGTCGGTGCGGCCCGCGAGCTCCTCGGGGTTCTTCCTCGAGGGGCCCTCCACCAGCACCCGCTGCCGCGTGCCGACCATCGCGCGGGAGCATTCCTCGGAGAGCTCCTGCAGCCGTTTCTGCAGGCGCTGCAGGCGCTCGAGCTTCACCGCCTGCGGCGTGCCGTCGGGCAGCTCCGCCGCCGGCGTCCCCGGGCGCGGGCTGTAGACGAAGCTGAAGGCGCCGTCGAACCGCACGTCCTCCACCAGCTTCATCGTCTGCGCGAAGTCGGCCTCGGTCTCGCCGGGGAAGCCCACGATGAAGTCGGTGGAGAGCGAGAGGTCCGGGCGCACGGCGCGAAGCCGGCGGACGATGGACTTGTACTCCATCGCCGTGTAGCTGCGCTTCATCGCGGCGAGCACGCGGTCCGATCCCGACTGCACCGGCAGGTGGAGCTGCGAGACGAGCTTCGGGATCCTCCCGTAGGCGTCGATGAGCCGCTGCGTGAACTCGAGGGGATGCGAGGTCGTGTAGCGGATGCGCTCGATCGCCTCCACGCGCGCCACGTGCGCGAGGAGCAGGGCGAAGTCGGCGGCCTCGCCGTCGGGCAGCTCCCCGACGTAGGCGTTCACGTTCTGCCCGAGAAGCGTCACCTCCTTCACGCCCTTGCCCGCGAGTTCGCGCACCTCGCGCAGCACGTCCCCGAAGGGCCGCGAGACCTCCTCGCCGCGGGTGTAGGGCACGACGCAGAAGCTGCAGTACTTGCTGCAGCCCTCCATGATGGAGACGAAGGCGGAGGCGCCCTCCACGCGCGCCGGCGGCAGGTGGTCGAACTTCTCGATCTCGGGAAAGGAGATGTCCACCTGCGCGCGGCCCGTCCGGCGGCGCTGCGCGAGGAGCTCCGGCAGCCGGTGCAGCGTCTGCGGCCCGAAGACCACGTCCACGAAGGGGGCGCGGCGCACGATCGCCTCGCCCTCCTGGCTCGCCACGCAGCCGCCGACGCCGATCAGCAGGCCGGGCCGGGCGCGCTTGAGCGGCCGCAGGCGCCCGAGGTCGGCGAAGACCTTCTCCTGCGCCTTTTCGCGCACCGAGCAGGTGTTGAAGAGGATGAGGTCGGCTTCGTCGACGCTGTCGGTCTTCTCGAAGCCCTCGGCGGCGGCGAGCACGTCGGCCATCCTGTCCGAGTCGTACTCGTTCATCTGGCACCCGAAGGTGCGGATGAAGACCTTCCTGGCGGTGTCGCCCATGGCGTCGTCCTGGGTCGCGGAGGTTGAATCCGGGCAGGCGTAAAAAAGGGGTGATTCTACCCGATCGCCGCGCGCCGTCGCGCATGCTAGATTCCGCGAATCACCCTCCGAAGCCCCATGGACGTCCCCACCGAACCGCAGGTCCGGCGCGACCTCGCGGCCGCCTACCGCCTGGCGGCCGCGCGCGGCTGGGACGACACCGTGTGGACGCACATCTCGGCCTCGGTCCCGGGAGCCCCAGGCCACTACCTCATCAACCGCTTCGGGCTGCGTTTCGCGGAGATCAAGCCGGAGAACCTCGTCAGGGTGGATGGGGGCGGCCGCGTCGTGGACGGGAGCGACGCCCCCGTGAACCCGAGCGGCTTCGCGATCCACGGCTGCATCCACGCGGCGCGCCCCGACGCCGTGTGCGTGCTTCACCTGCACACGCTGTGGGGCCAGGCGCTCGCGGCGATACCCGGGGGCCTGCTGCCCTGCTCGCAGCCGGCGATGCGGCTGTTCCGCCGGCTGGGGCGCCACGCCTACGAGGGCCTCGCGTTCACCGCCGACGAGCAGCGAAGGCTCGTGGCCGCGCTGGGCGACCTCGACGGGCTCATCCTCGAGAACCACGGCATCCTGACCGTCGGCCGCACGGTGGCCGAGGCCTTCGTCCTCATGATGCTCGTCGAGCGCGCGGCGCAGGTGCAGCTCACCGCGATGGCGGCCACGGGCGGGAGGCCCCTCGTGGCCTCCGACGAGGTGGCGGAGCGAACCTACCGACAGTGGGTGGGCGACGGCGCCACGCCCGAGGGCACCGACGAATGGCCCGCGCTGCTGCGCTCGCTGGACGACCCCGCTTTCACGAACCCCTGAACCCGAAGGAGAAGCCATGCCCCTCATCACCGTGCAGCTCTTCGAAGGCCGCAGCGTCGAGCAGAAGCGCGAGTACGCGAAGGCCCTCACCGAGGCCTCCGTGCGCGTGCT
>CAZNWZ010000120.1:0-2401 GCA_964576455.1 uncultured Lysobacter sp.
ACATGGTGCCGGCGTCGAACTTGCGGCAGTGGCCGTTGTTGTTGCACATCTCCACGGCCGCCGGGAGCCCTCCCCACGCGCTCCAGTCGAGCACCGTGGCCGGGGACTGCGCCCGGTAGTCCGGCTTGTAGCGGAAGAGCGAGCGGTCGTCCTGCTTCGGGGGATTCACGATCTTGCCCGGGTTCATGAGGCCCCGGGGGTCGAGCCAGCCCTTGATCTCCGAGAGGGCGGCCGTGAGGCGCGGCCCGAAGAAGGGCGCGATCCACTCCGAGCGCACCAGCCCGTCGCCGTGCTCGCCGGAGTAGGCCCCCTTGTAGCGTCGGACCAGGTCGGCGGCCTCCTCGGCGATGGCGCGCATGCGGATGCGCCCGTCGCCCTTCATGTTGAGGACGGGCCGCACGTGCAGGCAGCCGACCGAGGCGTGGGCGTAGAAGGTCCCCTCCGTGCCGTGCTTGCGGAACACCCTCGTGAGCTCGTCGGTGTACTCGGCCAGGTGCTCCAGCGGGACGGCGCAGTCCTCGATGAACGACACGGGCTTCCCGTCGCCCTTCATCGACATCATGATGTTGAGCCCGGCCTTGCGCACTTCCCACAGCTCCTTCTGCGATCCCGCGTCCAGCAGCTCCACGACGCCGCCGGGGAAGCCCAGGTCGGCCATCAGCTCGCCCAGGCGCTTCACGCCGCGCACCTGCTCGCCCGCGTCTTCGCCCGCGAACTCCACCAGGAGGATCGCGTCGGGCTGGCCGCGCACGTAGGCGTCGATCGTGGGCGCGAAGGCCGGGATTGCCCGCGAGAGCTCGATCATCGTGCGGTCCACGAGCTCCACCGCGCAGGGGCCCAGCTTCACGATGTGCTGGGCGGCGTCCATCGCGTCGTAGAAGCGCGGGAAGTGGGCCACGCCCAGCGCCTTGTGCTTCGGCAGGGGCGCCAGGTCGAGCGTGAGGCGCTCGAACCACGCGAGCGTGCCTTCGCTGCCCACGAGGAGCTTCGCGAGGTTCTGCCCCTCGCGCGCGAGGCAATCGAGGTTGTAGCCGGCCACGCGGCGAGAGACCTTGGGAAAGCGGGCCTCGATCTCGTCCTTCTCGCGCTCCCAGAGGGCGGCCGCGCGCTCCGACAGCGCACGGATCGCCGGGTGCGAGATCTCGGCGGCCGGGCCGAAGCGCCCGCGCGTGCCGTCGGTCAGGCAGGCCTCGATGGCCGCCACGCGGTGGACCATGTAGCCGTAGGCCATGGAGCGCGCGCCGCAGGAATTGTTGCCGGCCATGCCGCCGAGGGTCGCCTGCGCCGCGGTGGACACGTCCACCGGGAACCACAGCCCGTGCTTCTTCAGCCGCGCGTTCAGGTGGTCGAGCACCAGGCCCGGCTCCACCACCGCCCGGCGCGCCTGCGGGTCCACCTCCACCAGGCGGTTCAGGTGCTTGCTCGCGTCGATGACGAGCGCGGCGCCGACGGTCTGTCCGCACTGCGAGGTGCCGGCGCCGCGCGGCAGGACCGGGACTCCCGCCTCGATCGCGACCTGCAGCGCGATCGCGGCCGCTTCCGGCGTGCGCGGCACCACGACGCCGACGGGCTCGATCTGGTAGATCGAGGCGTCGGTCGAGTAGCGCCCGCGGCTCGCGCGATCGAAGAGGACGTCTCCGTCCACCTCTCGGCGCAGCCGCTCGGCCAGGGGATGGGGGGAAGCGTCTCGGTCGGAGGTGAAGCGGATCGGGTGCGTGGCGGTCATCAGGGCTTTTACCGGCCGCGATGGAGTCCCGCGGCCGCCTGCGGCATTATGGCCAGAAATTGCCGGCCGGCCGCAATGACGCGCGCGGGCCGCGGCGCAACGTCACGGAGGGGAAGCCATGCCAGCCGGTCGCCATTTCCTGCAGATCCCGGGCCCGACCAACGTCCCGGACCGCGTCCTGCGCGCCATCGACCGTCCCACGATCGACCACCGCGGGCCCGAGTTCCAGGCCCTCGGGCAGGACGTCCTCGCGGGGATCCGGCGCATCTTCAAGACGCGCCACCCGGTGGTGATCTACCCGGCCTCGGGTACCGGCGCGTGGGAGGCCGCCCTGGTGAACGTCCTCTCCCCGGGCGACAAGGTGCTCATGTACGAGTCCGGGCACTTCGCTTCCCTCTGGTGCAAGCTCGCGCGCCGCCTGGGCCTGGAGATCGACCTGATCCCCGGCGACTGGCGCCGGGGCGCGGAGGCGGCGGCCATCCACGAGCGCCTCGCCGCCGACAGGGGACACGCCATCAAGGCCGTCTGCGTCGTGCACAACGAGACCTCCACCGGCGCGACCACCCGGGTGCCGCTGGTGCGCAAGGCGATCGACGACGCGGGGCATCCCGCCCTCCTCCTCGTCGACACGATCTCGTCCCTCGCCTCCATCGACTACCGCCACGACGAGTGGGG
>CAZNWZ010000120.1:2501-6328 GCA_964576455.1 uncultured Lysobacter sp.
CTCGAGGTCCTCTGCGCGGTGCCGGAGGAATACAGCTCCTCGCTCACGGCGCTCCTCATGCCCGCGGGCCACGACGCGGACAAGTTGCGCGCGGCCATCCTCGAACGCTTCGACATGTCGCTGGGCATGGGGCTGGGGCGTCTCGCGGGCAAGGTGTTCCGCATCGGGCACCTGGGCGATTTCAACGACCTCACCCTCATGGGCACCCTGGCCGGCGTCGAGATGGGCCTCGCCCTGGCGGGGGTGCCGCACCGCAAGGGCGGCGCCCAGGCCGCGATGGACTACCTCGCGAGCCCCCAGGCCGCGAAGGGAAACATCCGCCGCGCCGCCTAGCTTGTTATAAAGTAGCGCCCACCGCGGACGAGCAGAGCGCCCGTCTCGGCCATACGAGGCGGCCCGGCGAACGGGCCGCCGATAACGAGAGGAGATCGCCATGTACCACCGCCTTGCGGCCGCGGCCGCCGCCCTTCTGCTTGCCTGCGCGGGAAGCGCCTTCGGGCAAGCCTGGCCCAACAAGCCCATCAAGTGGATCAACCCCTTCCCGGCCGGCGGTGGCACCGATGCGTTCGCGCGCCCCGTCGCGGCCAAGCTCACGGTGGCGCTGGGGCAGAACGTGGTCATCGAGAACCTGGGCGGCGCGGGCGGGACGGTCGGCGCGGGCGTGGCGGCCAAGGCCGCTCCGGACGGCTACACCTTCTTCGTGGGCGCCATCCACCACACGATCGCCGAGACGCTCTACTCGAAGCTGCCCTACCAGGGCATCGAGAAGGACTTCGAGCCGGTGACGGTGCTGGCCTACGTGCCCAACGTCGTCTCCCTGCACCCCAAGAACGACTTCAAGACGCTGGCGGAGCTCATCGCGTTCGCGAAGGCCAATCCCGGCAAGCTCAACTTCGGCTCCGCGGGCAACGGCACCTCGCACCACCTCGTCGGCGAGCTCTTCAAGATGCAGGCGGGCGTACAGCTCACGCACGTGCCCTACCGCGGCGCCGGCCCCATGATGCAGGACCTGCTGGGCGGCGTGGTCGACCTCGCCTTCGACGGCATGGGCACCTCCGCTCCGCAGTTCAAGTCCGGCAAGCTCCGCCCGCTCGCGGTCACCTCCCCCACCCGCTCGCCCGTCATCCCGAACGTGCCCACGCTCTCGGAGTCCGGCTTCCCGGATTTCAAGGTGACGACCTGGTACGGCGTGTGGGCCATCAAGGGCACGCCCAGGGAGGTCATCGACCGCATGCACCAGGAGATCGTGAAGGCCCTGCAGACGCCGGAAGTGAAGAACGTCTGGGAGATGCAGGGCGCGACCGCCGGCGGCCAGTCGCCCGCGGAATTCGGGAAGTTCATCCGCAGCGAGATCGAGACCTGGGGCAAGGTGGTGAAGCAGGCCAACCTCAAGATCGACCTCTGAGCCCCCGGCGACCGTGGCCGACATCGACCTGAAGCGCGTCCACCATCTCGGCATGAAGGCCGCGCGCCACGCGGCCGACGAGATGGCCGCGGACCTCGGCAGGAAGTTCGGCCTCGCCGGCAGCTGGGAGGGCAACACCCTCCACTTCGACCGCCCCGGCGTCACCGGCAGGCTCGTCCTGACGGAGAAGGACCTGCACCTCACGGTGACGCTGGGCTTCCTGCTGAAGGCGCTGCGCGGCTCCATCGAGCGCGCCGTGCACGAGGAGCTCGACACGCTCTTCTCCCGCCACGCCGGGGACAAGCCCGCCGCGAAGAAGCCCGTCAGCCCGAAAACGGGCTCGGGTGCCCGGAAAAAAGCCGGCTGAGGATCCGGCCCTCGCGCTCCGCGATGGTCGCGAGGAACTCCTGCGCGCCGCCCATGTGGCGGAAGGCCTCGAAGCCGTGCTCGAGGAAGACCTGCAGGTCCTCCAGCCCGGCCATCTTCGCGGGCCGGCGCATGAGCTTGAGCGTCGCGTAGATGAACGGCTTCACCACGAGGACGTCCAGGCGCTTGCCGACCTCGTCGATGAGCTCGATCTGGCGCTGCCTCTGGGCGCGCGTGCCCGCCTCCCGGTAGGCCCGGCCGTACGTCGCCTCGGTGACGGGCCCGGCTTCCAGGCAGGCGGCGACGCGCCGGTCCAGCTCCTCCGACAGCGCGTCCACCTCGATGGCGAGCGCGGCCGTCTCCACCGCCCCGCGCGGCAGCGTGCGCACCATCACCGGGTAGATTCGCAGCATCGCCTCGTCGCGGCCGCTGAAGTCCTTGGCCCCGTAGAGGTCGCCCAGGAAGAAGGCCGTGGCCTTCGCGTAGCGCGGATCGGCCGCCAGGTCGGCGTAGGTCGCGGCGAGGCGCTGCGCCTGCCAGGCTTTCACGTCGATGAGGCGCGGCGGGGTGTGGCCATGGGCCTCCCGGCCGCGCAGCTCGCGCAGCCTCTCGAGATTCAGGCGCAACGACTCGGGGGCGTCGCCGTCGGCGGCAGGGGGCATGGTTCGCTACGGATCCCGGGGATGGGTTATTCTAACGAGTGATTGAAACGAGCGTTTGAATCCCCGTCAACCGCCCTCGCCGCCGTGCCCCCCGACCTCGACGCCCAGTTCGCCCGCCATCGCGAGGCCTTTGCCCGTCGGCCCTTCCCGGCCGCTGCGGAACGCAGGGCCCTCCTCGACCAGCTCGAGGCGCTGGTCAAGGACCATGCCGCCGAATGGGCCGACGCGATCTCCCGCGACTTCGGGGGCCGCTCGCGCCACGAGACCCAGCTGCTCGAGGTCTTTCCCGCGCTGGAGGGGATCCGGCACGCCCGCCGCCACGTCGGGCGCTGGATGAGGCCGCAGCGCCGCTCGACCAGCCTGTGGTTCCTGCCCGGCCGCTCGAGCGTGGTTCCCCAGCCCCTGGGCGTGGTGGGCATCGTGGTGCCCTGGAACTATCCCCTCTACCTGGCGGTGGGCCCGCTCGTCGCGGCCCTCGCGGCCGGCAACCGCGCGATGGTGAAGATGTCGGAGACGACGCCCGCGACGGGGGAACTGCTGGCGCGCCTGGCCGAGCGCCATTTCCCCGGCGGGGAGGTCACCGTGGCGAACGGCGGCCCGGAGGTGGCGCAGGCGTTCTGCCGCCTCGCGTTCGACCACCTGCTCTTCACCGGGTCGAGCGGCGTGGGCCGGCACGTGATGCGCGCCGCGGCGGAGCACCTCACGCCGGTCACCCTCGAGCTGGGCGGCAAGTCGCCGGCCCTCGTGGGGCGCGGCTTCCCCGTGGCCGAGGCCGCGGACCGGGTGATGTTCGGCAAGTGCCTCAACGCCGGGCAGACGTGCATCGCCCCCGACTACGCGCTCGTGCCGGAGGAATCGGTCGCGGCCTTCGTCGAGGCCGCGCGCCTCGCCGTCGCGCGCCTCTACCCGACGCTCGCCGCCAATCCGGACTACACGGCCATCGTCGACGCGCGCCACCGGGAGCGGCTCGCGCGGCTCGTGGCCGACGCGCGCGCGAAGGGCGCGAGCGCGCTCGAGGTCAACCCGGGCGCGGAGGACCTGGCCGCGGCGGGCAAGTTCGCCCCGACGCTCCTCACCGGCGTCGACGCCTCGATGGCCGTGATGCGCGAGGAGATCTTCGGCCCCGTGCTCCCCGTGGTGCCCTACCGGGCGCTCGACGAGGCCATCGCCTACGTCAATGCGCGCCCGCGCCCCCTCGCGCTCTACGTGTTCGAGCACGACGGCGCCGCCGTCGACCGGGTGATCGCGCTCACCGTCTCGGGCGGGGTCGCCGTGAACGAGACGATCGTGCACATCGCCCAGGACGACCTGCCCTTCGGGGGGGTGGGCGAGTCGGGCATGGGCCGCTACCACGGGCGCGAGGGCTTCGACACCTTCTCGCAGCGCAAGTCCGT
>CAZNWZ010000121.1:0-6310 GCA_964576455.1 uncultured Lysobacter sp.
CGCGCCGCGCCCACCGAGCCCATGCGCAAGAACCCGACGCCGGGCACCTCCACCTGCGAGGGCGTGGCGAGGCTGTGGAACGAGCCGCTCTCGCGCACGGTGAAGGCGATCCTCCTCTACGCCAACCACCGCGTGCACATGCTGCTCATCCGCGGCGACCACTCGCTGAACGAGGTGAAGACCGGCAAGGTCCACGGCCTGAAGGGCTGGCGCTGGGCGAGCGACGAGGAGATCCTCGCCGCGGCCGACGGGCCCGCGGGCTACCTCGGCCCCGTGGGGCTCGACCGCTCGAAGATCACCGTCGTCGCCGACCGCACGGTGGCGGCGATGTCGGACTTCATCTGCGGCGCCAACGAGAGGGACTTCCACATCCGCGGCGTCAACTGGGGCCGCGACTGCCCCGAGCCCGACATCGTGGCCGACATCCGCAACGTGGTCCCCGGCGACCCCTCCCCCGACGGCAAGGGCACGCTCTCCCTCGTGCGCGGCATCGAGGTGGGGCACGTGTTCGCGCTCGGCCGGCGCTACTCCGAGGCGATGGGCGCCACCTTCACCGCCGAGGACGGCACCGCCAAGCCCTTCGAGATGGGCTGCTACGGCATCGGCGTCACCCGCATCGTGGGCGCGGCCATCGAGCAGAACCACGACGACAAGGGGATCATCTGGCCCGACCCGATGGCGCCCTTCACCGTGGCGGTGATCCCGCTGGGCATGCAGAAGAGCGAGGCGGTCAGGGACGCGGCGGAGAAGCTCTACGCGGAGCTCTCCGGGGCCGGCGTCGAGGTCCTGATGGACGACCGCGGCGAGCGCCCGGGCGTGATGCTCGCCGACCAGGAGCTCATCGGGATCCCGCACCGCGTCGTGATCGGCGACCGCGGTCTCAAGGAAGGCGTGGTCGAGTACCAGCACCGGCGCGACGCCGAGGCGACGAAGGTGCCCCTCGCGCAGGCGGCGGCGTTCGTCCGGGAGCGCCTCGCGCGATGAGCCCGCGGCCGCTGGCGGCGCTCCTCGCCGCGGCGGCGATGCTGGGCCTCGTCCCCGGCCTCGCGCTCGCCGGCGCGCAGCAGTACGAGGAGCTTTCGGCTTCCGTGCGCGCCTCCCTCGCGAAGGCGGTCTCCGAGCGCCGGTACGGGCGCCTCGAGGATCCCGAGTCGGCGGCCTGGGTGCGCGCCCACCACGCCCGCGTGCACGAGCGCGTGCGCGACGAGCGGCTCGCGCGGGAGCTCCTGGAGATGGTCCGCTACGAGGCCCTGCGCGCGGGGCTCGACCCGCGCCTGGTGCTCGCGGTGATCGACGTCGAGAGCGGCTTCCGCAAGTACGCCGTCTCGACGGCCGGCGCCCGCGGCTACATGCAGGTGATGCCCTTCTGGGTGCGCCAGATCGGGATGCCGGGCCAGAACCTCTTCCACGCCCGCACCAACCTGCGCTACGGCTGCGTGATCCTGCGCCACTACCTGCAGGTCGAGAACGGCAACCTCGCCAACGCCCTCGGGCGCTACAACGGCAGCCTGGGGCGCCCCGAGTATCCGCAGCGCGTGCTGCGCGCGATGCGCGATCGCTGGTCGGCCGCCGCCTAGCCCTTCGGGCGGCCGGCTCCCCCGATGACCTCCTCGAGCGACTTGCGGGTCACGGTGCCCGTGCGCTCCCACGCACGCTTGCCCGAGGGGTCGTAGATCACCGTCGTGGGCAGGCCCTTCACTTTGCCGAAGAGTTTCTCGGTGTCGTCGTCCTCCAGCACCAGCGGGTAGGCGTGGCCGAACTTCCTCGCGAACTGCTTCGTCTTCGCCTCGTCGTCGGAATCGAGCGCCACGCCCAGCACCACCGCGCGATCCGGCGCGTGCGCGGCGTGGAACGCGGCGATCTCCGGGATCTCCTTGATGCAGGGCGTGCACCAGGTCGCCCAGAAGTTCACCACCACCCACTTGCCGCGGTAATCGGCGAGGCGGTGGCGCTTGCCGTCGGTGTCCGTGACGTCGAAGGCCCGGGCCGCGGGAGCCACCAGGCCGGCCAGCAGGACGACGGCCGCGCCGGCGCGCGCCAGCTTGATAACAAATGCTTTCGTTTTCAAAAACATCGCGCTCGTCTATCCTCGGAATCGCGCCCGTCGGGGAAGACGGGCCCTCCCATTAAGCCATTGATAATCAAAGATTAACACAGCAGTGGCCCTCGACCTTCGCGTCCCCGCCGAACGCCTCGCCCCGCCCCGGGACCTGGAGCTTCGCCCGAAGCAGGCCAAGGCCTGGGTCGAGTCGCTCCCCCTGAGCCAGAGCACGGAGGCGGGGCGGCAGATCCTCGCGAACCTCTGCGCGATGAACCGCGCGAAGATCGACTTCGAGGTCCGCCTGCAGCTGTGCGAGGCCTACCGTCCCGTGGCCCACGTCGTCTTCGACGAGCTGGACGCGGTGTACGGCAAGTCGCTCCTGCCCCTGCCCCCCAAGGCCCGCGAGGCGCTCGCGCTCGCCCGCGAGCTGGCCACCGAGTTCGGCTACGGCTACAAGACGCTGCTCCTGGAGAAGACGGGCAAGCTCCTCGCCTTCGGCGCGAAGAAGCAGATGCCCTTCGTCGCCTACCGCGCGATGGAGTACCTGGTGCAGCTGCTGCGCGCGTGCTACCGCTCGTACACGCCGATCCCGACGGGCTCGTGGCGCGAGATCCACCAGATCTACCTGAACGCGGAGAAGGAAGGCTACGCCGGCGAGCCCGCGGATCCGGAGACCAAGGCGTCGATCGCCGACCTCTACGCCGAGACGCTCCTCGTCTCGCTCACGGATCCCTACCGCCTCGTCCCGGGCGACCTCGAGCGCATCGTGCAGGTGATCCGCGGCCAGCGTGGCGCCTTCTGGCTCGGCCAGTCGCGGCCGCAGACGCGGCCCGGGGGGCACTTCCTCGTCCCCTGCGACCTGGACAAGCCCCCGAAGCCGCTGCTCTCCGCCAACGACGATCCGGGCGGGCCCAACTGGCGGCTGCTCGACGCGAACCCGATGGTCGACCGGCTGCGCGCGCGACGCCAGGCGGTGGAGACGGGCAACGTGTCGGCGACGACCAGCAAGGCCATGGGGCCCGAGATGCTGGCGCTCCTCGCCAAGCTCCTCGCGCTCTGGGGCGACCCGCCGAAGCGGGCCTCGCGGCGGGACCCGATGGACGCCTCGGTGGCCGTCTGCGCCGGCATGCGCGCCGTCACGCACTTCGTCTCCCTCGAGCCGAAGGTGGACCCGCGGCTGGAGGCCGAGGCGATCGAGAGCGCCAGCACGATCCCGCTCGTCTTCGTGCCCGACGACGAGGTCTCCCGCGGCATGAACGTGGGCGAGTGGGACGTGGTGAACCAGAGCGCCGGCGGCCTCAAGGTGCGCCGCGTGGGCACCGCCACGCAGGCGATCACCGTCGGCGAGGTGATCGGCATCAAGTTCGTGGGCAACCTGCACTGGACGGTGGGCGTGGTGCGCTGGCTCACGATGCTCGACGAGGGCGGGATGGAGTTCGGCATCCAGTTCATCGCCCCCGCCTCGCGCTACGTCGCGGTCCAGCCGACGGTCACCTCCTCGGGGCAGGTGCGCCCGGGGCTGCTGCTCTCCGAGAGCGGCAACTTCGACGAGCCCGACATGCTGCTCACGAGCCCGGCGACCTACAGCGACCTGCGCGAGTTCGAGATCGACGACGAGGGCTTCATCACGCGGGTGCGCGCCACGAGCCTCATCGAGCGCACGGGGCGCTTCGACCTCTTCCACGTCGCCGCCTCCTGATCAGTCGGAAGGCGGCTGCCCGGCCGCGACGGCGGCCCAGCCCTGCCCGTCGCGCCGCACGGCCCCGGCCCGCGACAGGCGATCGAGGAGGTCCTCCACCCGGTCTTCGGGCAGGCCCGCGGCGTCGCGAAGCGCCGCGAACGCCACCGGGGCGCCGCCGGCCCGCGCCAGCGCGCGCCCCACGTCGAAGGCCGCGCGGTCCTCCTCCGCGCGCGCGTCCTCGTGCAGCCCCCGAAGGCCGCGCCACCAGCCGAGCGAGGCGGTGAACTCCGCCCCGAGCAGCACGACGAGCCACGAGAGGTAGAGCCAGACGAGGAAGATCGGGATCGAGGCGAAGGCGCCGTAGACGAGCTGGTAGGTCGGCACCGCGCGGATGTAGGCCGCGAAGACCGACTTCATCACCTCGAAGACGGCCGCCGCGAGGATGCCGCCGGCGAGCGCGTGGCCGGCCGGGACGTGGCGGTTCGGGATGACGCGGTACAGCAGGAAGAAGAGCGCCGCGCTCACCGCCACCGGCACGACGCGCAGCACCGCCGCCTCGAGCCCCGAGGGCATCGACAGCCGGTCGAGCGAGGCCGCCACCAGCCACGAGGTCGCCCAGAGCGAAAGCCCCAGGAGGACCGGCCCGAGAACCAGCAGCGCCACGTATCCGGACACCGAGAGCCACAGGGGGCGATGCCGGTCCACGCGCCAGATCACGTTGAGCGAGCGGTCCACCGTGAAGAGGGTCGCGAGCGCCATCGCGAGGAGCGCGACGAGGGACACCGTGGTCAGGCGCCCGGCGGCCTCGGCGAACTGGCCCATGTAGACGGTGATGATCTTCCCCGCGATCTCCGGGACGAGGTTCATCAGCAGGAAGATCTTGATCTGCACCATCGCGCCCTCGAAGAAGGGCAGCGCCGAGAGGACCGCCACCGCGACCGTGAAGAGCGGCACGATGGCGAGCAGCGTGGTGAAGGTGAGCGCGCCCGCGATCTGCGGGCAGCGGTCCTCCTGCCAGCGCCGGATCACGAACGCGGCGAATCCCGCGATGTCGCGAAGGAGGACGGTGAGGGAATTCAAGCGGCAGGTATCATAGCACCGTAAAAACGGGCCCCCGCCGCGCGCCACGATGGCTGACATCCTCGTCCTCTACTACAGCAGCAACGGCAGCGTCCGCGCGCTGGCCGACATCGTGGCGCGCGGCGTGGAGTCCGTCGAGGGCATGCGCGCGCGCGTCCGCACGGTGCCGCGCGTCTCCCCGGTCACGGAGGTGGCCGCGCCCGCCGTGCCCCCCGCGGGAGCGCCCTACGTCGAGCGCCGCGACCTCGAGGAATGCGCCGGGCTCGCGCTGGGCTCGCCCACGCGCTTCGGCAACATGGCCGCGCCGGTCAAGCACTTCCTCGACACCCTGGGCGGGGAATGGTCGCGCGGGACGCTCGCCGGAAAGCCCGCGGCGGTCTTCACCTCCACTTCCACGATGCACGGCGGCCAGGAGGCCACGCTCCTCACGATGATGGTGCCGCTGCTGCACCACGGCATGGTGCTCGTGGGCATTCCCTATACGGAGCCGGACCTCAACTCCACGACCACCGGGGGCACGCCCTACGGCGCCTCGCACGTGGCGGGCCCGCTGGGCGAGCGGCCGGTGAGCGACGAGGAGAAGCGCCTCGCCCTGGCCCTCGGCCGGCGCCTGGCGGCCGTCGCCCGCAAGCTGGCCGCGTGAGCGCGCGCGCCGCCTGGATCGCGGCCTGCGCCGCGTGGATCGGCCTGATCCTGCTGGGCCTCGCGTGGGAGCTGTACCTGGCGCCGCTGCGTCCGGGCGGGTCGTGGCTCGTCCTCAAGGTCGTGCCCCTGCTCCTGCCGCTGCGGGGCCTGCTGCGCGGCCGGCGCTACACGTTCCAGTGGAGCTCGCTCCTCGTCTGGGCGTGCATGGTGGAGGGGGCGCTGCGGGCCGCGTCCGACCCGGGGCCTTCGGCGCGCCTGGCGATCCTGGAGCTGGCCCTGGGCGCCGCCTTCTTCGCCGCGGCCGTCGCCTACCTGCGCGCCACGCGCGGCACCGGTCCTTCACCCTCGTCCCGGCCCTCTCCCGGGGGAGAGGGGGATCTCTAGTCCCCGCCCGTCTCCCGGGGGAAGGGGGCGATCCTAGGCCACGAAGCGCGCCCGGTCGGACACCGCGGCGAGGAAGACCTCGCGCAGGAAGGCGAGCAGGCAGGCCGTGAGCGCCCCGATCGAGAGCATGAACATCCCGATCACGGGCCGGGAGAGGTCGAGCGAGACGAACGCGCCGAGGAACGCGGTGCCGATGAGCAGGCACACGAGGAGCGCCGAGAGCACGGCGAAGGCGATCGACCAGAGCACGAGCTTGATGCGCTGGGCGAGCACCGCGAGCTCGCGTTCCATGGAATCGCGCGTCTCGCCCTCGAAGGCGGAGAGCAGCTCCTCGAGCTTGCGGCGCCGGTCCACGGCCCGGCCCAGGCGCCCCGTGAGGGCGTTGATCAGCGTGCCGATGGCGGTGAGCAGGAACACCGGCGCGACCGCGAGCTGGATGGCGCGCGTGATGTCGAAGACGTGGGACTCGAGGACGGGCA
>CAZNWZ010000122.1:0-1308 GCA_964576455.1 uncultured Lysobacter sp.
CCGGGCATCGACGAGGCGATCGCGCACATCGCGAAGTACGGCTCGCAGCACACGGACGCCATCGTCACCGGGGACTGGGCGCGCGCCCAGCGATTCCTGCGCGAGGTGGACTCGGCCTCCGTCATGGTGAACGCCTCCACCCGCTTCGCCGACGGCTTCGAGTACGGCCTGGGCGCGGAGATCGGCATCTCGACCAACAAGCTGCACGCCCGCGGCCCCGTCGGCCTCGAGGGGCTCACCTCCCAGAAGTGGATCGTGCTCGGCGACGGGCACGTGAGAAGCTGACGCTTTGGCCTCCCCCATCGGCCTCTTCGGCGGAACCTTCGACCCGGTCCACTTCGGCCACCTGCGCCTCGCCACCGAGATGCGCGAGGCCTTCCGCCTCGGGCGCGTGGTGTTCCTGCCCGCGGGCCACCCGTGGCAGCGAAGCCGCGACACCTACGCCGGCGGCGCCGAGCGCGTGCGGATGCTCGAGCTCGCCGTCGCGGGCGAGCCCGCGTTCGGCGTGGACGACCGCGAGATCCGCCGCGCCGGGCCCAGCTACACCGTGGACACGCTCGAGGAATACCGGCGCGAGCGCGGCCCGGACGTCCCGCTGGTCTTCCTCTGCGGCACCGACGCCTTCGCCCGCGTGGAGACCTGGCACCGCTGGGAAGCGCTCTTCGACCTCGCGCACTTCGCCGTGGCCGTGCGCGCCGACGACCCCGAGTGGCACTCGAAGGGGCCCGGCGCGATCCCCAAGGCCCTCTGGCCGCGGGTGACGATGAGCCTGCGGGACCTCCTCGTCGCGCCCGCCGGGCGGATCATGACCTTCGCGATGACGCCGATCGCCATCTCCTCGACGGCGATGCGCTCGCTCCTGCAGGCCTCGGCCTCCATCCGCTACCTCACCCCCGACCCCGTGGTCGGCTTCATCCACCAGCACCGGCTCTACGGATCCCCGGGGATCCCGGCGGGGCCGGAACAGACCGATCCATGACCAAACCGCTCACCACCCTTGCCAAGAAGAAGCTCGTCGTGGCCGCCCTCGAGGACATCAAGGCGCACGACATCCTCGCGATCGACGTGAGGAGGATCACCTCCATGTTCGACTGGATCGTCGTGGCGAGCGCCGACTCGGCCCGCCAGACCAAGGCGCTCGCGCGCCACGTTCGCGACAAGCTCAAGGCGGCGGGCTGCGCCATCGTGGGCACCGAGGGCGAGGAGAGCGCCGAATGGGTGCTCGTGGACTCCGGCGACATCGTGGCCCACATCATGCAGCCGGCCGTCCGGAGCTACTACAACCTCGAGGAGCTGTGGGGCGAGGGC
>CAZNWZ010000122.1:1408-4273 GCA_964576455.1 uncultured Lysobacter sp.
CGCAAGCCGGCCGCCTGAATGCGCGTCTCGATCGTCTGCGTGGGCCACAAGATGCCCGCCTGGATCCAGTCCGGCTACCGCGAGTACGTGAAGCGCCTGCCGCCCGAGATCCGGGTCGAGCTCCTCGAGCTCAAGCCCGAGGAGAAGTCCTCCGGCAAGACGGTCGAGAAGGCGAAGTCCCTCGAGGGCGAGCGCATCCTCGCCGCCGTGCCGGAGGGCGCCATCGTCCACGCCCTCGACGAGAAGGGGCGCCCCGTCACCACGCAGGGGCTCTCCGTGATGCTGGCCGGCTGGATGCGCGACGGCACCCACCCGGCCTTCGTGATCGGCGGCGCCGACGGGCTGTCCGACGCCGTGAAGGCCCGCGCGGACAAGCTGGTCTCGCTCTCGGCCCTCACGCTGCCCCATGGCCTCGTGCGGGTGCTGCTCGCCGAGCAGCTCTACCGGGCCTGGTCGATCCTCGCCAGCCACCCGTACCATCGCGAGTAGGGCCATGGCCGTCATCTACCTCGCCTCCCGCAGCCCCCGCCGCCGCGAGCTCCTCGCCCAGGTCGGGGTGAAGTTCGAGATGCTCCTGTTCCGGGAGGGGGCCCGGCAGGACGCGGAGACCCTCGAGGACGCCTTCCCCGGGGAGCACCCCGACGACTACGTGCGGCGGGTGGCCCGGTTGAAGGCCGAGGCGGCCTGGCAGCGCGTGGTGATGCGAAAGGGCCTGCGGCGCATGCCGGTGCTCGCGGCCGACACCACCGTGGCGCTCGCCAACGAGATGCTCGCCAAGCCCGCGGACGCCGCCGACGCCGCGCGCATGCTGCGGCTCCTGGCCGGCACCCGCCACCGCGTGCTCACCGCGGTGGCGATCGCCTTCGACGGCCGGCTGGAGATGCGGGTGAGCGAGTCGCACGTCAGCCTCGCCCCCCTCGACGAGGCCCGCATCGAGGCCTACGTCGCCTCCGGGGAGCCCTTCGACAAGGCGGGCGGCTACGGCATCCAGGGGCGCGCGGGGGCGTTCATCAGCCGCATCGAGGGCAGCTATTCCGGGGTCATGGGGCTGCCCCTGTTCGAGACGGCCGAACTCCTGCGAGAATTCGGCGTCTCGGTGCCCTGACGGGGACTACCCCGGGGACGCCGATTGCCGCCGATGTCCCGCCGATGGCCGCCGATAAGGGCTTGGCAAGGTGCATTGTGGCGAGTTTCGGCGTGGTCGAGCCATTCTCCATTTCCGTCGACCAGGAACTCATCCGCGGCAATCGGCGGGACATCGGCGATAATCGGCGTCCACCGCCTTACCCACCCGCGAAGCGCCAAAGTTGAACGAGCAGATCCTCATCAACGTCACCCCGCAGGAAACGCGGGTCGCCGTCACCGAGCAGGGCGCGGTGCAGGAGCTGCACGTCGAGCGCGACTCCTCGCGCGGCATCGTGGGCAACGTGTACCTCGGCCGCGTCTGCCGCGTCCTGCCCGGCATGCAGTCGGCCTTCGTCGAGATCGGCCTCGCGCGCGCGGCCTTCCTGCACGTGGCCGACATTTGGATGGCCCGCAACGGCGACGGGCAGGTCAAGCCCATCGAGAAGATCCTCTCGGAGGGCCAGGCGCTGCTGGTGCAGGTGGTGAAGGACCCCATCGGCTCGAAGGGCGCGCGCCTGTCCACGCAGGTCTCCATCGCCGGCCGGCTCCTCGTCTACCTGCCGCAGGACCCCCACATCGGCATCTCGCAGCGGATCGAGGACGTGGCCGAGCGCGAGAACCTGCGCGAGAAGGTGCACAGCCTCATCCCCCCCGGGGAATCCGGCGGGTTCATCGTGCGCACCGTGGCCGAGACCGCGACGGAGGCCGAGCTCAAGGCCGACATCGACTACCTGGTCACGCTCTGGAAGCAGATCCAGCAGGCCACCTCCACCGCGCCCCCCCAGGCGCTGCTCTACCAGGACCTCGCGCTCGCCACGCGGGTGCTGCGCGACCTGGTGACCGACGCGACCGAGCGGGTGATCGTGGACTCGCGCGAGACCTTCCACCGCCTGCGGGAGTTCGCGCAGCGGTACACGCCCAAGGCGCTGCCGGTCCTGGAGCACTACTCCGGGGAGCGCCCGCTCTTCGACCTCTTCGGGGTCGAGGAGGAGATCGAGAAGGCGCTTGCCCGCCGCGTGGACCTGAAGAGCGGCGGCTACCTCATCATCGACCAGACCGAGGCCCTCACCACGGTGGACGTGAACACCGGCGGATTCGTCTCCGGCCGCTCCTTCGACGACACGATCTTCAAGACCAACCTCGAGGCCGCGCAGTCCATCGCCCGGCAGCTGCGCCTGAGGAACCTCGGCGGGATCATCATCGTCGACTTCATCGACATGGACACGCAGGAGCACCGCGACGCCGTGCTCGCGGAGTTCCGCAAGGCCCTCGCCCGCGACCGCACGCGCGTCACGGTCAACGGGTTCTCGCAGCTCGGCCTGGTGGAGATGACGCGCAAGCGCACCCGCGAGTCCCTCGCGCACGTCCTGTGCCAGCCCTGCCCGGTGTGCGAGGGGCGCGGGGAGCTCAAGACGCCGCAGACCGTGTGCTACGAGATCCTGCGCGAGATCCTGCGCACGGAGCGCCAGTTCGGCGCCAAGGAGTACCGCATCCTCGCCTCGCAGATGGTGATCGACATGTTCCTGGACGAGGAGTCCACGGCCCTCACGATGCTCGGCGACTTCATCGCCAAGCCCATCTCGATGCAGGTGGAGACGGCCTATACCCAGGAGCAGTACGACGTGATCCTGGTCTGAGGCCTCAGGGCTTCGGCGCGGCGCCCTGGAGGATGCGCCGGGCCTCCTGCAGCTTCTCGATGGACTCGTCGAGCTTCTGCGTGGTGGTGGGCGCGAGCTTCTG
>CAZNWZ010000122.1:4373-6278 GCA_964576455.1 uncultured Lysobacter sp.
GTGGTGCCGGGATCGAGCTTCTGCGTGGTGCCGGGATCCAGCTTCTGGGTGCTGCCGAAGTCGAGCTTCTGCGTGGCGTTGGGGTCCAGCTTCTGGGTGGAGCCGAAGTCGAGCCTCTGCGTGCTGCCCGGGTCGAGCTTCTGCGTCCGGTCGGCGCCGGGGGGCTGTCCCGCGACCGCCTTGCGCGAGCCGTCGGGGTTGTAGAGCCGGGGGTCGAACGCGGGCAGGCGCTGCGTCTTCTCGCCGTCGGCGCCGCGCTCGTTGATCGTCGCCTCTCCCGGGTGCCGGGACAGGGCCGCGAGCATGTCGTCCGAGATGAGGGGCGCCGCCTGGGGCTTCGGGGCCGGCGCGGCGGGGCGCGGCGCCACGGGCTTGGGCGGTTCCTCCTTCACGTGCGCCACCTCGCGGAAGACCTCCTGGGCGCGCGCCGCCCGGCGCGAGATCGTGAGCGGGGCCTCGAAGACGGAGAGCTTCGTGGTCTCCATGAGCTCCGGCGGCATCATCGGCGCGGTCCTCTCCGCGGGCCCGGCGGGCGGCGCAGCGGTCGCCGCCGCCTCCTCGCGCGAGACGCGCTGGAGCAGCCCCTCGATCATGTCGCGCTGCTTCTTCAGCCCCTCGGCCACGGCCTTGAGCTCGGCGAGCTGCTCGTTGATGCCCGTGGACTTCTCGTTGATCTTCGACAGGTTGTCCAGGCGCGACTGCAGCTGCTGCTTGTGGTCCTTCATCTGCGTCTCGAGCGGCAGCGTGACCGCCTGCACCCAGCGCTCGCTCTGCGCCCGCGCGTCGCCGAAGAGGCTGCGCGCCTGCGCGACGAGCGAGGCGTAGAACTTCTTCACGAAGAAGCTCTTGTAGTTGGCGACGTTGATCGGGTTGCGGCTGAACTCGTCGGTCTCGGCCACCAGCAGCTTGAGCTTGGTCGCGTGCAGCTCGAGGTCGAGCGAGGGCAGCGTCATCTTCTGGAAGCCGAACTTCTCGACGAACGTGTTGTACACGCCCTGCATGAGCTTCTTGATGTCCTCGCTCGCGGCGAACACCCGCTCGAAGTCCGCGCTCATGAGCTTGGAGAGCTCCCGCATGGCGCGCTGCAGCCCGACCGTGGTCCACGAGTCCTCCATGGCCTGGGCGCTCTGGGCGAGCATCGCGTCCATCTTGGCGGGGTTGAGCATGTCCATCAGCGCCGAGCGCTTGGCCGAGAAGGTCGAGTGGTTGACCTTGTACTCGGCCAGGGCGGCGTTGTAGGCGCCCTTCTCGGCCGTGATCTTCTGCCAGAGCTTGGTGACCACCTCGCGGCTCTTGCCCACGAGGCCCTGCAGCTCCGCCATCGAGGCCTGGTTGGCCTGCTGCTTGTTCGCCACGGAGGCGCGGGAGGCGACCATCATCGCGCCGATCTCGTTCATCACCGCCCGGCACAGGATCTGCCGGCGCATCGGGACGATCTCCTGGGCGAGGAAGGTCTCCAGGGCCTCGATGCCGCTCTTCCGGACCAGGCCCGCGTCCTCGCGGATCTTGCCGAGCAGCGCCTTCTGCGCGGAAAGGGCGAAGATGTGGCGGGGGTCGAGCGAAAGCGCCTTCGACGTCGTCTCCACCATGCGCTGCACGGCGCGCCCGATCTCCTCGGGGGTCTTGAGCTCGTCCCACATGAGGTCGATCTTGTTGAGCACCGCGATCTTCTGCGGCAGGCCCGGCTTCACGTAGCGGTCCCAGATCTCCAGGTCGCTCTTGGTGACCCCGGTGTCGATCGACAGCAGGAAGAGGATCGCGTGGGCGCTGGGCAGCGTCGAGACGGTGAGCTCGGGCTCCATCCCCAGGGCGTTCAGGCCCGGGGTGTCCAGGATGGACAGCCCGTTGGAGAGCAGCGGGTGCGGGTAGTTGATCATGGCGTAGCGCCACGCCGGCACCTCGACC
>CAZNWZ010000123.1:0-6251 GCA_964576455.1 uncultured Lysobacter sp.
CCAACCTCTCCGCCGCCGGCATCCCGCAGGTGGCGGTGGTGATGGGCTCGTGCACCGCGGGCGGCGCCTACGTGCCGGCGATGTGCGACGAGTCGGTCATCGTGAAGAACCAGGGCACCATCTTCCTGGGCGGCCCTCCCCTCGTGAAGGCGGCCACGGGCGAGGTGGTGAGCGCCGAGGACCTGGGCGGTGGCGACGTGCACTCGCGCACCTCCGGCGTCACGGACCACCTCGCGGACGACGACCGGCACGCGCTCGCCATCGCCCGCGAGATCGTCCGCCACTGCGAGGGCGCGGGGGCGCCGCGCCCGAAGGCGGCCTGCGCGCCGTTCGAGGAGCCGCTCTACGCGGCAGAGGAACTCTACGGGATCGTTCCCACGGACACGCGCCACCCCTTCGACGTGCGCGAGATCATCATGCGCCTCGTGGACGGCTCGGACTTCCACGAGTTCAAGGCGCTCTACGGAACCACGCTCGTCACCGGGTTCGCGCACCTGCACGGCATGCCGGTGGGGATCCTCGCCAACAACGGCATCCTCTTCTCGGAGTCGGCGCTCAAGGGCGCGCACTTCATCGAGCTGTGCACGCAGCGCGGCATTCCCCTGCTCTTCCTGCAGAACATCACCGGCTTCATGGTGGGCCGCAAGTACGAGAACCAGGGCATCGCCCGGGACGGCGCCAAGATGGTCACGGCGGTCTCCTGCGCGAAGGTGCCCAAGCTCACGCTCATCCTCGGGGGCTCGTTCGGCGCCGGCAACTACGGCATGTGCGGCCGCGCCTTCAACCCGCGCTTCCTGTGGAGCTGGCCCAACGCGCGCATCTCCGTGATGGGCGGCGAGCAGGCCGCGAGCGTGCTCGCCACCGTGAAGCGCGACGGCATCGAGGCCAGGGGCGGCCAGTGGCCGGCGCAGGAGGAGGAGGCGTTCAAGGCCCCCATCCGCGACCAGTACGAGCGCCAGGGCCACCCCTACTACGCCACCGCCCGCCTGTGGGACGACGGCGTCATCGACCCCGTCGACACGCGCCGCGTGCTGGCCCTGGGGCTGGCCGCCGCGCTCAACGCCCCCGTCGAGGACACCCGCTTCGGCATCTTCAGGATGTGATCCGCCCTCATGACCACCCACATCGCCATCGAACGCCAGGGCCCCGTCGGCCTCGTCACCCTCAACCGCCCCGATCGCCACAACGCCTTCGACGACGCGCTCATCGCGGAGCTCACCGACGCCTTCCGCTCCATGGAGGCCGAGGAGGGCATCCGCTGCGTGGTGCTCTCGGCCGTGGGCAAGAGCTTCTCGTCCGGCGCCGACCTCGCCTGGATGCGCCGCGTGGCCGGCGCCCCGCAGGAGGAGAACCGGCGCGACGCCATGGCGCTCGCCGCCCTCATGCGCACTCTCTCGGAGCTGAAGAAGCCCACGATCGCCCGCGTGCAGGGGCCGGCGTACGGCGGCGGCGTGGGGCTGGTGGCCTGCTGCGACGTGGCCGTCGCCACGGTGAACGCCACCTTCGCGCTCACGGAGGCCAAGCTCGGCCTCATCCCCGCCGTGATCTCGCCCTACGTCGTGGCCACCATCGGCGCCAAGGCCGCGCGGCGCTACTTCCTCACCGCCGAGAAGATCGAGGCCGCGGACGCGTGGCGCCTGGGCCTGCTGCACGAGCTGGCGCAGGACGAGGCGGACCTCGACGAGAAGGTGGGCCAGGTCGTGGACGCCTTCCTCGCCTGCGGCCCGGTGGCGCAGGCCGAGTGCAAGGCGCTCATCCGCGCGGTGGCGGGCCGTCCGGTGACGAGCGAGCTCATCCAGGACACGGCCGACCGGATCGCACGCATCCGGTCCTCGCCCGAGGGGATGGAAGGCGTGACCGCGTTCCTGGAGAAGCGGCGGGCTTCGTTCCTGCCGCCGGAGCCGGAGCCCGAACCAAGCACCGAGGAGCCGGAGCCCGGCGGGGCCTAGCCGCCGGCCGGGGCGCCGCCTACTTCGTGAACCTGACCGCCGTGCCCTTCGCGTCCATGTAGCCCCAGGTGGTGAGGCCGATGCCGGACTCGTACTTGACGTTGATCACGGCGTCGGCGCCGAGGAGCCTGGCCTTCTCGATCAGCGCCTGGTTCGCCTGTTCCTTCGTGGGGTCGGCGTGGAAGACGGTCAGCTTCTTCACGGACACGTCGATCGGCCCGATTTCGGTGTACTTGCGGCCCGGAAAGCCGCTTTCCGAAAGCAGGACCTGACCCGACGTAGCCGTCGCGGACGACGGCGCGGGCTTTTCCTCGATGTTCGACTCCACCCGGTACGCGGCGCAGCCGGCGGAGATCGCGAGGGCGAGGGCCAGGGATGCGTGGGCGAAGCGGTTCTTGACGGTCATTTTTCCTCCCAGTGGCGTGGTCGGCTACGGTGGGCGGTCGGGTCGTGCGGGGCCTGCAGGCGGGCGACGAACGCCGGCTCCACAATCTACCAGAACACGCCTCGCGATCCCTCGTGGAGCGGCAGGCCGCAGTGGGCGCATGCCTGCGCAGCCGTCCGCCCCAGCTTCGAGAACTCGTGGCCGCAACGCGGACAGCGCACGAAGGTCAAGACGGCCTCGAAGGACATCACCACGCCCAGCAGAATGGCCCCCGCCACGGCGGGGCTGATGCGCCAGGCGAAAAGGTCGATCGACACGCCCAGCACCATCAATCCGACCCACGCAGCCGCCCGGGCGTGCCTCCAGTTCCGGATGCGGCGCAGCCCCCGCGAGATCTCCTCGGGCGAGGAACTCCCCTTCCACAGGATTTCGGGCACGTGCCGGTCCGGATCGGCGAGGTGCCTCTTCATGATGGCGACCTTCTCCGCATCGGAAAGCGCGCCGATGCGCCGTTTCCTGGCTTCTTCGCCCTCATCCATCGGCAGTCTCCCAGGCGACTGCTTCCGCTCCCCGGCTTCGCCGGCCACCTACTTGATCTTGCGATACTCCGCGGTGTTGCCGCTCCGGCTGGAGTAGTAGAGCAGCTTCTTGCGGTCGGGACTGTAGGTGACCCGCAACGGAACCGCCTTGCCACCGAAGTCCAGGACGATGGAGATGGATCCGTCGTTGATCGAATACTCGCCCGGGACGGACCTTCCCTTCGCCGAGTAGCTCGTCATCTTCCCGTCCCGCTCGAATTCCAGCCAGTCCTTGGGGCTTCCGTCGGGGTCATGGTACAGCTCCCACTTCCCCACCAGCCAATCGCGTTCGGCGGCCGCCACAGGCAAGGCCAACCAGGACACGAGAAGCGCGAGCACCACGGCAGCGATCGACCTTCCCATCGGAGATTTCTCCCGAGTTGAACGTTCTTGCGCGCTTCCGGCCCGGACCTCGATCGGCGGGGCGCAGCCGCTAGGCCGCGGCGTGCCCGAAGCGCTCCTGCAGCAGTTGCCGCCGGCGTTCCATTTCCGCGCTGCCGAAACCCAGGGCGCGGATCGCTTCGAGGCGTGGCCTGGCCGAGGCGCCGGTATAGAACGACGAGAAGGAGCCCAGCCGTTCCCATTCCTCCAGGACGGCCGCCAGGACCCAGTTCGGGATGGCCTCGCCCGGGGGAACGGCATCGAAGCGCTCGCCTGGCGCGAGAAACGGCTCCCGGACATCGACCTGCCGGTGCCGCAGCAGCGCGTCGCCCAGCCGCTGGAGCGCGTTCACGGCGACCGCCCGAGCGCCGTAGTCGCGCGCCACCCGGGCCAGGCTGGCCAGGCGAAGGTGCGAAGGCCGCCCTTCGCAGAGCGCCCGGAGGATGCCGAAGCTCCTCTCCAGGGCGCCGAAGCGCTCGGACGCCGACCGGGCAGCGTCCCGGCTGAAGGCGTGGAGGGACAGCGCTTCCTCCACCTCGGCGCTGCCCCCCGCGGAAACCGTCTTCTCCCACACCGCCGCAAGCCGGGCGCCATAGGGCAGCCGGGCGACGGTGTTTCGCCAGTCGTACGCCCCCCCTCGCCCCGCTCCTTGCGGCAGGGCCTCGCCGCGGCTTGCCGCGGCATCCACCAGGAACCCCCGCGCGGCGAGCCTTTCGGCGCGGTCCTGCTTGCAACAGAGGAGATTGAGGAGGTAGCCGTCCGGCGGGGATCCGGCATCGAATGCCACGAGCACGTCGAGCCCCGGCACGAGCCGGTAGGAGGCGTAGCCCCGCGCGGCGAACTCCCGGACGAGTTCCAGGTGCCAGTCCGCGCCGGCCCGGATCTCGAACTGGACCAGCGGCGAGAGTTCGGCGAAGAAGCGCTCTCCGCCTTTCAGGATGTTGGCCTCCTCCCCTTCCGCGTCGATCTTCAGGAACGCGATGTCGCGCCAGCCATGGCGTTCCAGGGACGCGTCCAGGGTCGCCAGGGGAACGGTTTCGCAGGCGCCCGCGGACTCCGGCCCGTGAACCAGCGCGTTCAATTCCGGGTTGTCGTTGAGCGCCAGTCGGGCCGTGCCGACGGCGCTGGACAGGGCGCTGCGCTCCAGGGAGACCTGGGCGAAGCCATTGAGCGCGATGGACTCGGCCAGGAACCTCGCGGTGCCCGATGCCGGCTCGAAGGCCCACACGTGTCCCGCCGGCCCCACGGCCCGCGCCATCGACAGCGCATAGACGCCGAAGTTGGCGCCGATGTCGATGACCTTCTCCCCCGGCTGCAGCAGGCGGCGCAGGAACCGGATCTCGTCCTCGAACCAGTCCTGCTGCTCCCGAAGCACGTAGGGCGTGATCAGGCGCACCGTATCCGGGACGACGACTCGCACGCCGTCGACCAGGTCGATCGAAGCCCTGGCGGGTTCCCCCTCCCGCGACGGCATCTAGAGGTTCTTCCCCTGCTGCCAGAGCACGTCCGGCCGCCCCGCCGACCGGTTGATCGTGCGCGCCACCACGAAGAGCAGGTCCGAAAGGCGATTGAGGTACCGCCTCCCGCCATCCGGGCCCGGTTGCGCCTTGTTCAGCGCGACGAGCGTGCGCTCCGCGCGCCGGCAGACGGTCCGCGCGACGTGGGCGTCGGCCGCCGCGGCCGTCCCGCCGGGCAGGATGAACTCCTTGAGCGGCCCCAGGTCGGCGTTGAACGCGTCGAGCTCGCGCTCCAGCCGGCCGACGTGGTTCTCGTCGACCTTCGTCACGCCCGGCAGGCACAGCTCCGCACCCAGGTCGAAGAGGTCGTGCTGCACGCGCTCGAGGCACTCGCGCACCGCGCTTGGCACCTCGTGCGCGAGCACCCGCCCGATGCCCGAGTTGAGCTCGTCCACCGTCCCCATCGCCTCGACGCGAAGCTCGTCCTTGCCGATGCGGGTTCCGTCGCCAAGCCCGGTCGTGCCGTCGTCGCCGGTCCGCGTGTAGATCCTCGAGAGTCGATGTCCCATGGTCTTCCTCAGTTCGCGGCCGCCGCCAGGCAGGCGGGGCACAGGCAACCGGCGCCGGCCTGCGGGGCGACGGGCGGGTAGCGCGTGCACCAGCACGCTCCCTCCGGGCCCCGGGCGCCGCAGCCGAACGGCGTGCCGCACGTCGGGCAGCGCCGCGTCTCGAGCGCCGCCGCCACGCCCTCGAGCAGCCGATGGCGCTCCGGCAGCGTCCCGATGACGTGGGCGCGCTGCGTCTCCGGGAGGGACCCCCACAGGGCGATCTCCCTCGTCGTACGCAGGCAGCCCAGGCAGTAGCTGCCGCCCGCGTCGAGCGTGCACACCTTCATGCACGGCGAGGCGATCGTCGCGGCCTCGCTCACGCGGCCACCTGGCACCGGTCGCTGCGCCCCGCCCAGCGGGTGATGATCGCCTGCAGCGCGTCCAGCCCGTCGGTAAGTGCCGCCGGCCCCGGCTGCAGGATGAGGGGCGACTTCACCTCGTGCAGCTCGCCGTCGCGAACCGCGGGGATGGCGCCCCAGCCGGGCCGCGCCGCCACCTTTTCCGGCCGGAACTTCTTCCCGCACCACGAGCCGATGATGACGTCGGGCGCGCGGCGCACCACCTCCGAGGGATCCGCCAGGATCCGGTCGCGTCCCATCGCGCAGGCCGCCTTCTCCGGGAAGACGTCCTCGCCGCCCGCGATGCCGACCAGTTCGCTCACCCAGCCGATGGCGCTGATGCAAGGATCGTCCCACTCCTCGAAATAGACCTTCGGACGCCGTTGCAGCGACTTCCCCAGCGCCCGCACGGCCGCCACCCGGGCCTCCAGCAGGTCCGCGTACTCCTCGGCCTTCTCCCCCGCCCCCACCATCGCGCCCAGACGCCGCACGTAGGAGATGATCCCGTCCACCGTCCGGTGGTTCGCGATCCACACCTCCACGCCGCGCTTCACC
>CAZNWZ010000124.1:0-3736 GCA_964576455.1 uncultured Lysobacter sp.
AATCGGCGACGGGGCCTGCGCCCCACGAATCACATCCTACGCCCGCGATGGCTCAGTGGGTGAGCCACGCTCTTCTCCCCTCTCCTTGGTTCGGCGATCGTCTCCCCTCTCCCTTGGGAGAAGGGCCGGGGGTGAGGGTCACGCATACGCGATAATGCCCCGATGCCTTCCCATTCGCCCGTCGACCGCTTCCTCTCCGAACTCCAGGCCTTCTCCGCCCCACGCGTCTTCAACCCTTGGGCCGACTTCGACCGCGCCAACGACTTCGGGCCCGAGGCGCCGGCCATCCGCCGCGACCAGCTTCGCCGCTACCTTTCCGAGCGGATCGGCCGCGCGCGATTGCTCCTCGTGGCGGAGGCGGCCGGCTACCAGGGCGCCAAGTTCAGCGGCATCGCAATGACGAGCGAGCGGCAGCTCGTCGCATCGCCCTCGCTCCTCGACAGCGTCTACTTCGACGGCCCCAAACGGCGCACGAGCGGCGAGTCGGTGCGCGCCGGCGGCTTCACGGAGCCCACCGCCACGATCGTTTGGGGAAAGATGCTGGAGGCGGGGCTCGAGGGCCGCGAGTGGGTCAACTGGAACACGTTCGCGTGGCATCCGCAGGGGGCCACGGCGCTCAAGAACCGCACGCCCACGCCGGAGGAATTCCAGGCGGGGCTGCCGGCGCTGCGCCAGTTCCTCGCGCTCTTTCCGGAGGTGCCGGTGGTGGCGGTGGGTGAGAAAGCGCGGGGGATTCTCGCGGAGCTTCAGGTGCCGGTGGTGGCGGCGGTGCGGCACCCGGCGAATGGCGGGGCGACGGGGTTCAGGGAGGGGATTTCGAAGTTGCTGCGTTGACCCTCACCCCCGGCCCCTCTCCCTGGTGAGAGGGGAGAAATCAGCCTCGCCCCGACCCCTCTTCCAAGGCAGACGGGAGAGACTTCGGGGCTACTTGTTCCAGGCCGCCATGTCCGAGACATCGAGCGTGAAGTCCTGGTTCTTCGGCAGGTTCTCCGCGTTCAGCTCGTTCTCCACCTCCTTGAACGAGGCGGCGAGCTTGAAGCTGATCTTGGCGATGTTCTTCGGGTCCGTGGTGAGCTGGACGCCGGTGGACGAGACCACGACGGCGTTGCGCAGGAGGTCGGTGTAGATGCTTTCCGCGAGGGCGGTCGTGGAGGGATCGAAGACGAGGGCGGTCATGGGGAGGGCTTTCGTGGGGAATGGTTCATCCTACGCCACAAGGCACGCTCACCCCCGGCCCCTCTCCCAAGGGAGAGGGGAGGAGTAGCACCCTCACCGCCGCCCCTCTCGCAAAGGAGAGGGGAGGGATTCATCGCATGACCCGCCCGCGCCCCTGGTTCTTGGCAGCGTAGAGGACGCGGTCGGCCGCATCGACCAGCGCCTGCGCCGTCTGCCCATCCTCGGGAAAGCCGGAGACGCCCGCCGAGAAGGTGATGCCGCTCTTCTGGATATCGCCCATCCGGGTGACGGCTTGTCGCGTGGCCTCCAGCAGCGTGTTCACGCGCGACACCGCGTCCTCGGCCGTGGAGTTGGGGAAGAGCAGGCAGAACTCCTCTCCGCCGTAGCGGCACACCACGTCGCCCGCACGCGTGCCCTCGGTGAGCACCTTCGAGACCGTGCGCAGCACCTCGTCCCCGAAGAGGTGGCCGAACTCGTCGTTCACGCTCTTGAAGAAGTCCAGGTCGAGCATGGCCACGGCAAGCGGCTGCCCCGTTCGCCCGAAGAGCGAGATCAGCGCCGCGAGCACCGAGTCGAGGTAGCGCCGGTTGTACAGGCCCGTGAGCGAATCGCGCAGGGCCTCCTCCCGCGCCCGGTCGCGCTCGTCGCGCAGGCGGTTCAGCTCGTAGCGGATCTGCACCGCGTAGTAGCGCGCCTTCGTCCCCATCCCCAGGCGCTTCTCGTAGGCCTGGAAGTACTCCTTCTGGAGCGCGAACGCCTCGGCGTGGCGGCCGGCCTGCGCGGCCAGCTCCGCCAGCGACTCCAGCACGAGGCCCTGGAGCAGCAGCGGCGTGCGGTCCTCGAAGCGGGTCTTGGCCTCCCGCAGGCGTGCGATGGCCCCGTCGCGGTCGCCCTTCCGGGCGAGCATCATCGCCCGCAGGTAGAGCGCCCAGACGAGGCAGGGGCCGCCGTGCCGGGCGGCCTCGCGCTCGGCGCTGGCGAGCGCCGTCTCGGCCTCGGCGTCGCAGCCGCTCTTGAGGAAGGTGAGCGCGCAGGTGGTGAAGACGTTGCCCTCCGGCGCGGAGATGTGCGGCGCCTCGGGGTCGGCCATGATGGCGCGGGCGCGCGGCAGCGCTTCCTGCACCCGGCCCAGGTGCACCAGGCAATCGACGAGGTTCGCGGCGATGCCCACGCGAAGGCGCGGATGCTGCAGCTCCGCCACCAGCGTCTCGGCCTCCTGCAGCACCGTGAGCGCCTCCTCGTAGTCGCCCACGGCCACGAGCTCGCCGCCCAGGTTCGACAGGAGCGTGGCCGTCTGCGGCCGGGCGTTGTGCGTGCGCACCTGGCCCAGCGCCTCGAAGAGGTAGCCGATGGACTGCGGCGCATCGCCCAGCGCGGCGCAGGATCCGGCGATGCCGTTCAGCACGTAGAAGCGGTCCAGCGGCGCGAGGATGCCCGCCTCCGCCTCGAGGATCGCGCGGTACATGTCGTAGGCGCCCTTGGCGTCGCCCTGCATCATGCGGGCGCGGGCGAGGCCGGTGCGGGCGAGCGTGGCGCCGCGCTTGTCGTCGAGGGCGGTGTACTCCCCCTCGGCCGCCTTCAGCGACAGCCGGGCCTGGTCGGGACTCTCGTAGCGGAGCTGGAAGTTGCCGATGGTGAGGTGCGCGAGGGCCTTGCAGGCGGTGTCGCCGTACTTTTCCGCCTCGGCCAGCGCCTCGCTCGCCCAGGCGTGGGAATCGCGCGGGCTCGAGTACTGGGCATTCCAGGCCTTGTCGGCGAGGGCCTGGCAGGCGGTGGCGGGAGGCATGGGCGGATTCTACGCATCGCGGCCAACGGCCCCAAGCCTCTTCCCCGGCCCCCCGATTACAGGCGAAAGGGAACGGAGATCAGCCTTCGAAGATGCGCGCCACGTCCGCGGGCATGAACCGGTATTCCTGGTTGCAGAGCTCGTCGTGGACCTTCACCACGCCATGCTCGGCCAGGGTGGCCTCCACCTCGGTGCGGCCCAGCCCCTTGAGCATGGCCACCACCTTTTCCTCGCTGCGGCTGCAGCCGTCCCTGACGGGGTGGGGCTTGAAGAGGCGCACGTCATCGTGGGGGAAGAGCGAGGCCAGGAACGCGGCAACGTCGAATCCCTCGGCCCCGGTCCCTTTCCCCAGGGAAAGGGGAGCGTCCCGGGCCGCCTGCCGCTGCACGCGCGCCCAGCCGCTCGGGTCCTTCTCGTCGGCCTTGGGCAGCTTCTGCAGGATGAGGGCCCCGACGCTCTCCTCGCCGACGTGCACCCACAGGTGCGTGGGCACTTGCTCGCTGCGGTCGAAGTAGCGCTCGAAGCACTCGGCGAGCGTGGCACCCTCCAGCGGGACGATGGACTGGAAGTGGCGCGCCGTCTGGGCGTTCTCGAGGGTGAGGACGAGGCGGCCGGTGGGGAAGAAGTCGTGGATGCTCGGACCCTCACCCCCAGCCCCTCTCCCGAGGGAGAGGGGAGCCTTTGAGTCGATCTTCAGCATCGCCCGCAGCGCCAGGTCCTGCGAGCAATCGGCCACCGCGAGCGACACCGGCCCGTGTCCCATCACCTGCAGGA
>CAZNWZ010000124.1:3836-6108 GCA_964576455.1 uncultured Lysobacter sp.
TGCGAGCAATCGGCCACCGCGAGCGACACCGGCCCGTGTCCCATCACCTGCAGGACGGCGCGCCCCGGGTGCTTGAGGCCCGAGCCGATCAGGACCGCGAGCGCGGCGAACTCGCCCAGGAGCTGGCGAAAGGCCTCCGGGTACTCCCGCCGCGAAAGGATGGCGCGCCACACGGGACCCAGGCGCACGACCTGGCCGCGGATGTCCAGGTTCTCGAGGAGGAAGCGGTCGGTGAGATCGGAGGGGGAGGACATCGGGAAATGATAACCCTCGCCCCCGGCCCCTCTGCCATTGGCTGGCCCCGACAAGTTGGGGCCCCCCGGGGAGAGGGCCGGGGTGAGGGTCATACTGGAGGCGTGGATCCCCTCGCCCGCCTCATCAAGGCCGCCGACTTCGCCGCGTTCAAGCACCGCCGCCAGCGGCGCAAGGACGCCGAGGCCTCGCCCTACATCAACCACCCGCTGGCGCTCGCCCGCGTGCTCCGGGTCGAGGCCGGGGTGGAAGACGTGGACGTGCTCGTCGCGGCGATCCTGCACGACACGGTGGAGGACACGCAGACGACGGTGGAGGAGCTCGAGCGCGAGTTCGGCGCCGAGGTCGCCGCCATCGTGGCCGAGGTCACGGACGACAAGCGCCTGCCCAAGCCCGAGAGGAAGCGCCTGCAGGTCGAGCACGCACCGCACCTTTCCCCCCAGGCGAAGCTCGTGAAGCTGGCCGACAAGATCTGCAACCTGCGCGACGTCGTGGAAGCGCCGCCGGCCCACTGGCCCCTGGAGCGGCGGCGGGGCTATTTCGAGTGGGCGAAGGCGGTGATCGACGGGCTCCGGGGGGTCCATCCGGGGCTGGAGCGGCTCTTCGACGAGGCCTACCGGCTGAGGCCCTGACCCCTCCGCTTGAGACAGGTCAATCCGGGGGTTTTTCCCAAGCGTATCTTGGACTTACATCCCCCGCCCCCCCGGGAGGCGACCATGTATGCCCAGCCCCAGTCCCTGCTGCCCAACTTCGTTTCCGGCAATGCCGACCGCCTGCTGCACGCGACCATCGGCAAGTTCACCGGGGGCCTGTCGCCGGCCGCGATCTCCGCCGCCTGGATCGACTGGGCCATGCACCTGGCCGCCTCGCCCAGCAAGCAGGCGGAGATCGTGGAGATGGGCGTGCGGCAGTGGGAGCGCCTGGCCCACCTGCTCATGCACGCGCAGGGCGAGACCTGCGAGCACTGCATCGAGCCCCTGCCGCAGGACCCGCGCTTCCGCGACCCGGCCTGGGACCAGATGCCCTACAGCGTGGTCTACCAGAGCTTCCTGCTGGGCCAGCAGTGGCTGTCGATCACGATGCGCGGCGTGCGCGGCGTCACCCGGCACCACGAGCAGGTGCTCGACTACACCACGCGGCAGGCGATGGACGTCTTCTCGCCCTCCAACTTCCCGCTCACCAACCCGGAGGTGATGAAGGTGATCCGGGAGACCAACGGCGAGAACCTGGCCCGGGGCTTGCGCAACTGGCAGGAGGACATGGAGCGCGCGATCCTCGGCTCGCCGCCGGCCGGCGCGGAGAACTACGTGGTGGGCAAGGACCTCGCGATCACGCCGGGCAAGGTGGTGCTGAAGAACGACCTGATGGAGCTCATCCAGTACGCGCCCGCCACCCCGCGCGTGCACGCCGAGCCCGTCCTCATGGTGCCGGCATGGATCATGAAGTACTACATCCTCGACCTCTCGCCGGGCAACTCGCTGGTGAAGTACCTGGTCGAGAAGGGCCACACGGTGTTCATGATCTCGTGGAAGAACCCGGGGCCGGAGGACCGCAACCTGTGCATGGACGACTACCTGCGCCACGGCGTGATGGCCGCGGTGGATGCGGTCTCGAAGATCGTGCCGAAGCGCCGGATGCACGCGCTGGGCTACTGCCTCGGGGGGACGCTCCTGTCGATCGCCGCCGCGGCGATGGCGCGCGACGGCGACAAGCGGCTCGCCTCGATGACGCTCCTCGCGGCGCAGACGGACTTCACGGAGCCGGGCGAGCTCGCCCTCTTCATCGACGACAGCCAGGTGACCTTCCTCGAGGACCAGATGTGGGAGAAGGGCTACCTCGACTCCACGCAGATGTCGGGGGCGTTCCAGCTCCTGCGCAGCGTGGACCTGGTGTGGTCCAGCCTCGTGAAGCAGTACCTCAAGGGCGAGAGGACGCCGGTCAACGACCTCATGTCGTGGAACGCCGACGGCACGCGCATGCCCTACCGCATGCACACCGAGTACCTGCGCAGCCTCTTCCT
>CAZNWZ010000125.1:0-6090 GCA_964576455.1 uncultured Lysobacter sp.
GAGCAGGAATTCATCATCGACGGCCAGGGCGGCGTGCGCCAGCCCCTGGGCATGAGCGGCATGCGCCTCGAGGTGAAGGTGCACATCGTGACGGGCGCCGTCTCCGCCGCCCAGAACATCATGAAGTGCGTGCGCCGCTGCGGCCTCGAGGTGAGGGACCTCATGCTGCAGCCGCTCGCCTCGGCCGATGCCGTGCTGCTGGACGACGAGCGCGACCTGGGCGTGTGCCTGGTGGACATCGGCGGCGGCACGACGGACCTCGCGGTGTTCACCGAGGGCGCCATCAAGCACACGAGCGTGATCCCCATCGCGGGCGACCAGATCACCAACGACATCGCGATGGCGCTGCGCACGCCGACCAAGGACGCCGAGGAGCTGAAGATCCGCCACGGCGTGGCGCTGCGCCAGCTCGCGAGCGTGAACGACATGATCGAGGTGCCGGGCGTGGGCGACCGCGCCGCGCGCGAGATCTCGCGCCAGACCCTGGCGGAGGTCATCGAGCCGCGCGTCGAGGAGCTCTACTCGCTGGTGCAGCGGGAGCTGCGCTCCTGCGGGCTGGAGGAGCTGCTGTCCTCCGGGATCGTGATCACGGGGGGCTCGGCCCTCATGAAGGGGATGGTGGAGCTGGGCGAGGAGGTGTTCCACATGCCGGTGCGCGTGGGCCTGCCGCAGTACTCGGGGGCGCTCGCGGAGGTGGTGAGGAACCCGCGCCACTCGACGGGCATGGGTCTGCTCGCGGCGGGGCTCGAGCAGGTCCGCCGCGACCAGCACGCGAAGATCGCGGGCACGGGCTTCAAGGACGTGCTCGAGAAGATGAGGAACTGGTTCAAGGGCAATTTCTAGGGTCAGCAGGCAGGCAGCAGGCGGCAGGCTGGTGAATCGCAGTCACAACAAAGGAGACGACAAATGATCGAATTGCTGGAAGCCCAATCGCCGGAAGCGGTGATCAAGGTGGTGGGGATCGGCGGCTGCGGCGGCAACGCCGTGGACCACATGATCAACAACGGGGTGCAGGGCGTGGAGTTCATCACCATGAACACCGACGCCCAGGCGCTCAAGAGGAACCTCGCGAAGACGACGCTGCAGCTGGGCACGGGCGTCACCAAGGGCCTGGGCGCGGGCGCCAACCCCGAGGTGGGCCGCCAGGCGGCGGAAGAAGACCGCTCGCGCATCGAGGAGCTGGTGGGCGGCGCCGACATGCTCTTCATCACCGCCGGCATGGGCGGGGGAACGGGCACGGGCGCGGCGCCCGTGGTCGCGTCGATCGCCCGCGAGATGGGGATCCTGACGGTCGCCGTCGTCACCAAGCCCTTCGACTTCGAGGGCCGGCGCCAGAAGGTGGCCGCGGTGGGCATCGACGCCCTCAAGCAGCACGTGGACTCCCTCATCATCATCCCCAACGAGCGCCTCATGCAGGTGCTGGGCGACGAGGTGTCCTACGAGGACGCCTTCCGCGCCTCCAACGACGTGCTGAACGGCGCCGTGGCGGGCATCGCGGAGGTGATCAACTGCCCGGGCCTGGTGAACGTCGACTTCGCCGACGTGCGCACCGTCATGAGCGAGAACGGGGTGGCGATGATGGGCTCGGCCATGGCCTCCGGCCCGGAGCGCGCGCAGATGGCCGCCGAGCAGGCGGTGCACTCGCCGCTGCTCGAGGACATCCACCTCTCCGGCGCGAGGGGCGTCCTGGTGAACATCACCGCCTCGAAGAGCCTCAAGCTCAAGGAGGTGCACGAGGTGATGAACACCATCCGCTCGTTCACCGCGGAGGACGCGACCATCATCTACGGCAGCGTGATCGAGGAGTCGATCGGCGACGCGCTGCGCGTGACGATCGTGGCCACGGGCCTGGGGGGTGCCGCCGCGCAGCGCCAGCCCACGATCTCGATCGTGCAGCGCACCGGCACCGACAACGAGCCCCTGGCCGTCAACTACGAGGAGCTCGAGCAGCCCGCCGCGTTCCGGCGCCGCCGCGACCAGACGGTCGACGCGCTGCGCCATTCCGGCATGGAGACGCTCGACATCCCCGCCTTCCTGCGCAAGCAGGCGGACTGACGGTTCCCCGGGCGCGGGGCGAAGACCCCGTCTCCGGCCCTCGTCGCCGCGCCCGTCCGGTTTCACCGGAGGGCGGGGACCGAAGCAGCACGCGGCCGCCGACCGTCTCCCGGCGGCCGTGCCCGCCTTCCTTTCCGGCCCGCGAAAGCGGGCCTTTTTCATTGGAATACATCTAAGGTCATGATAGAATTCGTTTTTTCCAAGCCCCGCCCGCCACGAGCAGGCCCGGCGAAATGATCCGCCAGCGCACCCTCAAATCCTCCATCAAGGCCACCGGCGTCGGCGTCCACACCGGCCACAAGGTGACGCTCGTCCTGCGGCCGGCCGCTGCGGACACGGGCATCGTCTTCTGCCGCTCCGACCTGCCCGGCAACCCCGCGATCCCGGCCCGGGCGCACAACGTGGTCGACACCCGCATGGCGACGGTCCTCGAGAAGGCGGGCGCGCGGGTGTCCACGGTGGAGCACCTCATGAGCGCGTTCTTCGGCCTGGGGATCGACAACGCCTACGTGGACGTGTCCGCCGAGGAAGTGCCCATCATGGACGGCAGCGCCGCGACCTTCGTCTTCCTGCTGCAGCAGGCCGGCGTCGAGGAGCAGGCCGCGCCCAAGAAGTACCTGCGCGTGCTCAAGCCCGTGGCGGTCGAGCAGGGGGACAAGCGCGTGAGCCTCGCCCCCTACGACGGCTTCAAGGTGGGCTTCACCATCGAGTTCCGGCACCCGGTGTTCGAGCAGTCGGGAACCGAGGTCGACATCGACTTCGGCGAGGTTTCCTTCGTGAAGGAGGTGGCGCGCGCGCGCACGTTCGGCTTCACGCAGGACGTGGAGGCGATGCGCAGCGCGGGCCTGGGGCGCGGCGGCTCCCTCGACAACGCGATCGTCGTGGACGACTTCCGGGTGCTCAACGCCGAGGGGCTGCGCTTCGACGACGAGTTCGTGAAGCACAAGGCCCTGGACGCGGTGGGCGACCTCTACCTCGCGGGGCGCCCCCTGATCGGGGCCTTCCACGGCCACAAGTCCGGGCACGCGCTCAACAACCGGCTGGTCCGCGCCCTCCTGGACGACGCCACCGCGTGGGAGGAAGTGACCTTCGGGGAGGCCCGCGACCTCCCGGCCGCCTTCGCCAACATCGCGCTTCAGCCGGCCTGAACGCCGGCCCGGGCCATGTTCGTCCTGCGGGCGGTCTTCCTCCTCGCCCTGCTCTTCCTGCTCGCCCTGGGCGGCGCCTACCTGGCCACCCGCGACCGCAAGTACCTGCGCGTGGCCGGCAAGACGATCCAGGTGCTCGCCCTGCTGGCGGTGGCCTTCGCCCTCTTCTACCTCTTCGAGCGCGTGCTGCTCTTCGCCTGACCGAGGGCGATCCGCTCCAGGGCCTCCCGGAGCGGCGAGTCGGCCAGGCCCGCGGCGACCTGGGCCAGCTTGTCCCGGGGAAGCGGACCGCGCGGGCGGGGCGGGCGCGAGGGCGCCGGGGCCCCGACTTGAACTTCGACCCGCAATGCGGTAAGCTCTTGATCCCGCTTGTTTTTCAACGAGTTTTTCGAGTTCTTCCCCGGCGGGGGGCCGGCGTTCAGCCCGGCCAGCAGTCTCGGCGCCAAGGCCCGCAGGGCGGCGGCGACCGGCGCGTTGTCTGCGCGAATCACAACAGTCGTTCCATCAACGGCGCATACCCGGCTCGAGGAAGCGAGCTCCACGGGTACCACGGACCGATAGCGCCTCTGCAGGCGCTCGACAAGGGCCAGCCGGTCGCGGACCGGGGCCAGGTCGGGGTTCTGGCGGAGCAGCCGGGCTAGGGGTTCGGTGGCCATCGTTGGCGACAGGGAGTGACGGATGAACATTATTCTGGTTTCGGACAGCCTGGCGAGGAGCCGCAACATCACGCTGTCCCAGACCCAGGTGATCCTGGTGGCGCTCGGCATCCTGATGTCGGGCTTCTTCCTCGCGATGGCCACCTATGTGGTCACGATGCGGTTCTCGACCGACTTGCGCAACCCCTACCTGCGCTCGCTGGTCACGGCCCTGCACGAGGAGGACCTCAAGCGCAGCGAGTCGGAGATGCGCGAGACGCTCAACTCGCTGGCGGTGAAGGTGGGCGAGCTGCAGGCGCGGATCCTGCGGCTGGACGCCTTCGGCGAGCGCCTGGCCAAGGCCGCCGGCATCAAGCCCACGGAATTCCGCTTCGACGAGAAGCCCGGCCTGGGCGGCGCGGCCCCGTCGCCCGCCCTCACGCGCGACCTGACCCTCCCGGAGTTCCGGCAGAAACTCGACGAGATCTCGCGCATCCTGGACGACCGCAGCGACAAGATGGGCGTGCTGGACTCCGTGTTCATGGACGACCGCCTCGCCCGCAAGACCATCCCGACGACGCTGCCCGTCCACCAGGGCTACTACTCGTCCAACTACGGCTACCGAATCGACCCGATCACGGGCCGCTCCACCTTCCACACCGGCGTGGACATCATCGCCACGCAGGGCACGCCCGTGATGGCGGCCGCGGGCGGGGTCGTCGCGGCGGTCGAGTTCCACCCCGAGTACGGCAACATCGTGGACATCGACCACGACAACGGCCTCACCTCGCGCTATGCGCACCTGCTCAAGGGCTCGGTGAAGGTGGGCGACGTGGTGATGAAGGGCCAGCTCATCGCGCAGGTGGGCAACACCGGCCGCACCACGGGCCCGCACCTGCACTTCGAGGTGCGCGAGAAGGGCGTGCCCCTGAACCCCAACAAGTTCTTCGCGCTCGACAAGAAGGAAGGCGCCATCCCCGTCGCCCTGCGCAAGTAGCCGGCCCGGGCGGGGCCGACGCTTGCAATCCGGCAGGCCCCCCCCATTTCACCTTATAATTCCGCCTCGCGCCGGCCCCCCTGGGGCCGGTTTCGCATCCGTCCCCGCCCGAGCCCCCCGCCCAAGTGTTCGCAAACGTCCTCAAGGCCATCTTCGGCAGCCGAAACGACCGCCTCCTGAAGCAGTACCGCCGGAGCGTCGACGTCATCAACGCCCTCGAGCCGGAGATGCAGAAGCTCTCCGACCAGGACCTGGCGGCCCGGACGCCGGCCCTGAAGGCGAAGGTCGCGGCCGGCGCGGCGCTCGAGGACGTGCTGCCCGAGGCCTTCGCCGTCGTGCGGGAGGCCGCGAAGCGGGTGCTGGGCATGCGCCACTTCGACGTGCAGCTCGTGGGCGGCCTCGCGCTGCACCAGGGCAAGATCGCCGAGATGCGCACCGGCGAGGGCAAGACGCTGGTGGCGACGCTGCCGTCGTACCTCAACGCGCTCACCGGCAAGGGCGTGCACGTGGTGACGGTGAACGACTACCTCGCGCGCCGCGACGCGGAGTGGATGGGGCGCGTGCACCGCTTCCTGGGGCTCACCGTGGGCGTCGTGGTCCCGCAGATGGACCCGGCCGAGAAGCAGGAGGCCTACCGCGCCGACATCACCTACGGCACCAACAACGAGTTCGGGTTCGACTACCTGCGCGACAACATGGCCACGCAGGTCTCGGAGCGCTTCCAGCGCGGCCTCAACTACGCCATCGTCGACGAGGTGGACTCGATCCTCATCGACGAGGCGCGCACGCCGCTCATCATCTCCGGCCAGGCCGAGGACTCCACGGAGATGTACCGGCGCATCAACGCCCTCATCCCGAAGCTCGTGAAGCAGGAGGAGGAGAAGGGCCCGGGCGACTACTGGGTGGACCTCAAGATGCACAACGTGACCCTCTCCGAGCAGGGGCACGAGCACGCCGAGGAGCTCATGGTAAAGGCGGGGCTGCTGCCCGAGGGGGCGAGCCTCTACGACCCGGCCAACATCATGCTCATGCACCACCTCTACGCGGGGGTGCGCGCGCACTCGCTCTACCACCGCGACCAGCACTACGTGGTCCTGGACGACGAGGTCGTCATCGTCGACGAGTTCACGGGCCGCATGATGCAGGGCCGGCGCTGGTCGGACGGCCTGCACCAGGCGGTGGAGGCGAAGGAGGGCGTCACGATCAAGAACGAGAGCCAGACGCTCGCCTCGATCACCTTCCAGAACTACTTCCG
>CAZNWZ010000126.1:0-6080 GCA_964576455.1 uncultured Lysobacter sp.
CCGCCGTCACCCTGCCCGAGCACATCGTCGAGGTGATCAGCGACTCCGGCGAGGGTGCGCAGCGCTGTGGCCAGTCGCTGGCGGCCATCGCCGCGCGAAGCGGCAACGGCATCTGGACGGTGGAGATCATTCCCGCCGAGATCCAGCCCCCGGCCAGGAGCGTGGCCGGCGCGAGCGGCATCCGCATCCGCATCGGCGCCGGGCCGGTCACCAACGGCGGCGACGAGACCGACCTCGCGGTCGCGTTCAACGAGCAGGTGCTCCTGGGCCGCGTGCGCGCCGGCGAGCTCAAGGCCGGCGCCACGATCCTGCTGGAGAACATCTGGCGCGAGCACCGCGACCCGGCGATCGTGAAGAGCTTCACCGAGACCGTGGACTCCCTCGTGAAGGACGGCTTCCGCGTCATCGAGCTCCCGCTCGAGAAGGAGTGCCGCTCGCTCATGACCGACGCGCGGCGCGGCAAGAACATGTTCGTCCTGGGGATGCTCTGCAGCATCTACAGCCTCGACCTGCAGCTCGCCCGCGACCAGGTGGCGCTCACCTTCGGCAAGAAGGACCGGGCCGTCATCGAGACCAACGTGAAGCTGCTCGAGGCCGGCTTCGCGTGGGGCGAGGCGAACCTCGACTTCAAGTACGCGATCCCGGCGACCAAGAGCAGCGTCCCGCAGGTGGTCACCAACGGCAATACCGCCATCGCGCTCGGGGTGCTCGCCTCCGGCATGGACATCTGCGCGATGTACCCGATCACGCCGGCCACCTCGGCCTCCCACTACCTCTCCGACTGCTTCGAGAAGGTGGGCGGCATGGTCCACCAGGCCGAGGACGAGATCGCGGCCTGCGCCTTCGCGATCGGCGCCTCCTACGCCGGGCGGTGCGCGGTCACCATCACCTCCGGCCCCGGCTACTCGCTCAAGCAGGAGGGGATCGGGCTCGCGGTCATGGCGGAGATTCCCCTCGTGGTGGTCAACGTCCAGCGCGGCGGCCCGAGCACCGGCCAGCCGACGAAGGTGGAGCAGGGCGACCTGCTCACGGCCGTCTACGGCAGCCACGGCGACGCGCCCAAGGTCGTGATGGCGGTGAGCGGCATCGAGGACTGCTTCTACGCGATGATCACCGCGAGGAAGATCGCGGAGACCTTCAACATGGTGGTGGTCGTCCTTTCGGACGCGAGCCTCGCCACGGCGCAGACGCCGTTCCCGAGGCCCGCGTTCAGCGAGGACTGGCTGGCTCCTCCCGTGGACCAGTCGCCGCTGCCCGAGGGGGCCAAACCCTACGACTGGGACCCCCTCACGGGCATCGCGCGGCGATTCTCGCCCGGGCAGCCGAACGGCATGCACACCGTCACCGGGCTCGCCCACGACCGCAACAGCAAGGTCGCCTACGACCCCTCGATCAACGAGGAAAGCCTGCGCGCGAGGAGCCTCAAGCTCGCGGCGCTGCAGAAGACGCTCAAGACCCCGCCGGTCTTCGGCGACCCCCAGGGCGACCTCCTGGTCGTCGGCTGGGGCAGCACCAAGGGCGTGATCGAGGAGTCCGTGGGGCGGCTGCGGGCCGAGGGCCGCAAGGTCTCCTCGCTTCACCTGCGCTTCATCCAGCCCCTGCCGTCCGGCATCGGCGAGATCCTGCGGCGGTTCCGGAAGGTGATCGCGGTCGAGGGGACCTGGGGCGACCGCCTCGAGGACGAGCTGATCGACGAGAACAACCGCCGCTACACCCCGCTCGCGATGATGCTGCGCTCGCGCTACCTGGTCGACGTCGACTGCTGGAGCGAGGCGAGGGGGCAGCCCATCAAGCCCGGCAACGTGGTGAAGGCGCTGCGCGCCAAGCTCGACGAAGGGAAATGACCATGGCCACCCCCCTCTCCCAGTTCATGATCAAGCTCCACGAGGAGCGCCACGACCTCGAGGACTACCAGGGCGGCGTGCCGCGCTGGTGCAGCGGCTGCGGCGACAACGCCATCCTCGCCGCCGTGCAGCGCCTGTGCCGCGACGAGAATCTCGCGCCGGAGAAGACCGTCTTCGTCTCCGGCATCGGCTGCTCGAGCCGCTTCCCGCACTACATGAGGACCTACGGCTTCCACGGCATCCACGGCCGCGCCTTCCCGATCGCGCAGGGCGTGAAGATGGCCCGGCCGGACCTGCACGTGTTCGTGAACACCGGCGACGGCGACTGCTGCTCCATCGGGGCGGCGCACTGGATCCACGCGCTGCGCTACAACATGAACCTCACGGTGATCCTGCACGACAACCACGTCTACGGGCTCACCAAGAAGCAGGCCTCGCCCACCTCGCCGATCGGGTTCAAGAGCAACACGACGCCGCGCGGCTCCGTGCTCCTGCCCCTGAACCCGCTCACCGTCACGCTGGGCGTGCAGAACGTGTCGTTCGTGGCGCAGGCCGTGGACTGGATCCCGGAGCTCATGTACGACATCGTCTCCAAGGCGTTCCACCATCGCGGATTCTCCTTCATCCGCGTGATCCAGCGCTGCCCGGAGTTCCTGCCCAAGATGTTCGAGCCATGGCTGCACGACCCGGGCAAGACGCTGCTCCTCACGCACGAGAACGGCCTGCAGCCGAGCGCGGACCTGGGCCGCATCTACAAGAACCAGCGCGCGCACGATCCGCTGGACATCCACAAGGCCCGCGAGATCGCCTCCGAGGAGGACCCGATCCCCGTCGGCATCCTGTACCAGGACCCGGAAGTGCCCTGCTACGAGGACCTGCGCGGGGCCGGCAAGCCGCGCACGGTGGACGCGGTGAGGAAGGGGCTCGAGGCCGAGTTCGACAAGTTCACGATCTGGCCGGACGAAGCCGGCCAGGAGCGCGCCGCCTAGGCGCCGGCACGCGACAACGACCGCAAAGGCAGGTTTCGATGGACATGGCAGCCAAATTCCAGGACCAGCTGGTCTTTCACATGACGGGCCGGCGCGGCGGGGACGGACTCGCGCCCTTCGAGGCGCGGACGATGCGGCCCGCGCTCTTCGCGGGCTACCGGGACCTCACGCGGCTGCGTCACGACTACCCGCTCGTGCTCCTGCAGCCCGGGATCGCCGACGGCTTCGCCGCCTCGCTCACCGTCCTGGTGAACCAGGCGCTGGAGGCGATCGCGCCGCGCGGCATCGAGGGCGAGCGCCTTCGCAAGCACGTGCTTCGCCTCGAGCGCGAGCTGCGCGTGGCCCTGGCCCGGGGCGGTCCCGCCCCGCTTTCCGAACTCTGGGCCGCCGCCTCCGAGCGGCTCGCCTGCGACTCCGATGAGAGCGTGGCGAAGGTCCTCGCCCTCGCCGGCCGGGCGATCAAGGTGGACGGCGACCTGGTCGACTGCGACGAGGCCCTGCCGCCGCGCTTCATGGTCCACGCCTGGCGACACGTGCAGGCGCAGAAGGCCGCGCTCTTCCATGGCCACATCGATGCCCTGCAGCGCAGGCTCTCCGACATCCTGCGCGCCGCCTTCGCGCACTCGGAGGCCGGGCAGCGGCCCGCCGCGCTCATGGCGGGGGTGGGCGGCATGCACGCGGACGACTTCGACTTCGGCACGATGTCGCGGCTCGTGGGCAAGAACGCGCCCAAGGACGAGCTCCCGTCGGCGCGGCGCAAGCGCATCGAGTGGGCGCTCTCCGTCCTGCAGTCCCAGCGCTTCCACGCCTCGAAGCTCGGCACCGCGGGGCCCACGCACGAGTTCCTCTTCGACAACGTCGCCGCCGCCGTGGCCGCGTATCGCGACCGGCTGCCGCAGGTGGTCGAGCTGGTGAAGGCCATCGCGATCGCGGAGCTGGAGGCGAGGAACGGCTACAGCGAGGCGGACCACGACTCGTTCTTCGAGGCGTACGACGAGCACTCGCTCTCGGCCGACGACCTCGCGCTCTTCCCGGACTACCTCGTCTGCATCCCGGCGGACCGCAACGACGCGCCCGAGAACGCGGGCCTCATGGACACGCTCTCCTCGGGCCTGCCGGTGAAGGTCGTGGTCCAGGTGACGGACCTGCTGGAGGAGGCATCCCTGGGCACGGGGCATTTCGCCTTCGGCGTGAGGAGCGCGCGCCTCGCCACGACGGCGATGGGGCTGGGGGGCATGTTCGTGCTGCAGGCGGCCGCCTCGAGCCTGTACCGCCTGCGCCACCGCGTGGAGGCGGGAATGGGCGTCCGCGGCCCGGCGCTCTTCAGCATCTTCGCGGGCGCGCCCGCCGCGGCCGGCGACCTGCCGCGCTACCTCACCGCCGCGGCGGCCATGGAATCGCGGGCCTTCCCGGCCTTCGTGTACGACGCCGCCGCGGGCGACAACTGGGCCACGCGGTTCTCCCTCGAGCACAACCGCAACCCGGAGACCGACTGGCCGGTCGAGCCCTTCGAGTACGCCGACGAGGCCCTGCAGCGCGTGCGCGGCGACCTCGCCTTCACCTACGCCGACTTCGCGCTCTGCGACCGCCGCAACGCGGAACATTTCGCCCTCGTTCCTCGCGACCGCTGGACCTCCTCGATGGTCCCGGCGGCGCAGTGGCTGGACCTTCCGGAGCGCGAGGCCACGGAGCGGGTCCCGTACCTCCTGGCGGTCGACGACAAGGACGTGCTGCACCGGGTGATCGTGGACACGCGGATGATGCAGGCCACGCGCCGCTGCCTGCTGCTGTGGCATCGCCTCCAGGAACACGGCGGCATCCACGATTCGCATGCCGAGCGCCTGCTGGCGCGCGAGAAGGCCGCGTGGGAGGCGGCGAAGAGCGCCGAGATCGAGGCGATCCGCAAGGCGGCCGCCTCCGCGGGCGCCGCCGCCCCGGCTGCGGAATCCGCCCCGGCGGCGGCCGGAGCCGCCGCGCCGGCGCCCGAGGCAGCCCCGGCGGCCGAGGAGAAGGTGGCCTCCGACGATCCCTGGATCGAGACCGCGCGCTGTCCGAGCTGCAACGAGTGCCAGCTCATCAACCCGCAGATGTTCGGCTACAACGACAACAAGCAGGCCTTCATCAAGGACGTGAACGCGGGCACCTACCGCCAGCTCGTCGAGGCCGCGGAGGCCTGCCAGGTGGCCATCATCCACCCCGGCAAGCCCCGCAATCCGAACGAGCCGGGGCTGGACGAGCTCATCAAGCGCGCCGAGCCGTTCCAGTAGCCGGCTGGCCGCGGGCCCCTCAGAACGTCCAGCGGGCGTTGACGCCGTAGTTGCGCCCCGGCTGCGTGTACCGATCGAATCCCGTCGCGAGGGTCGTAAGTCCCCTCACGTCCGACCACAGCCAGTATTTCTCGTCGGTCAGGTTGAACGCGCCGGCGGCGATCTCGAGCGAGCGCGACGGCTTGAACCACGCGGTGAGATCCGCGGTCGTCCAGGCGGGCGGGACGAAGCGCACTCCCGAGGTGGGATCCACGCGCGACTGCTCCCACGCGTGGGTGACGTGCAGCATGGCGCCCCAAGTGGCCGTTTCGTGGCCCAGCCCCGCCACGAGCCGCGGCGGCTCGATCGTGTTGAGCGGCTGTCCCTTCGTCTCGTCGTCGCCGCGCGGCAGCGAGAAGGCGGCCCGCGCCGTCCATCCGCGCGCGAACCGCCAGGCAAGGCGGCCCTCGAGGCCGTAGATGCGGGCCTCGGAGATGTTCTGCGACTGGAAGGTGCCGGTGGCGCCGGGCACGCAGCGCGGGTCCGACGGGCAGGGCAGGGCCGCCCGCGAGACGATCAGGTCGTCGTAGCGGGTGTAGTACGCGGTGAGCATGCCCTCGACGGCGGCCGTCTTCACGCGCAGGCCGCCCTCGACGCCGTAGGAGCGCTCCGGCACCAGGTCGGGATTGGGAATCACCGTGTAGCCGGCCGGCAGGCTCGTGAGGCCGATGTTGAGGTCCGCCGCGGGCGGCGCGCGATAGCCGGTGGCGAGCTGCCCGGTCCAGGTGAGGACGCCATTCTGCTTGAAGAGCAGGCCCAGCTTCGGCGAGAACGCCTGGTCGGAGAGCGAGGCGACTGGCCTGCCGCCATTGGCGGCCGCGAACAGGGCGTCCTCTTCCGGCTCGAGACGATAGAGGTCGAAGCGCACGCCGGGAATCCAGGTGAGGCGCGGGTCGAGGGCCTCGAAGGAGTCCTGCACGAAGGCGCCGAAGCGGTCCGTC
>CAZNWZ010000127.1:0-4258 GCA_964576455.1 uncultured Lysobacter sp.
GCTGGGCCGGCGTCCCGGCCCCTCGCGGCCGAAGGGCTAGCCCACGATCGGCGCCGGCGCCTCGCCGCCGGGCAGCCGTTCAGGACCGGCCCAGGCCCTCCGCCACGGCCGCCGCGGCCTCCACGAAGGCGCGGACGGGGCCCGCCCGCACTGAGACGCGGGGGAACACGACGCCGATCCTGCGCACGGCCTCCGGCGCCGGCACGGCGATCCGCCGCAGGGCGAGGCCCTCCGGCCAGGGCGGCGACCAGTCCGGCACCAGCGCGATGCCGAGCCCGCGGTCCACCATCTTCGCGATCGCCGGAAGCGAGGTGATCTCGAAGCGCTCCTGCGGCGCGATGCCCTTGCGGCGGAGGTAGCGGTCCACGAGACGCCCGCCCGCCGTGTCGCGCGAGAGCCGGATGAGGGGCTCGCGGCGCAGCAGCGCCAGGGGATCGCGGCCCCTCATCGCCGCCGGCGCGATGAGCACCAGCGGCTCGTCGCGCACCGTCCGCCACTCCAGGGACTTGGGAAGCGCGAGCTCGGGCTTGACCACCAGCGCGGCGTCGAGCTCCCCCAGCCGCACGCGCTCGTAGAGCTCGCCCGAGGAGCCCGGCGACATGCGCACGCGCACGCGCGGGTGGCTCTCCGCGAGGCGGGCGAGCAGGTCCGGCACCAGCCCGTTCATCGTCGTGTGGACCGCGCCCGCGAGAAGTTCCCCGGCGGCTCGGTCGTCGAGGGCCGCGGCGCGCAGGTCGCGCGCGGACTGCAGGAAGGCGCGCGCGCGGGCGAGCACGCGCCGGCCGGCCTCCGTCGGCACGACCGTGCGGCCGGAGCGCGTGACGAGCGGGGTGCCGACGTCGCGCTCGAGCGCGCGCAGGCGCTGGGCGAGCGCGGCGGGCGTGAGGTCGAGCCGGCGCGCGGCCTCGGCGAACGAGCCGTGGTCGGCGACGAAGACGAAACTCTCCAGGAAGCGGGTGTCCATGAACCAACAAAATCTATCGTTTGAAACTGCCGATGTCCACTTTTTCCTTTCCACGGCCGCGCCCAGAATCGGCCCGTCGTCCCCATGGAGGCCGTCCCGTGCGCTGCAAGCTGTTCGTCCCCGGATCCCGCCCCGAGCTCTTCGCCAAGGCCCTGGCCGGCGAGGCGGACGCGATCTCCATCGACCTGGAGGACGCGGTCGACGAGAGCCGCAAGGACGAGGCGCGCGCCCACGTGGCCGCGTTCCTGCGCTCGCTCCCGGGGGACAAGGCCAAGACGGTCATCGTGCGCGTGAACGGCATCGACACGCCGCACTTCGGGAAGGACCTCGAGGCCGTCCTCGGGCCGGGCCTCGACCTCGTGAACCAGCCCATGCCCGCCGGCGGCGACGACGTCCGCCACTGCGCCGAGGCGATCCGCCGCGTCGCCCGCGGTAAGGGGGTGGAGGCCGCCGGCATCATGGCCAACATCGAGACCCCGCGCGCCTTCCGGCTCGCGGCCGAGATCGCGACGGCCGATCCCCTCGTGAAGGGCCTGCAGCTCGGATTCGGCGACCTGCTCGAGCCCTACGGCATCGAGCGCTACGACCCGCGGGTCGTGCTGCACTTCCAGCTCGGCGTGAAGGTGGCGGCCGCGGAGGCCGGCGTCTTCGCCTACGACTCGGCGATGGCGGACGTGAGGAACGTCGCCTTCCTGCGCGAGGAGGCGGAAACGGCGCGGCGCCTGGGGTTTCTCGGCAAGAGCGCCATCCATCCCTCGCAGGTCGCCGTCATCAACGAGGTGTTCCGCCCCACGCAGGCCGAGATCGCCCATTCGCTCAAGGTCGTCGCCTCGGCGAAGGAGAACGCCGCGAAGGGCGTGGGCGCCTGGACCGTGGACGGCAAGATGATCGACGCGCCCTTCGTCGCGCGGGCCGAGGCCATCCTCGCGGTGGCCCGCCGGCTCGGCCTCGTGCAAGGCTAGCCCCAACCGAAAGACAACAACCGGAGGAGTCCCATGAAGTTCGCCCGCCTCGCGGCCGCGCTGCTGGCCGCCGTCGCCTTCGCCGTCCCGGCGTTCGCGCAGAAGTTCCCCACGAAGCCCGTCACGATGCTCGTGCCGTACCCGCCCGGCGGGTCCAACGACACGTTCGCGCGCGCCCTGGGCAAGAAGCTCTCCGAGGCCTGGGGCCAGCCGGTCATCGTCGAGAACAAGCCCGGCGCGGGCGGCTCGATCGGCGCGGCCCTGGTGAACAAGGCTCCCCCCGACGGCTACCTGATCATGCTGCTGTCCTCGTCCTTCACCACGGGCGCGGCCATCTCGCCGCACTGGCCCTTCGACCCGGTGAAGGGCTTCACGCCCATCGCGATGGTCGCGCGCGGGCCGATGGTGCTCACGGTGGCGAACAAGCTGCCGGCCAAGGACCTCGCGGAGTTCCTCGCCCTCGCGAAGTCGCAGCCCGGCAAGCTCAACTTCGGCTCCTCGGGCCAGGGCAGCACCAACCACTTCGCCTCGGAGCTGCTCATGGGCGCCGCGGGCATCAGGATGACGCACGTGCCGTACAAGGGCATGGGCCCGGCCACCGCGGACGCGATCGCCGGCCACATCGACGTGCTCGTCGCGAGCGCCCCGTCGATCATGCAGCACGTGAAGGCGGGCAAGGTGCGCGGACTGGGCGTGACGAGCAAGGGCCCCTCGGCCGTGGTGCCGGAACTGCCGGCCATCTCCGCGACCGTGCCGGGCTACTCGTTCGAGCTGTGGTGGGGCGTGCTCGCGCCGCCGAACATGCCGAAGGAACTCGCCGCGAGCCTCAACGCCGACATCAACAAGGCCCTCTCCGGGGCGGACTTCAAGGAGATCCTCGCGCGCGAGGGCACGGAGCCCTACGTCGTGACGGCGGCCGAGGCGGCCGAGACGGTGCGCAGCGAGATCGAGGAGTGGAAGAGGGTCGCGGCGCGCGCCGGCATCAAGGTGGAGTAGGCCGGTGGCGCTTCCCCTCGACGGTATCCGCGTCCTCGACCTCTCGAGCTACATCGCGGGCCCCTACGGGTGCTCGCTCCTCGCGGACCTGGGCGCCGACGTCGTCAAGATCGAGTCCCCCGAGGGGGACACGCTGCGCAAGTACCCTTCGACGCTGGCCGCGGAAAGCCGCGCGTTCCTCGGCGTCAACCGGGGAAAGCGCGGCCTCGCCCTCGACCTGAAGAAGCCCGAGGGCCTGGCGGTGCTCAAGCGCCTCGTCGCGAAGGCGGACGTGCTCGTGCACAACTTCCGCCCCTCGGTGCCGCCGCGCCTGGGCATCGACTGGGAGTCGCTCAGGGCCGTGAACCCGCGCCTCGTGTACTGCGCGCTCACCGGCTACGGCGAGACGGGGCCGCTCAAGGACAAGGCCGGCTACGACCAGGTCCTGCAGGCCCTCACCGGAATGTGCGCCATGCAGGGCCCGGACGCGGACCACCCGCAGATCCTCTACGGCTCCGTCGTCGACTACTACGCGGCCTCGATGCTCGCCTTCGCCGTCTCCTCGGCGCTCTTCGAGCGCAGCCGCACGGGCGCCGGGCGCCAGGTGGACGTCTCGCTCCTCAGGAGCGCCCTCACCATGCAGAGCGCGCGCTTCGTCTGGGCCGAGGGCGAGCCCCGCGCCGTGGCGCGCGACATGCGCTCGGGCGGTGTCACGGGTATCCACCCCACGAAGGAGGGCAGCCTCTACCTCTCGGCGAACACGCCGCACTTCTGGCAGTCCCTGTGCGAGCTCGCGGGGCTGGAGGAGGTTGCGAAGGACGGGCGCTACGACACCGTGAAGAAGCGCGCGCGGCACGCCGAGGAGATCGTGCCGAGGCTGCGCGCGGCCCTGGCCACGCGCACGGCGCTCGAGTGGGAGGCGCGCTTCGGCGAGCGCGTGCCCTGCGCCGCGGTGCGCACGGTCGAGGACATGTTCGACCACCCGCAGGTGGCGGCCGAGCGCCTCATCGACACCTACGAGCACCCGAAGGCGGGCCGCTTCCGGGGCTTCCGCGAGCCGGTGCGCTTCGGGGCGGAACCAGCGCCGACCGTGCGCGCGGCGCCTCTCTTCGGCGAGCACTCGCGGGAGATCCTCGCGGAGGCCGGCTACGACCCGGCCGACGTCGATGACCTCCTCGCGAGCGGCGCGGTGTCGAAGCCGGAAGAGGCCGCCGCGCGTGCTTGAGGTGCCGCACAGCGCGGGCACGGCCAGGCCGGCCACGGCGGCACCCGATGGCGCCTGCGACGCGCACATCCACATCTACGACGCGCGCTTTCCGGCGCCGCCGGGCCAGGCGATGCTGCCGCGCGCGACCGT
>CAZNWZ010000127.1:4358-6058 GCA_964576455.1 uncultured Lysobacter sp.
CGGCGGCGTATCCTCGTCGACAACCCCTGCGAGATCTACGGCTTCGAGCCGATCCGATAACCCCCGAGGAGAACCCATGAAATTCATCCGACTCGCCATCGCCGCGCTCGCCCTCGCGATCGCCCCCGGTCTCGCCTGGGCGCAGGCCTGGCCCGCCAAGCCCGTGAAGATCGTCGTGCCGTTCGCGGCCGGCTCCTCCACGGACATCCTCGCGCGCCTGGTCGCCGACCACTTCGGCAAGGTGTTCGGCCAGCCCTTCGTCGTGGAGAACAAGGCCGGCGCCGGCGGCATCATCGGCACCGAGCTCACGGCCAGGGCGCCGGCGGACGGCTACACGCTCATCATGCTCACGAGCGGCCCCTTCGCGAGCAACCCGGCCGTCTACGCGAAGCTGCCGTACGACCCGGTCAAGGACTTCGATCCGATCGCCAACATCGGCTTCACGCCTCAGGTGTTCGTCGTGGGTCCGCAGACGAAGTTCCGGACGCTCAAGGAACTGGTCGAGGCCGCGAAGAAGGACCCGGGCGGCATCGGCGCGGGTTCCCTCGGCAAGGGCGCCACGAGCCACCTCGCCCTCGAGGCCTTCCAGGGCGCGGCGGGCATCAAGCTCAACCACATCCCCTTCAAGGGCTCCTCCGAGGCGCAGACGCAGGTCATCGGCGGCAGCGTGCCGATGATGTCCGACGCCGTGCCGGGCGTGCGCGCGCAGATCCAGGGCGGCAAGCTCAAGGGCCTCGCCATCGCCTCGCTCAAGCGCTCGCCGTTCCTGCCGGACGTGCCGACCTTCGCCGAGCAGGGCTATACGGGCTTCGAGGCCGTCGGCTGGATCGGCCTGGGCGCGCCCGCCGGCACCCCGCCCGCGATCCTCGACCGCATGAACGCCGAGATCGTGAAGATGCTGGACGAGCCCGCCGTGAAGCAGAAGTTCGACTCGCTCGCCTTCGTCTCGGCCATCGGCAGCCGCGCGGAGTTCGCGGCCTTCATCAAGGCCGAGATCGCCAAGTGGTCCAAGGTGGCGAAGGACGCCGGCGTGCGGGCGGACTGAGGGCGGCCCGCTCCCGGACACGGCGACCATGTCCCGCCCGCTGCCCCTCGAGGGCGTCCGCGTCATCGAGTTCTCCCACATGGTGATGGGGCCGACCTGCGGCCTGGTGCTCGCGGACCTCGGCGCCGAGGTGATCAAGGTCGAGCCCGCGGGCAAGGGCGATCCCACGCGCTACCTGACCAGTTCGGGTGCCGGGTTCTTCGCCTCGTTCAACCGCAACAAGAAGAGCGTCACCCTGGACCTCGCCTCGGCCGAAGGCATCGCCCTGGCGAAGAAGCTCGTCGCCACCGCCGACGTCTTCCTGGAGAACTTCCGACCGGGCGCGCTGGAGGCGAAGGGGCTGGGCTACGGGGCGCTCTCGGCGGCGAACCCGCGCCTCATCTACCTCTCGCTCAAGGGCTTCCTCGCGGGGCCGTACGAGAAACGGACCGCGCTCGACGAAGTGGTGCAGATGATGGCCGGGCTCGCATTCATGACGGGGCCCGTGGGCCGGCCGCTGCGCGCGGGCGCTCCCGTCAACGACATGATGGGCGGCATGTTCGGCGCCATCGCGGTCATGGCGGCGCTGCGCGAGCGCGACCGCACGGGCAGGGGCCAGTACGTGCAGAGCGGGCTCTTCGAGAACGCCGCCTGGCTCGTCTCCACGCACATGATG
>CAZNWZ010000128.1:0-6056 GCA_964576455.1 uncultured Lysobacter sp.
TTCGAGAGCCCGAGCCCGCCCGCGGTCGCCTCGGCGAAGCCCACGCCCGTGTCGGACACCTCCAGGAAGAGCCTTCCGTCCCCGCGGCGCGCGCGCAGCTCGATCCGGCCGCCCTCGACCTTCGGCTCCAGGCCGTGGCGGATCGCGTTCTCCACGACCGGCTGGAGCAGCATGGCGGGGACCTCGACGGTCCCGAGATCCGCGGGAAGATCTATCGCGACCTGCAGCCGGTCGCCCATGCGCACCTTGAGCACCTCGAGAAAGTCCCCGATGAGCGCGAACTCGTCCGCGAGCGTGGTCGAGCTGCGCCTCGTGGCGGCCAGCGATGCGCGCAGGAACCGGATGAACGTCTCCAGCATGTGCTTCGCCCGCGCCGGCTCCGTGTCGATGAGGCTCGTCACGTTGGCGAGCGTGTTGAAGAGGAAGTGCGGCTCGACCTGCGCCTGCAGCGCGCGCAGGTTGGCGGCGAGGGCCTCGCGCTCGATGTCGGCGGTGCGCCGGCTCTCGCGCTCCAGCGCGGCCTCCGCGAGCGCGCTCTTCTCGCGCCAGAAGTAGATGATCGCGATCACCACCGAGATCACGAAGCTCGAGATCGCGATGGCGAGGAGCCAGCGCGGCTCCGAAAGGCGCGGGATGAAGCCGCGGCCGAGGAACAGGGTGGAGATCCAGAAGCCGCCGATCACGCCGGCCGTGCTCATCCCCATGTAGTAGAGGGTGATCGCCACCTGGCCGGCGTCGCGGATGGCGCGCTCCACGGTGCAGCCGCCCAGGAAGAAGAGCAGGTGCAGGGTGTACCCCACGCAGTTGGCCATGACGAGGTTGATCCACATCCAGTGGAGTGTCGGCAGGCGCCCGGTTCCCACGATCCCGAAGAGCGCGAAGAACGTGGCGAACCCGGCGTTCCAGATGAAGGTGTAGACGAGGTCGCGCGCGTGGCTGCGCGGCCAGCGGCGGAACCAGGGGAACATCTCGAGCGGGTGGCTCGCGGCCGCCTGGTCGAGGAGCCTGCGGCGCTCCTCGGGCGTGAAGGTGGGGGTGTAGTTCGCCATGGGCCGCATCCTAGCGCGGGGCGGTGTCCCCGGGGTCGCCCGTGCGACGGGTGGCGGCAGGGGGGCGCGAATCGCCGCGGCGGGGAGCGAACGGCGCCCGCGGCGGCCACGCCGGGCGGCGCTCGGGTAAAATGGCGCCTCGCCGCGGGTGTAGCTCAATGGCAGAGCAGAAGCTTCCCAAGCTTACGACGAGGGTTCGATTCCCTTCACCCGCTCCAACCTTCCCGCAATGCCCCCCCGCACACCCTCGTTCGCCGCCCGCGTCGTCACGTGGCAGCGCCGCCACGGCCGCCACGACCTGCCCTGGCAGGGGACGCGGGACCCATACCGCCTCTGGGTCTCGGAGACCATGCTGCAGCAGACCCAGGTGGCGACCGTCATCCCGTACTTCGAGCGCTTCCTCGCGCGCTTCCCGGACGTCGCCTCGCTCGCGTCCTCGGACGTCGACGAGGTCCTGAGGCTCTGGAGCGGCCTGGGCTACTACGCCCGGGCCCGCAACCTGCACCGGGCCGCGCGGGCCATCGTCGAGACGCACGGAGGACGGTTTCCCCTGGACGTCGCCGAGGCGCACGCGCTGCCGGGCATCGGGCGCTCCACGGCCTGCGCGATCGTCGCCTTCGCCACGGGCGAGCCGCACGCGATCCTCGACGGCAACGTGAAGCGCGTGCTGGCCCGGCACGCCGGCGTCGGGGGCCCGGCCGACTCCGCGCCGGTGCTCGCGCGCCTCTGGAAGCTCTCCGAATCCCTCGTTCCGAAGAGGAACGTCGAGGAATACACGCAGGGGTTGATGGATCTCGGTGCCACGGTCTGCACGCGTACGCGGCCCGCCTGCGCGACCTGCCCGTTGCGGTCGGATTGCGTGGCCTTTCGCGAAGGCACCACGGCGGAGCTTCCGGGGAAGAGGGCGGCGCGGCCCGCGCGCGTGCGCAGGACCGCGATGCTCGCGATCGTCTCCGGGGGCGAGGTGCTCGTCGAGAAGAGGCCGCCGTCGGGCATCTGGGGCGGGCTGTGGAGCCTTCCCGAGGCGCCCGTTGGCGAGGAGATCGCCACCCGGGTCCGGCACGATTACGGCCTGCGCGTCGCGTCGGTGGAGGCGCTCGAGCCCTTCCGGCACGCGTTCACCCATTTCACGCTCGAAGTAGAGCCGTGGCTGGTGCACGCGAAGGGCGAGCTCGCGCCGGCGCACGAGCGCCTGGCGATGTGGCTTTCGCTGCAGGACGCGCCGGGGGCGGGGCTGCCCGCGCCCGTGAAGAGCCTGCTCGCGCGGCTGGCGCGGCCCGCGCCTAGCCGACGAGCCCCTGCTGGCGCAGGAAGCGGTGCAGGATCGCGAGCCGGCCGACGGGGTCGGTGAGCTCCAGGAGCTTCTGCTTCACGTCGTTTCGCAGCGGCAGGATCTCGGCGAGCCGGAATCCCACCCAGCTCGCGTCGTCGTAGCGATAGGGCTCGGCGAAGCGTGCCGAGCCGAGCGCCTCGACCACCTTGCGCACGAAACCCGCGCTCTCGGCGAGCTCGGGGGGCTGGGCGGCCGCCTCCGCCGCGATGCGCTCGATGTCGCCGAGGATGAGTCCCGTGCCGGTCGTCTTCGTGCGCAGCAGGCGGAAGCGCTCCAGCCCCTCGACCTTCACCTTGAGGATGCCCACCGTCTCCATGTCCCACTCGGCGATGCGGGCGAGGCAGCCCACCGGCTCCGGGACCGCGGGCGTGCCCACTTCCTCGCCCTCGCGGATGAGGCACACGCCGAAGGGGGAGTCGTGCTTGAGGCAGGCCTTGGCCATCTCCATGTAGCGCGTCTCGAAGACCTGCAGCGGAAGCCGCATGCCCGGGTAGAGGACCGTCGCGAGCGGGAAGATGGGAACCGTCTCGGCGGGCGCGGGTCCCGCGGACAGCAGGTTCATGATCAGCAAGTCCGCGTTCCTAGTCCGGCGAGAGGTTCCGGTGCCGGACGATGACGGGATGGTGAGGGCGCAGCCGCTCGGCGAGCCTCTCGACGAGGTAGACGGAGCGGTGGCGCCCGCCCGTGCAGCCGACGGCCACCGTGAGCGCGGCGCGCCGGTCCAGCTCGAACCGCGGCAGCCAGCGCTCGACGAACTGCAGGATGTCCTCGAGAAAGCGCCCGGCCTCCGTCTCGCGCTCGAGGAACCGCGCCACCTCCGCGTCCAGCCCCGACTGGGAACGCAGCGCCGGGTCGTAGTACGGATTGGGCAGGAAGCGCGCGTCGAAGACGAAGTCGGCGTCCAGGGGGACGCCGCCCTTGAAGCCGAAGGACTCCAGGCTCAGCACCAGTCGCGCGGGATCGGTGACGAGGAGGTCGGCGATCCAGCCGCGAAGCTGGACGGGCGTGAGGGAGCTCGTGTCGACGCGGTGGCTGATCTCGGCGATGGGGGCGAGGAGGCTGCGCTCGCGCGCGATGGCCTCCTCGAGCGTGCGTCCCTCGCCGGCGAGCGGGTGGGGGCGGCGCGTCTCGGAGAAGCGGCGCACGAGGCTCGCGTCGCTCGCGTCGAGGAAGATCAGCCGCACCTCCGCGCCGCCCGCGCGCAGCGCGCGCGCCACGTCGGGCAGCACGCCGATGGTGTCCGCGCTCCTCGCGTCGGCGCTCACGGCCACCCGCGCCTCGCCTCGCGAGGCGAGGTACGTCGCCAGGGCGTGGATGAGGTGGGGCGGGAGGTTGTCGACGCAGAAGTAGCCGGAGTCCTCGAGCGCCTTGAGCGCCACGCTCTTGCCGGAGCCCGAAAGCCCGCTGAGCAGCGTGAGGCGCATCACTCGCGGCTCTCCGGGTCGGCCTCGCCGCCCGAGCGCAGGGCCGCGGCCTGGCGCGAGATGAAGTCGCGGGTGGAGTCGATGCCGCGGGTGATGAGGATGTGGTTGCGCACCGCGGCCTCGACGAGCACCGCGAGGTTGCGCCCCGGCGCCACGGTCAGGGTGACGGTGGGGACCTCCACGCCCAGAACGCGCCGCGTGCCCGAGCGCGTGGACAGGCGGTCGCGCTCCTCGTAGCCGCCCTCCGCCGGGAACTCCAGGTGCACGATGAGGCGCAGGGCCTTGCGCGGGCGCACGGCCGTCTCGCCGAAGATCGAGCGGATGTTGAGCACGCCCAGGCCCCGCACCTCGAGGAAGTCGCGCAGCATCGGCGGGCAGCGCCCCTGGACCGTCTCGGGCCCGATCTGCTGCAGCTCGACCACGTCGTCGGCGACGAGCCCGTGGCCGCGCGAGATGAGCTCCAGGGCCAGCTCGCTCTTGCCGATGGAGGATTCCCCGGTGATGAGCACGCCGATCTCGAGCACGTCGAGGAACACGCCGTGCAGCGACGTCACCTCGCCCAGCTCGCCCTGCAGGTAGGGGCGCAGGACGTTGATCACCTGCTGGCTGGACTCGCGCGCGCTGAGCAGCGGCACGGCGGCGCGCGTGGCGGCGCTCTCCAGGGCGGGCGGCACCGGCAGGCCGTCGCCCACCACGATGCACAGGGTGTCGCCGCCGGCCAGGCGCTCGAGCATCTCGTCCCTCGCGGTCTCGCCCATGCGCCCGATGTACTCGAGCTCGCTCGCGCCCAGCACCTGGACGATGAGCGGGTGGATGAGGTTCAGGTGCCCGATGAGGCCGAGCCCCGGGCGCGAGAGCATCTCGTTGGTGAGCTCGCGATGGCTCCCGGAAGCGCCCGCGGCCCAGGCGAGGCCCAGGCGCTCGCGCCGGTCCTCAAAGAGCTGCTGAACGCTGAGCCGCGGCATACGGCGACCATTCCGTGAGCAGGCGGTGCGCCGCCTCGACGTCGCCGGCGGCGAGCAGGCGCTCGCGAAGGTCGCGGTCGCTGAACATCTGGGCGAGGTCGGACAGGAGCTCGAGGTGCTGCTCCGTCGCGTGCTCGGGGACGAGCATCGCGAGCACGAGGCGCACGGGCTGGCCGTCGGGCGACTCGAACGGCACGGGCTGCTGGGTGCGCACGAAGGCGCACAGGGTCTCCTTGAGGTTCTTGAGGCGGCCGTGCGGGATGGCCACGCCGTAGCCCAGGCCGGTCGAGCCGAGCTTCTCGCGGTCGAACAGGCTGTCGAAGACGCGCGCGCGCGGGATCTGGCGCGAGTTCTCGAACAGGAGCCCCACCTGCTCGAACAGGCGCTTCTTGCTGCCCACGTCGAGGTCGAGGACGACGTGGGCGGCGGGCAGCAGGGGGGCGAGCCGGTTCATCGGGGCGGTCCTCGCGGGCGTCGGCCCGCCTTCAGGAGGCGCGCTTGGGGGCGCCATCGCGGCGTCCTTCCTCGAACCGGTCCTTGTGCTTGATGATCTGCCGGTCCAGCTTGTCCACCAGGCCGTCGATCGCGGCGTACATGTCCGCGTCGTGGCAGGCCACGTGGATGTCCTTGCCGGACAGGTGGACCGTCGCCTCGACCTTCTGGTCGAGCTTCTGCACGGACATGATCACCTTCACGTCGATGACCTGCTCGAAATGCCGGTTGATCCGCTCGAGCTTGGCGAGGACGTAGTCGCGGATCGAGGGGGTGATCTCGACATGGTGGCCGGTGAGCTGGAGGTTCATCGCGGGCTCCTTTATCGCTTTCAGATGGACTTTCGCATGTTCGCGGGCTGGATGTGCAGGGCCTCGCGGTACTTCGCCACCGTGCGCCTCGCGACCTGGATGCCCTGCTGCGCGAGGATGTCCGAGATGCGGTGGTCCGACAGGGGCTTCTTGCCGTCCTCCGCGGCCACGAGCTGCTTGATGAGGGCGCGGATGGCGGTGGAGGAGCAGGCGCCGCCGGTGTCCGTGGCGACGTGGCTGCCGAAGAAGTACTTCAGCTCGAAGATGCCGCGCGGGGTCAGCATGTACTTCTGCGTGGTCACGCGCGAGATGGTGGACTCGTGCAGCCCGACGGCCTCGGCGATCTCGCGCAGCACCAGCGGGCGCATCGCCACCTCCCCGTGCTCGAAGAAGTTGCGCTGCCGGTCGACGATCGCCTGGGTCACGCGCAGGATGGTGTCGAAGCGCTGCTGCACGTTCTTGATGAGCCAGCGCGCCTCCTG
>CAZNWZ010000129.1:0-6055 GCA_964576455.1 uncultured Lysobacter sp.
TCCTCAACGGCGCCTCCGGCATCGCCGTGGGCATGGCCACGAACATCCCGCCGCACAACCTGCGCGAGGTGGCGGCGGCCTGTGCGGTGGCGCTCCGGAGCGCGAAGGCGACGGATGCGGAGATCGTGGCGCCCATCCCGGGCCCGGATTTCCCCGGCGGCGGGCAGATCATCTCGCCCCCCGAGGAGATCGCGAAGGCCTACGAGACGGGCCGCGGCTCCGTCCGCGTGCGGGCGCGCTGGTCCGTGGAGAAGCTCGCGCGCGGGCAGTACCGCGTCGCGGTGACGGAGATGCCGCCGGGCACGAACACGGCGCGGGTGCTGGCCGAGATCGAGGAGCTCACCAATCCGAAGCCGCGGGCGGGCAAGAAGAGCGTCTCCGCCGAGGCGCAGGCGCTCAAGGCCGCCGTGCTGGGCGTTCTGGAGAGCGCGCGCGACGATTCCGACCGCGAGCACCCGGTCCGGCTGGTGCTCGAGCCGCGCACGTCGCGCGTGGCGCCCGAGGAGCTCATGAACCTGCTGCTCGCGCACACGTCGCTCGAGTCGAACGCGCCCCTGAACCTCGTCGCGATCGACCGCGAGGGCAGGCCGCGGCAGGCGGGCCTCGCGCACTGGATCCGCGAGTGGGCGGCCTTCCGGCTGGAGGCGCTGGAGAGGAGGCTTCGCCACCGCCAGGGCGAGGTCGTCGATCGCCTGCACATCCTGGAAGGGCGCCTCATCGCCTTCCTCAACATCGAGAAGGTCATCAAGGTCATCCGGGGCGCCGACGAGCCCAAGCCCGCGCTCATGGAGAAGTTCGCGCTCTCGGATCGCCAGGCCGAGGACATCCTGGAGATCCGGCTTCGGCAGCTCGCGAAGCTCGAAGGCATCCGGATCGAGCGCGAGATGAAGGAGCTCAAGGCCGAGCAGGCGGAGCTGGAGAAGCTGCTCGCGAGCGAAGCCGCGCGCCGCAAGCTCGCGGTGAAGGAGGTGACGGCCGACGGCGGGAAATACGGCGACGCGCGCCGCACGACCATCGAGGTGGCCGAACGCGCCGCCGCGGCGCCGGTGGAGACCCTCACCGACGAGCCCATCACGGTGCTGTGCTCGCGAAACGGGTTCCTGAGGACCCGCACCGGCCACGGCGTCGATGCTTCCACCCTTTCCTGGAAGGAGGGCGACGGGCCGCTCGCCATCCTCGAGACGCGCACCGTGCACCCGATCGTGCTCGTGGGCGCCAACGGGCGCACCTTCAGCGTGCGCGCGCTGGACCTGCCCGGGGGCAAGGGCGACGGCGCTCCCGCCACCTCGCTGGTGGATCTCGCCGGCACGCGCATCGTGGGCGTGGTGGCGGGCGATCCGGAGACGCGCCTGGTGCTCGCCTCGAGCGCCGGCACGGGGCTGCGCTGCCAGCTGAAGGACCTGGTGACGCGCCAGAGGGCCGGCAAGGCCTTCATGAACGTGGGCGAGGGCGAGAAATGCCTCGCGCCGGAGTTGATCGGCGCCGGCGTGACGGAGCTCGCGGCGCTCTCGGCCGAGGGCCGGCTCCTCGTCTTCCCGCTCGAGGAGGTGAACGAGCTCTCCGGCGGCGGCAAGGGCGTGATCCTCATGCGCCTGCACGAGGGCGAGGCGCTCCTCGGCGTGCGCGCGGTGGGCGGGACGCTCAAGGTGAAGGGCAAGGGCCGCGGAGACAAGGTCTCCTTCGTGACCGTGTCCGCCGGCGAGCTCGACAACTACCGCGGCAACCGCGCCCGGACGGGGCGCGTGCTGCAGGGATCGCTCAAGGCCGTGGCGGGGTTCGCCGAGTAACGCCGTGCCCTGCGCGGTCAGCGCCCCGGCTTCGGCGCGATCGCGTCGCGCACGTCCTCCATCGGCTCCTGCGAGACGTTGATCCAGCCCTGGCCGGGCCGGTCGATGTCCGCGATGAGCATGATCACGAGCGAGAAGGTGAGGGCCACGGCGAGCATCACGGGGCTTCGCGTCGTTCCCGCCACGCCCCCGTGATAGCCCATCGCGCCGAGCGAAAGGACGGAGACGAGGAACAGGATGGCCCAGATGCCCGTGGGGATCCGTTCCCGCTCGCGGACCATCACCCGCTCCTCGTTCAGTTCCGTGAGCCGCACGACCGCCTCGAGAAAGGGGTCCACGTTGCCCGGGTTCCGGGCGGAGACCTCGTTCACCGCGATCCAGAGCCGGTCCAGCAGCGCCGAGACCGCCTGCCGGCTGCGGGCATCGCCTTCGCCGGCCCAGCGAAGCCGCTCCGTGGCGTACTGGCGCAGGACCGACCGGATCTCCGCGCGCGAATCCTCGGGCAACGCGCCGGCCATGGCGTGGATGACCCGGATCGCGTTGGCCTCGGAGAGGACCGCGTGCTTGCGCGCCTGGAAGTGATCGGCCGCCATGCCGAAGGTGAACGCGAGCAGGAAGGCGAGAAGGCCCAGGGTGGCGCCCACCATCGCGCCCACGGGCGCCTCGAACTCCTTTTCCGCGCGGTCGTGGCGCTGCCGCTTGCGGGCCCAGCGGTAGCCGGCCTCGACCGAGGCGAGGACCAGCGCCAGCGTGGCCACGAAGAGGACCCACAGCGGGACGGACGCGAACAGGCCTTGCTCCGGCATGGGATGCTCCCTCGGCGTGCGAGGAATCCTACTTGCCGGCCGGCGCCTTCTCGACCTTGATCGCGAGCGCCTCGACGAACTCGGCCTCGACCATGTCGCCCGCCTTGACGTTCTTGAGGATCGCCTTGTCCTTTACCTTGAGGGTCAGCGTGCGCTCGGGCCCGCGCAGGGTGACCTTGCCGGACTTGTGGTCCACCGCCTCGACGGAGGCGACGACCCGCACGTCCTTGCCCATGATGCCGGCGGGCTTCTGGCCGGGGGCCGCGCCCTGCTTGAACTCGGTCTCGACGCGCTCGCGCACCTTGCTGTCGGTCTTCTTCAGGGAGATCGCGGCGGCCTCGATGAAGTCCATCGTGACCACGTCGCCCTTCTGCACCTGGGCGAGGTTCTTCACCTCGGGGCCGGCCACGAACGTGACGAGCTTGCCATCCTGGCCCTTGAGGGTGACCACGCGCGTGGCCTGGTCGATGGACTCGACCGTCGAGACCACGCGCACGACCTCGCCGCCGGCGAGGCCCTTCGGCGCGGCGGCCTTCCTGTCCTGGGCGTGGGCGGGGAGGGCGAGGGCGGTCGCGATGGCGAGCGCGATCAGGGGACTCTTCATGTCTTCTTGCTCCGGGGAGTGGGGGGATCGGGTGCCGCGGGGGCCTCGTTCGGTCGAGGCCGGGTCGCCATCCTAGGTCTCCACCTCATCGGCGGCTTGACCCTTCGCGCCAACCCCCTGATACTTCGCGCCAGCCGGGCCTTCCCGGCCGGTTGCGGACTCCACGCGACAATTCCCATTGAGAGCGATGCACGCGATTCCGGGCGACCAGGAGGTCCGCGTCGCGCCGCTGATGGCGATCCCGCAGCTCCTCGCGGAGCGGGGAGCCGACCCGGCGGCGCTGCTGGCCGAGTTCGACCTGCCGGCGGACCACTTCGACCATCCCGAGAACACGCTCAGCGCGCCCGTGGTGGGCCGGTTGCTCGGGCGCTGCGTCGAGGAGACGGGGTGCGTGCATTTCGGGCTCCTCGTCGGCGAGCGGGCGAGCGCTTCCGCCCTGGGCCCCGTCGGGTTCCTCATGCAGAGCGCCTCCGACGTCGGCACGGCCCTGCGCAAGCTGATCGCGGGTTTCCACACCCACGATCGCGCGGGAACGGTCGTGCTGCGCGAGGAGGCGGGGTACGCCACCGTCACGTACACGCTCCTGAGCCACGACGTCGAGAACGCCGCGCAGATCCTCGATTGCGCGATCGCGATCGCCCATAACGTCCTTCGCAGCCTGTGCGGGCGGCAATGGCGGCCCGTGGAAGTCCGGCTCGCGCACCGGCGGCCGCGGGATTCGGCACCGTTCCGGAAGTTCTTCGGCGTCATGCCGGTCTTCGACGCGGAGTCGAGCGGCCTCGTCTTCCCGTCGACCTGGCTCGCCGCGCGGACGGCCGGCGCCGACGCGTTTCTCCATGCCATGATGGAGAAGCGGGTGCAGGAGCTCGTCGCCTCGTCCCGCGTCGACCTGCCCGACGCGGTGCGGCGCGTCATCCGGCGGGCGGTGTCCATCCGGGAGTGCACGCTGCAGTCCGTCGCCAAGGTGCTGGGCACCACCGGCCGGACGCTCAACCGCCGGCTGCAGGAGAACGGAACCACGTTCCGCGAGCTCCGCGAGGAAGTGCGCTTCGATGCCGCCTGCCAGCTGATCGCCCAAACGGGGCTCACCGCCACCGAGGTGGCGGACACGCTGGGCTACTCGGACGCGAGCGCCTTCAGCCGCGCCTTCGAGCGCTGGTCGGGAATGCCCCCGACGAGGTGGCGGGCGGCGCAGGCGCGACGGCGCCCGCGGCGCCGCGCGGTGAGGTGATCCCGCCCACGGTGAAGGGGTGGCGCGAAGCATCAAGGGCGTGGCGCGAATCATCAAGGCGCCTCCCTCTCCCGGGAGGGACAATGGCGCTCTCGCGGCCGACCATTTCCGCCGTCACGGAGACGAATCGATGAATCGCCATTCCCTGTTGGCCGCCGCAGCGGCGGTGGTGTCCCTGCAGGCCCTTCCCGCGGCCGCCGCCGACGGCTGGCAGTGGCAGGGCGCGCTCTATGGCTACTTCCCCGACATGGGCGGAACCACGGACTTCCCCGCGGGAGGCTCGTCGCCCGGCGTGACGGTGGACGCCGCGAAGATCATCGACAGCCTCAAGTTCACCTTCATGGGCTCGCTGGAGGGCCGCAAGGGTCTCTGGGGCGTGTACACCGACGTCGTCTACATGGACCTGGGCGGATCGAAGTACGGCACGCGGGACTTCTCCGTCGGCGGCATCGCCCTGCCGGGCGGCGTGGACGGCAACGTGCACTACGACCTGAAGGGCTGGGCGTGGACGCTGGGCGGCACCTGGCGCCTCGCGAGCGATGCCCACTCGGCGGCCGACCTTGTCTTCGGCGCGCGGATGCTCGACATCGACCAGACGCTGCGCTACGAGCTGAACGGCGACATCGCCTCGCTCCCGCTTCCCGGCCGCTCGGGGGAATCGAAGGCGGGCTTCACGAACTGGGACGCGATCGTCGGCGTGAAGGGCCGCTTCGCGTTCGGCGACGGCGGCAAGTGGTTCGTCCCCTGGTACCTGGACGTGGGCACGGGCGATTCCGACCTGACCTGGCAGGCGATGGGCGGCGTCGGCTACTCGTTCGGCTGGGGCGACGTGATCGCCGCGTGGCGCTACCTGGACTACGATATGAAGTCGGACCAGAAGGTCCGCAGCCTCGACTTCAACGGGCCCGCGATCGCCGCGGTCTTCCGTTGGTGACGGGGACGGTGGCCGCCAGGCCGGCCGCCCGATCAAGGAACGAGAGGAAGGAACGGGCAATGAACAGCATGAAGGAAAGCTTGCGCGCGGTTGGCCTGCTCACGACGGCGACACTGGCTCCCCTGGCGGCCGGCGCCGCCGCGCCCGCGGGCCCGGACCGCACGATCCTGCCGATCGCGGAGCCCAAGCGCCCCGTGTACACCGAGATCGACGCTCGCAAGGCGAAGATGCCGCCGCACTTCGGCGTGAAGGCGCCGGCCGGCGCACCCAACGTGGTGATCGTCCTCATCGACGACCTCGGCTTCGGCGCGACCAGCACCTTCGGCGGACCGATCCGGACGGAGGTGCTGGACCGCCTGGCCTCCAATGGCCTTCGCTACAACAACTTCCACACGACGGCCCTGTCTTCGCCCACGCGCGCGGCGCTCAAGAGCGGCCGCAACCACCACACGGTGAACATGGGGTTCATCACCGAGATGGCCACGGGCTTCCCGGGCGCGACGGGCCAGATCCCCAACGCCACGGCGCCGCTCGCGGAGACGCTGCGGCTCAACGGCTACGCCACGGGCGCCTTCGGCAAGTGGCACGAGACGGCCTCGTGGGAGGTGAGCGTGGCGGGCCCGTTCGACCGCTGGCCCACGCGCCAGGGCTTCGACAAGTTCTACGGCTTCATCGGCGGCGAGACCAACCAGT
>CAZNWZ010000130.1:0-6035 GCA_964576455.1 uncultured Lysobacter sp.
AGGAACACGTTCAGGCCGACGATGGCGAGGACGGGAACGGCGACCGCGAAGAGCAGCGCATATTCGTTGAAGAAGTTCATGGTGGCCTCCTGGGCATCGGTTCGTGGGCTGGCTTGCTGGAGCCCAGACTACGCAGTCGCGGCGGCCGGGTCGGCGGAGGATTGCGCGGGCCGGCCGACGAGGATCGGACGGCGGGCGCGTGAAGGATTCACGCGCCGGCTCATGCCTTGGGGTCGTTGGCCGCCCGGATCCGGCCGGCACGGGGCAGGATGCCCACCAGGGTCCGGCCCAGGGTCAGGATCAGGCGCTGCAGGGGGTTCAGCGTCGCGCTGGCGGTCCGGCGGGCGGCAGCGGCGCCCCGGCGCTTCCGTCCGGGAGCCGGCTTGCGGCGTGGCTTCTTCGCGGCGGGGGACATGGCGGGCTTCCGGTCGGGAGGGGGAAGGGGCCACGATGCGCCGCCGGGCAAGCCGGCGTCGAGGAACTTCTCACGCTTCCGGGGACGGAGAATTCACCGCGCCGCGGTCGCGGAATCCCCTCGCGGGATGCTTCAGCCCGCCACGTCCGGCGCCGGGTCTCCCGCGGGCTGGCGCTGCGGGCGCGTGAATTCGGGCTCCTCGTCGCCGCCGTACGGGCCGGCGCCGGTGCCGCGAAGTCGCTTGAGGCGGCACAGGAGCTCGGTCGCCATGGGGTCGGGCAGGAGTCCCGGGCGCGGGGCGCCGAAGTAGAAGCCCTGGACGACGTCGGCGCCCGCCTCGACCGCGCACAGCGCCGAGGTCACGTCGCCGAGTCCCGACACCACCACCTGCACGCCGGCCTCGTGCAGCAGGCCCACCAGCGAGGGCAGGATGCGGCGCGAGAGGTCGGGGCCCGCGGCGGCATCGAGCGCGGGGCGGTGGATCTTCACGAGGTCCGGGCCGATCCTCGCGACCCGGTCGATGTTGGAGTGCGCGATGCCGAAGCCGTCGATCGCCACCTGCATGCCGAGCGCCCGGCAGGCGGCCGCGGTGCGCGCGAGCCGGGACTCGTCGGGGGCCGGGGCCTCCAGGATCTCGAGGCACACCCGCGAGGGCGCCAGGCCGTGCAGCGCGATGTCGTCGTGCAGTTCCTCGATCGCGTCCCCGGCCAGCGCCTTGGGGTGGATGTTCAGGTGGAGCAGGCCGACACCCTCGTCCACGCTCGCGAAGCGCGCGAGGTGGCCGCGGCGCCACTCCCGGTCCACGCGCGGGATCCCCGCCTCGGTGCGCGTGGCGAGGAAGTCCGCGGGGCCGACCGGCTCTCCCGACGAGCTCACGGGACGGGCGAGCGCCTCGAACCCGACGAGCGTGGTGGAGTGCACCGAATAAAGCGGCTGGAAGGTCGTGGCGACGTGCCACGCCGGCGGCAATCCCGCCATCCCCGCGACTGCCATGTCCGACTCCGAGGAAGTCTCCGGAAGGCTCCTTCCGGCACGGGACCATTCTGGCGGGGACCGGCTACGCGCCGGTTTCACGGCCGGCGCGCGGGGCTACATCGGTAAGAGCGACGTCAGGACGCGGGCAGGACGCCGCGAAGCGCCTCCCCGATCTCCTGCATGCGATAGGGCTTGCGCAGGACGCGGTTCACGCCGGCCGAATGGGCGCGCGTCTCGAACCCCGCCCCCCCGAAGCCCGTGGCGATCACGATCGGGACGGCGGGGCGCACCTTGCGCAGCTCCGCCGCGAGCTGGGTGCCCGCGAGGCCCGGCATCACCTCGTCGCTGATCACCGCGTCGAAGCGGTCCGGGTCGGCGCGGAAGGCCTCCAGCGCGGCGCGGCTGTCGCCGTAGCCCGCCGGCTCGTAGCCCAGCGTCGCGAGCATCTCCTCGAGGGCGGCGAGCACCTCCGGCTCGTCGTCCACGACCAGCACCACCTGGCCCTGGCCGCCCTCGGGAGCCGCGCGGCTGGGCGCGGCGGCGCCCGCCCCCTCCAGCCTCGGCAGCCACACGGTGAAGACGGTGCCCCGGCCCACCTCGCTCTCCACGTCGATGGCCCCGCCGTGCTCCTTCACGATCGAGTGGACGAGCGCGAGCCCCAGGCCCGTGCCGCGGCCCGCGCGCTTGGTCGTGAAGAAGGGCTCGAAGATGCGGTCGATGACCTCCGGCGGGATGCCCTCGCCCGTGTCCTTCACCTCGAGCACGGCCCACTCGCCGGCGCCCACCTCCGCCAGGCGCGTGCGGCGCGGCGCGGAGAGCTCGCGCCGCGACAGCGCGATCTCCAGCACGCCGCCCTCCGGCATGGCGTGGATCGCGTTGGAGGCGAGGTTCATCACCAGCTGGTGCAGGCGCGTGGGGTCGCCCATCACCACGGTCTCCTCGGGCGGCACCGTGACGCGCAGCTCGAGCTTCGCCGAGGACGAGCCGCGCAGCAGCTCCGTGGCCTCCGCCAGCACCTGGCCGAGGATCACGGGCTCCTTGAGGCCGCTCTCGGCCCGGCTGTACGCGAGGATCTGCGCCACGAGCGCCTTGGCGCGGTTGCCCGCGTTCACGATCGTGTCCACGTAGCGCTTGAGCTGCGGGTCGGACTCGGCCTTCGCCTGCGCGAGCTCGCCGTAGCCCAGTATCGCGCCCAGGATGTTGTTGAAGTCGTGCGCGATGCCGCCCGCGAGGCGCCCCACCGCCTCCATCTTCTCGGCCTGGCGCAGCTGCGCGGCGAGCGCCTGGCGCTCGGCCTCGGCGCGGATGCGCTCGCTCACGTCGCTCACGAAGCCGATGATCCGCCGCCGGCCCGCCTTGAGGCGCGTCGGGTCCTCGATCGCGTAGCCGTTCACGCCGACGGTGATCCACTCCTCCGGGCCGCGGCGAAGGCGGTGCTCCACCGCGATGTGCGTGACCTCGCCGGTGAGCAGGCGGTCGCGCACGCCGCGAAGGCGCATCCGGTCGTCGGGATGCACGCGCTCGGCCCATTGCCGGACGTGGGAGATCTCCTCGGCCGGCGCGCCCAGCACCGAGCGCGTGTCGCCGTCCCAGAGGATCGTCCCCGTGGCCGGATCGAGCTCGTAGAGCAGGTTTCCGCTCGCGCGGATGGCCGCCTCGTAGCGGCGGCGCCAGGCCTCCGTGGCCCGGGCGGCCGTCTCGCGCTCCGCGAGCAGCGTGGCGGCGAAGAGGGCCGTCACGGCCGTGGCGGCGATGAACCCCTGCAGCTGCAGGAGCGACGTCCAGTCGGTCGCGCCGCGGGTGGCGAACGGCCCCACGCCGTTGGCCGTGTGCCACCAGGCGATGAGGGCGAAGGCGAAGATGCCGAGGGTGGCCGCGCGCAGGCCGAAGCGCAGCGCCGCCCAGATGAGGAAGGGCGAGCACAGGTACGCGAGCGGGGCCACGAAGGCGGTGTCCGGCGGCGCCCGGAAGACGAAGTGCGTCGTGGCGACCAGCCCCGCGAAGAGCACCGCGCCCTCGGCCGCGCGCGAGCGCAGCGACTCCAGCACCGCCTCGTCGCCGCCGCGCGCCCAGGCGATCACGAGCGGCGCGACGACGACCAGGTTCAGGAAGTCCGAGACGAAGGCCGCCGTCCACAGCGGGCGGAACTCGCCGCCGAAGCGCCACCCGGCCACCGCCGCGTCGGCGACCGACACGACGGCCGCCAGCGGGACGAGGTTCACGAGGAAGCCCGTGAGGCCCGCCAGCGTGCCCAGGTGCACGCGCCCGCCCGCCAGGCGCGAGAGCACCGCGGCCATCGCGACGGGCTTGAGCGCGTTCAGCAGCGCGTGGAGGGCGGCGGCCTCGCCCGGCATTCCCGCCTGCAGGCCCACCACCACGGAGGCGAGGAACGCGAGCCCGGCGATGGGCACCCACAGGGACCACGGCGCGACCAGCAGCACCCCGAGGGCGAGGCCCTCGGCGGGCCAGATGTAGAGCGGCGAGCTCGCCTGGGACGGCAGCGCCGTGGCGAAGACCGCCAGGGCGTAATAGCCGACGGCGAGGGCCGCCAGCAGGGCGACCGCCCGCCCGAAGGGGGCGGGGCGATTCTCCTCGCCCGGGAGCCGGTCTGTGGTGGTCTTCACGCGATAAATGTCCCCGTGCGAGCGATTCTACGGGCTCCGGCGTAAAATGGCCCCGTTCCGACAGGAAGACCCCGAAAACCGTGGAAGCCCATATCCTGGTCGTCGACGACGACCCCGCCATCCGCGAGCTCGTGCGCGACTATCTCGTCGAGCACGAGCTCAAGGTCTCCACGGCCGACTGCGGCGCGCAGATGGACAAGGTCCTCGGCGCCGAGGTCGTGGACCTCGTCATCCTCGACCTCAAGCTCCCGGACGAGGACGGCCTCGCCATCGCCCGGCGGCTGCGCGAGAAGCTCGACATCCCCATCATCATCCTCACCGGGCGCAAGGAGGAGGCGGATCGCGTGATGGGCCTGGAGCTGGGCGCCGACGACTACGTCACCAAGCCCTTCAGCCAGCGCGAGCTCCTCGCGCGCATCAAGGCGGTGCTGCGCCGCACGGAGGTCAAGCGCGCCGCCCGCCGCGTCGATACCGCGCGCGCCTACCGCTTCTGCGGCTGGGAGCTCAACACCGGCCTGCGGCGGCTGAAGGGCCCCGACGGGCGCCTGGTGGAGCTGACCAACAGCGAGTACGCGCTGCTGGTCGCCTTCCTGCGCGCGCCGCAGCGGGTGCTCTCGCGCGACCAGCTCCTCGAGTCGAGCCGCCTGCACGACGACATCTACGACCGCTCGATCGACGTGCAGATCCTGCGCCTGCGCCGCAAGATCGAGGAAAAGCCCAACGAGCCCCGGCTCATCCGCACGGAGCGCGGCGCGGGCTATTTCCTGGATGCCACCGTGGAGACCGTGTGAACGCCCGGCCGACACGCCGCTAGCGGTCGCGATGGGCCCACTGCCGGACCTCCTCGCGATCGACGCCGCCCTGGTGGTCGTCCTCGCGTGGTTCGCCATCGGGCTGGCGGGACTGGCCGCGCTCCACAACCTCTCGCTCGTCGCCCGCGCCTTCTTCCCCCTTTCGGCGGCGCTGAGCCTCGCCCTGGCGGGGATCTCGCTCGCGGCGCTCCCGGGCGCGCCGCAGACCGCCGTCCTGCCCATCGGGCTGCCGGACCTGCCCTTCCACCTGCGGCTGGACGCGCTCTCGGCCTTCTTCCTGGCCCTGCTGGGCCTCGCGAGCGCCGGCATCTCCGTCTTCGCCGGCGGCTACTTCCGCAAGGGCGAGGGAACGCCGCCGGGGCTGCTGTGCCTGCACTACCACCTCTTCCTCGTCGGCATGGCGATGGTGATGCTCGCCGACGACGCCTACGCCTTCATGGTGACCTGGGAGCTGATGGCGCTCGCCTCGTTCTTCCTGGTGACCACGAACCACCGCATCGCGGAGATCCGCCGCGCGGGCTTCCTCTACCTCCTGGTGGCCCACGTCGGGGCCATCGCGATCCTGCTGTGCTTCGGCGTGCTGCAGGCCAACACCGGCGACTACACCTTCGCCAACATGCGCGCGCAGGCCCTCTCCCCCTTCTGGGCCTCGTGCGCGTTCGGGCTCGCGCTCTTCGGCTTCGGGGCCAAGGCGGGGATCCTGCCCCTGCACGTGTGGCTTCCCGAGGCCCACCCGGCCGCCCCCTCGCCGGTGTCGGCGCTCATGAGCGGCGTGATGCTCAAGACCGCCATCTACGGGATGGTGCGCGTGAACTTCGACCTGCTGGGCTCGCCCCTGTGGTGGTGGGGCGTCGTGGCCCTCGCGGTGGGGCTCGCGACGGCGCTCTTCGGCGTGGTGTTCGCCGCGGCGCAGGTGGACATGAAGCGTCTCCTCGCCTACTCGTCCATCGAGAACGTCGGCCTCATCGTGGTCGGGCTGGGCCTCGCGATGGTGTTCGCCGCCTACCGCATGAACTCGCTGGCCGCCCTCGCCCTGGTGGCCTCCCTCTACCACTGCCTGAACCACGCCCTCTTCAAGAGCCTGCTCTTCCTGGGCACCGGCTCGGTGCTGCACGCCACGCAGGAGAGGAACCTCGGCAAGCTGGGCGGCCTCATGCGCTACATGCCCTTCGTGGCCTGGACGAGCCTGGTGGGGGTGGTGGCGAGCGC
>CAZNWZ010000131.1:0-6024 GCA_964576455.1 uncultured Lysobacter sp.
TGCGGCCGAGGATCGACTCCCAGAACCCGAGCAGCCGCCGGCCGAAGAAGTTGGCGGCGACCGCGCCCGTGACGAGCAGGATCGCGACCGTGAGCACGGCGCCCAGGCCGGGCAGGTGGAAGCCCAGCATGGCGTCGCTGCGGAAGCGGGCCGGGACGATGAGCAGCGTCTGGTCCATGAGCTCGACCAGCAGCGCGAGCACCCAGAAGGTGATCGCGAGCGGGATCCAGACGAGCAGGCCCGCGATGAGGTAGCGCCTCAGCGTCGCCATCACGCGAGTGCGCATCGCCCCGGGCCGCGCGGACTCAAGGGGTCGCTACCGGCAGGCCGGGCACGCGCCCGTGCCGCACGCGGGCGCGGCGGGCTGGCCGCCGTCCTTCGCGCCCGCGCCCTCCGCCTTGGGCGCGGGGGAGGAGCCCGACTTGAAATCCGTCGCGTACCAGCCGCTTCCCTTGAGCTGGAAGCCGGCGGCCGTGACCATCTTCGAGAAGGCCTCCTCGCCGCACTGGGGACAGCGGGTGTGCGGGGGATCGCTCAGCTTCTGGAGAAACTCCTGCTGGTGGCCACAGCGCTCGCAGCGATACTCGTAGATAGGCATGGGTTCGCCTCGAAATCGGGAAAAATAATCATTTTAACACAAGGACTTGGCGCGCCATAGCCGCGGGCGCGCCAGGCGGGCTCAGGCGCGCCGGTGGAGGCGCCGCGCGAACTCCCCCGCCCCGCCCAGGACCACGGCCATCGCCCAGAAGGCCGGGCCCATGCCGAGCGCGGCGCCCAGCCCGCCGAACAGCAGGGGCAGGAGGGTGTGGCTCGCGTTCATCACCGTGGTCCGGACCCCCAGCGCCTCGCCCAGCCGGCCGGCCGGCGTCGAGCGCTGGATGAGCGACATCATGCTCGGCTGCGAGGCGCCCAGTCCCAGCCCGAGCAGGAAGGCGATCGCGGCGATAAGCGCCACGGTCTGCACGAGCGGGAAGAGCGCGTAGGCCGCGCAGGCGACGAAGAGCGTGGCGCTCACCAGCCCCCACTCCGGCAGGCGGCGCGCGAACCACGGCAGCACCAGCCGGACCACGAAGGTCGCGGCGGCGAAGGAGCCGAGGATGCCGCCGATCGTGGAGGCCGAGAGCCCGATCGAATTGCCGTAGATGGGCATCACGAAGTAGAAGAGGTCCCACGCCATCGCGAGGATGCCGGTCACCACGAAGACGCGGCGAAGCTCGGGGTCGCCCACGAGGTCCCGCAGGTGCCCGCCGGGCGCGGCGCCGCGGTGGGCCCGCGGCAGCCGCGGCCGGGCGAACGCGATCGCCAGCGCGGGGGCGAGCGCCGGCACCGCGAGCATCGCGAACGCGGCGCGGTGCCCGGCGAGGTCGATGGCGAGCCCCGCCGTGGTGGGCCCCAGGAAGCCCGAGATGGAGAACCCGAGGGCCAGCCAGCTGAAGTTGACGGCGCGCTCCTCCGGCCCGCTGATGGCCGCGACCGCGTTCTGGACCGCGATGTGGAACACCATGAAGGCCACGCCGATCACGGCGCAGGCGAGGTAGAGCGCGGGCAGGCCGGGAACGGCCGCCGGCAGCCCCACGCCGCCGGCGAGCGCCACCGACGACCACAGCAGGGGACGCCGGGTGCCGACCCGGTCGATCATCCGCCCCGCGCCCACCGACAGCAGCATGGGCAGGACGGAGTACAGCGAGATGAGCGCGCCGACGACGAGCGGGCTCGACTGCAGGCTCAGGGCGTACAGCGAGACGCTCACGCGGCTGCCGTTGAAGGCCGTGTGCGCGAAGACCGTCAGCGCCACGAGGAGGACGAGCCGCGCCGGCCGCCCTCCGGCGGATGGGTCGTGCGTCAACCCCGCGACTCGAGCGCGGCGATGCGCGCCTCGATGGGGGGGTGCGTCGAGAAGAGCGCAACGAAGCCGGCCTTGTCGGAGATGCCGGACGACTGGAACGCCTTGGGGAGCTCGCCCGGCTCGAGGCCGCCCAGCCGGCGAAGCGCCGCCACCATGGGCCGCCCCGTGCCCATGAAGTGCGCCGCGCCCGCGTCGGCCCGGAACTCGCGCTGCCGGGAGAACCAGGCGACGATGATCGAGGCGAGGATGCCGAACACGATCTCGCAGACGACCACCGTGATGTAGTACCCGGGCCCCACGCCGCGCTCGGTGCGGAAGACGGTCTTGTCCACGAGGTAGCCCACCACGCGCGCCAGGAAGACGACGAAGGTGTTGACCACGCCCTGGATGAGCGTGAGCGTGACCATGTCGCCGTTGGCCACGTGCGCCACCTCGTGCGCGAGGACCGCCTCGACCTCCTCCTTGGTCATCGAGTGCAGCAGGCCCGTGGAGACCGCCACGAGCGAGGAGTCCCGGAAGGCGCCGGTGGCGAACGCGTTCGGCTCGCCCTCGTACACCGCCACCTCGGGCATGCCGATGCCGGCCTTCTCGGCCAGGCGCCGCACCGTGCCGACCAGCCACTGCTCGTCGGCGCTCTGCGGCGTGTCGATCACCTGCGCCCCGGTCGACCACTTGGCCATGGTCTTCGACATGAGCAGGGAGATGAACGCGCCGGTGAACCCCACGACCGCGGAGAACACGACCAGCATCCCGACGTTGAGGCCCTCGGCGGCGAGGAAACGGTTCACGCCCAGCACGTTGAGCGTGATGGAGAGCACCAGCATCACGGCCAGGTTCGTGACGAGGAAGAGAACGATGCGCTTCATGGCGGCGTGCCTCGCAAAGGCGGTTGGACAGGCATTCTAGCGTCGGGTTCGGCCGCGCCCGGTGCGGGCGCGGCTAGAACGGGATGTCGTCCTCGAAGTCGTCGAACTTGGAGCCCGCCGGCTTGGCGGCCGCCGGCTTGGCGGCCGCGCGGGACTCGCGCTCGCCGCCCGCCTCGCGATCGCCCCCGCCCATGCCCTGCCGGGAGCCCAGCATCTGCATGCGGTCGGCGACGATCTCGGTCGTGTACTTGTCCTGGCCGTCCTTGTCCTGCCACTTGCGGGTCTGCAGCCGGCCCTCGACGTACACCTGGCTACCCTTCTTCAGGTACTCGCCGGCGATCTCCGCGAGCTTGCCGAAGAAGGCCACGCGGTGCCACTCGGTCTTCTCCTGCTTCTCGCCGTTCTTGTCCTTCCAGGTCTCGGTGGTCGCGATCGAGACGTTGGTGACGGCGCCGCCGTCGGGCATGTAGCGCGTCTCGGGATCGCGGCCGAGGTTGCCGATGAGGATGACTTTGTTGACGGATGCCATGGTTTCTCCCGGGGGGTCAGGGGTTGGTCGGCTGCGGCTCGTGGGTCTCGTGCAGGTCCTTCTCGCGCTCGGCGGGCTCGCGCATCGGCCAGGCCGCCGCGAGCCACAGGGCGACGAGGGCGAGGCAGGCGGCGAGGACGGCCACGGGGCCGAAATGCTGGGCGATGGCGCCGCCCGCGGCGCCGCCCACGAACGTGCCGAGGAACTGCACGCTCGAGTAGACGCCGGAGGCCGCCCCTTTCGCCGAGGGCGGGGCGGCCCGGGAGACGAGCGCGGGCAGCTTCGCCTCTAGAACGTTGAAGGCCGCGAAAAAGATGACGAGCCCCGCGGCGAGGGGCCCGAGCCGGTCGCCGGAGACCGCCAGCACGGCGACGCCGGCGCCCAGGAGCGCCACCGAGCCGAGGAAGACCGCGCGCTCGTGGCGGGCGATGCGGCGCACGGCCACGAAGGGCAGCATGAGGACGAACCCCGTGCCCACCGCCCCCAGGTACATCGTCCAGTGCTCGGCGGAGGGCAGCCCCGCGCGCACCAGCGACAGGGGCACGACCACGAAGAGCGCCATCAGCACGACGTGCAGGGCGAAGATGCCGACGTTGAGCCGCGCCAGCTCCGCGTCGCGCAGCACCGCCGCGAAGGGCACGGGCGCGTGGTCGTGGCGCCGGGCGGGCGGGTCGGGCACGACCCAGGTCACGATGGCCACGGCCGCGAGCGCGAGGACGCCCGTGAGCGCGAAGATGCCCGGCACGCCCACGAGGTTGCGCAGGAAGGGCGCGATGACGAACGAGCCCGCGAACGCCACCCCGATGGTCGAGCCGATGATCGCCATGGCCTTCGTCCGCTGGCTGGGCCGCGTGAGGTCGCCCGCCATGGCGATGGCCACGCCCGAGATGGCGCCGGCGCCCTGGATGGTGCGCCCGAGGATCACCGCCCAGGGCTCGTGGGCGAAGGCGCAGAGGGCGCTGCCCGCCGCGAAGATGAAGAGCCCGGCGATCATCACCGGCTTGCGCCCGAGGCGGTCGGAGACCCAGCCGAAGGGGATCTGCAGGAGCGCCTGGGTGAGGCCGTAGGCGCCCAGGGCGATGCCCACCAGCGTGAGGTTCCAGCCCGGCAGCCGCTCCGCGTAGAGGGCGAACACGGGCAGGATGATGAACATCCCGAAGAGTCGCAGCCCGAAGATCGAGGCGAGCGAAAAGCTCGCCCGGAGCTCCCGGGCGCTCATGCGGGCCGGAGATGGGGCCACTGGGGGGATTCGAAGGGGAAAGAACGCTCAGGTATATTAGCAGATTGCCCTTCCGGGCCGCCCCGCCGGCGCCCGGGCCCGGCAGCCCCCAGGACCGAACGCCACGACACCCGCATGGACCACATCCGCATCCGCGGCGCGCGCACCCACAACCTGAGGAACGTCCACCTCGACATCCCGCGCGACCGCCTGGTCGTCATCACCGGGCTGTCGGGCTCGGGCAAGTCCTCCCTCGCGTTCGACACGCTCTACGCCGAGGGACAGCGGCGCTACGTGGAGTCGCTGTCCGCGTACGCGAGGCAGTTCCTCGAGCTCATGGAGAAGCCCGACGTGGACCTGATCGAGGGGCTCTCGCCCGCCATCTCGATCGAGCAGAAGGCCACCTCCCACAACCCCCGCTCCACCGTCGGGACGGTGACCGAGATCCACGACTACCTGCGGCTGCTCTTCGCGCGCGCCGGGGAGCCGCACTGCCCGGAGCACGGCCAGCCCCTCGCCGCCCAGAGCGTCGCGCAGATGGTCGACCACGTGCTGGCGCTGCCCGAGGGCACGCGCGTGATGGTCCTCGCGCCGCTGGTCATCTCGCGCAAGGGCGAGCAGGCCGAGCTCTTCGAGGAGCTGCGCTCGCAGGGCTTCGTGCGCCTGCGCATCAACGGGGAGGTGCACGAGATCGACCGGCTGCCGAAGCTCGACCGCAACCGCAAGCACACCGTCGAGGTCGTCGTGGACCGCCTGAAGGTCCAGGCGGACGCGAAGCAGCGCCTGGCCGAGTCGTTCGAGACGGCGCTCCGCCACGCCGACGGGCGGGCGCTCGCGGTGGAGGCGGACGGCGGCCGCGAGCACCTCTTCTCGGCGAAGTTCGCCTGCCCCCTGTGCAGCTACTCCCTGCCGGAGCTCGAGCCCCGGCTCTTCTCCTTCAACAATCCCATGGGCGCCTGCCCCCGCTGCGACGGGCTGGGCCAGGTCACCTTCTTCGACCCGCGGCGCGTGGTGGCCTTCCCGCACCTGTCGCTCGCCGGGGGCGCCATCCGCGGCTGGGACCGGCGCAACCAGTTCTACTTCTCGATGCTCGTGAGCCTCGCCCAGCACTACGGCTTCGGCGTCGACACGCCCTTCGAGGACCTGCCCGGGCGCGCGCAGGCGGTCGTCCTGGACGGCTCGGGGGAGGAGAAGATCGCCTTCCGCTATCCCGGCGAGCGCGGCCGGTCGGCGGTGAAGGAGCACGCCTTCGAGGGGATCCTGCCGAACCTGGAGCGCCGGTACCGCGAGACCGACTCCGCCGCGGTGAAGGAGGAGCTCGCCAAGTACCTCAACAACCGAGCCTGCCCGGAGTGCGGGGGGGCGCGGCTGCGCCGGGAGGCGCGCCACGTGCGCGTCGCGGGCCGCTCGATCGAGGAGGTCTCGGCGATGCCCCTGAAGGACGCCCAGCCCTTCTTCGAGACCCTGGCGCTCCCGGGCAACCGCCAGGCCATCGCGGAGAAGATCCTGCGCGAGATCGCCAACCGCATCCGGTTCCTGAACGACGTGGGCCTGGACTACCTCT
>CAZNWZ010000132.1:0-5935 GCA_964576455.1 uncultured Lysobacter sp.
GGGGGTTCGCGTGTCGCTCGCCGTCGTCCTTTCCCGCGGCCTCGCGGGGCTCGATTCGCCGCTGGTGCGGGTGGAGGTCCACACCGGCGGCGGCTTGCCCAACTTCCACGTGGTGGGCCTGCCGGAGGCGGAAGTGCGCGAGGCCCGCGACCGCGTGCGCGCGGCCCTCGCCACCGCGCGCTTCGAGTTTCCGCAGGTCCGCGTCATCGTGAACCTGGCGCCGGCAGATCTCCCCAAGGAAAGCGGCCGCTTCGACCTGCCCATCGCGCTGGGAATCCTCGCGGCCACGCAGCAGGTGCCCGCGGGGCCGCTCGAGGGCCTCGAGTTCGCGGGGGAGCTCGCGCTCTCCGGCGAGCTGCGCCCCATCCGCGGCGCGCTCGCCATGACGCTCGCGGCCCACCGCGACGGGCGCGCCTTCGTGCTGCCGGAGGCGAGCGCCGCGGAGGCGGCCCTGGTGCCCGGCGCGGTCATCCATCCGGCGAAGTCCCTGCCGCAGGTGTGCGCGCACCTCGCGGGCCGCGAGCGGCTGGACCGCGTCGAGGGCGTGGCGCGCGCCATGGGCGCCGAGTGGCCCGACCTCGCCGACGTGAAGGGCCAGGCGCAGGCGCGGCGGGCGCTCGAGATCGCGGCCGCGGGCGGGCACTCGATCCTCTTCACGGGGCCGCCGGGCACGGGCAAGACGATGCTCGCGCAGCGCTTCCCCGGCCTGCTGCCGCCCATGACGCAGGAGGAGGCGCTGGAGTCGGCCGCGCTGCTGAGCCTTTCCACGCGGGGGTTCCGCGCGGAGCGCTTCGGCGTGCGCGCGTGGCGTTCGCCCCATCACTCCGCTTCCGCGGTCGCGCTGGTGGGCGGCGGCTCGCCCCCGCGCCCCGGCGAGATCTCGCTCGCGCACCACGGCGTGCTCTTCCTGGACGAGCTGCCGGAGTTCGACCGGCGCGTGCTGGAGGTGCTGAGGGAGCCGCTGGAGAGCGGGCGCATCACGATCTCGCGGGCGGCGCGGCAGGCGGATTTCCCGGCGCGCTTCCAGCTCGTGGCGGCGATGAATCCCTGCCCCTGCGGCTACCTCGGGCACTGGAGCGGCCAGTGCTCGTGCACGCCGGACCGGGTCGCGCGCTACCGGGAAAGGATCTCGGGGCCGCTGCTCGACCGCATCGACCTGCATGTCGAGGTGCCGGCCCTTCGCGAGCGCGATCTCGCGGGATCCCCCGGCGGGGAAGCCTCCGCCGCGATTCGCGCGCGGGTCGAAGCGGCACGGAATCGGCAGATCGATCGCCAGGGCGCGCCGAACGCGCGGCTCGAGGGCGGCGAGATCGAGCGCCACTGTGCCCCTTCGGCCCCGGCACGCAAGCTCCTGCGCGAGGCCGCCTCGCGGCTGTCCCTCTCGGCGCGCGGCTACCACCGCGTGCTCAAGGTGGCGAGGACGATCGCGGACCTGGCGGGGCGCGTCGAGCCCGGCGCGGGCGAGGTGGCCGAGGCGCTGCAATACCGGCCGCCCCGGGTGGCCCCGCTAAACTAGCGCCCGTGGGCCTTCCCAGACTGATCCTCCTCGTTGCCCTGGCGGTCGCCGTCACCGCGATCGCCGTCCTCTTCGGCGGGGGCGGGACGCGGATCGCCGTGGCGCTCGGCCTCGCCGAAGGCTGCGTGTCCTGCCACGGCAACGTGGCCGGGCTTTCGGGCCCCCACGCGCCCGCCACCATCGGCTGCTCGGCCTGCCACGCGGGCGAAAGGCGCGCGACCGACAAGGCGCTCGCCCACGCCGGGATGGTGCTCATCCCCGGCAACCTCGCCGACGCGGCGAGGACCTGCGGCCAGGCCGGCTGCCACGCCTCGATCGTGCCGCGCGTCGAGCGCTCGATCATGGCCACGATGGCCGGCGTGATCGCGGTGGACCGCGAGGCGCTCGGCGAGCCCGCCATGCCCGACGGCCGCATCCCGCACGCGACCCGCCTGGGGCACGGCGTCGCCGACAGCCACCTGCGCGAGCTGTGCGTGGGTTGCCATCTCGGGCAGGCCAAGACGGAGTGGGGCCCCATCGGGCAGGAGTCGCAGGGCGGCGGCTGCAACGCCTGCCACCTCGAGTACGGCCCGGATGCCGCGAAGGCAATCGCCGCCTACGCGAAGACGCCGCGCGCCGAGCGCAGGGAGATCCCCGCCGCGCACCCCACGCTCACCGTGAACCCGCGAAACGGCCACTGCTTCGGCTGCCACAGCCGCTCGGGGCGCATCGCGCTCTCCTACGAGGGCTGGAACGAGCTGCGCGAGGAGGCGGGCGACAACGCCGCGCCCACGGCGGGGGCGAAAGCCGGCAGCGACAAGGTCCGCAAGCTCGACGACGGCCGCTTCGTCGAGAAGATCGTCGCCGACGTGCACCACGAGCGGGGACTGGAGTGCATCGACTGCCACACCGCCAACGAGCTCATGGGCGCGGGCGCCGAGGTGCTGCGCAAGAGCCAGCAGCAGCGCGTGGACTGCGAGGATTGCCACGCCGCGAAGCTCGTCTCCGTTCCGCCCGATTCCATGGATCCCGAATCGCGTACGCTGCACCGGCTGCGCGGCTGGACACTCTCGCCCGGCCAGCGGATGGGCACCACGCGCGACGGCGAGCCGCTGGTGAACGTGGTCGTCGAGGACGGCGGGGGCGCGAAGCTCCTGCGCAAGCGCACGGGAGCGCCGCATCCACTCAGGGCCCCGGCACCCGCCTGCACGCAGGACAAGGGCCACGCGAGGCTCTCCTGCGCGAGCTGCCACACCGCCTGGGCGCCGCGCTGCAACACCTGCCACACGCAGTTCGACCCGAAGGACGAGGGCTTCGACCACGCCGCGCAGAAGTGGGTGAAGGGCACGTGGAACGAGACGGCCGGTCCCTTCGAGCCCACGCTTCCCACGCTGGGCATCCTGTCCGCAGGCGACGCTCGCGGCGCGATCGACACCTTCGTGCCCGGGATGATCATGACCTTCGACCGCAACCGCGAGGAAGGCAAGCCGCCCGAAGTCCTGCACCGCCGCCTCTACGCCAAGCTCTTCTCCCACACGGTCCGCCGCGAGGTGCGTTCCTGCGAGTCCTGCCACGCCGACCCGCTGGCGCTCGGCTTCGGCAAGGGAAAGCTGCGTTACGTCGTGTCGGGTCAGGCGGGTCGCTGGCGGTTCGTGCCGGAGAAGAAGGCCTCGCCGCACGACGGCCTGCCCGAGGATGCGTGGACCGGGTTCCTGAAGGCGCGGGAGGGCATGGTCTCCACGAAGGAGGGCGCGCGGCCGTTCTCGGTCGAGGAGCAACGGCGCGTCCTCACCGTCGGCGCATGCCTTGCGTGCCACGCGGGCGACTCGCCGGTGATGAAGCGTGCGCTGGCGGATTTCGGCGCGACGCTCGCCGGTCGCAGCAAGCGCTGCGCGCTCCCCGCCTGGCCATGACCCACCCCGAACGCCACTCGCGCGCCTTCCGCATCGCCTTCGCGGCGCTGCTGGGTGCGCTCGCGACGCTGGGCCCCTTCGCGGTGGACACGTACCTGCCCGCCTTCGGCGGCATGCAGAAGGCGCTGGGCGCGACCCCGCTCGAGATGCAGCAGACGCTCTCGGCGTACCTGCTCGCCTTCGGCGTGATGTTCCTCTTCCACGGCGCGCTCTCCGACAGCTTCGGCAGGAAGCCCGTGATCGTGATCTCGCTCGCCGTCTTCACCTTCGCCTCGGTAGGCGCGGCGCTCTCCGACAACGTGCACACGCTCATCCTCTGGCGGATGCTGCAGGGAATCTCGACGGGCGCCGGCGTGGTGGTGGGGCGCGCCATGATCCGCGACCTCTACCAGGAGGAGGACGCGCAGCGCCTCATGTCGATGGTGACGCTCTTCTTCGCGCTCGCGCCCGCGATCGCGCCCATCGTCGGCGGCCTGCTGTTCGACGCCTTCGGCTGGCGCTCGATCTTCTGGTTCCTTGCCGCGGTGGGGCTCGTCCTCGTCGTCACGGGCGCGAAGTTCCTGCTGGAGACCCTGCCGGCGGAAAGGCGGCATTCCTTCCATCCGCGGGCGCTGATGCACGGCTACCGCGAGGTGGGCGCGAGCCCGCCGTTCCTGCTGCTGTCGCTGGCCGTCGGCTTCAACTTCAACGCCTTCTTCCTCTACATCCTGTCGGCGCCGATGTTCCTGGGCACGCACCTGAAGCTCGCGCCGACGGAGTACTCGTGGCTCTTCATTCCCTCGATCGCCGGCATCCTCGTGGGCTCGCAGCTCTCGGGCCGCGCCGCGGGCCGGCTCTCCCGGCCCCAGGTGATGCGCCGCGCCTACACCTTCATGGGGGTATCGGCCGCCGCGAACCTGGCCTATTCGTTCGCCTTCCCGCCTTCGCTCCCCTGGGCCGTGATGCCGGTCTTCTTCTACGCCATCGGCTCCGCGATGGCGATGCCCACCATCTCGCTCACCACCCTGGACCTCTTCCCCACGCGCCGGGGCATGGCGGCGTCGCTGCAGGGCTTCGTCTCGGGGATGGTCAACACCATCACGGCGGGCGTCATCGCGCCGGCGGTCTTCCACGACCCGCGCTGGATGGCGGTGGGGATGGCGGCGATGATGCTCACCGGCTTCACCTGCTGGCGCCTCTACTACGCCGGAGCCCGCAAGTGAATTGGGGTCAGGTCACTTTGCACACTTGTTGTGCAAAGTGACCTGACCCCAATTCACGCGGCCTGCTTGCAGTGCGTTTCGCGCGTGAAGGCGAGCGCGACGAGGGCGACCGCGCCCCACGCGAAGAGCGTCGAGAAGGCGACCTGGTAGGCCGCCAGGTCGTAGAGCCGCGCCCCACCCGGCGTGAGGGCCCCCGTCCAGTAGCGGTCCAGCACCCAGCCCACCAGGGGCTGCATCACGAGCCCGCCCGTCATCACGCCCATGTTCGTGATGCCGGAGACGGTGCCCGCGAGCCTTGCCGGCACGGACTCCTTGCCGAAGGGAAAGATGAGGATGAACGCGCCGGCGGCGAGGCCCAGCGCCACGATGATCGCCGCCAGCACCGGGCGGCTCCATCCCGGCACCCACACGAGCGCCGCCCACAGCGCCATCGTGGCGACGAGCCCCGCGACGAAGGGGATCTTGCGGCTCCGCAGCTTCTGCGAGACCGGGCCGTAGGCGATGCTCGCGACACTCCAGGCGACGAGCAGCAGCGAGCAGAGCGAGGCCGCCTCCGCCGTCGAGTAGCCGTAGTGCGTGGCGAGGAAGGGCACGCCCCACAGGCCCGCGAACATGAGCACGATGCCGGAGAAGGCGCCGGGGACGAAGTAGAGGAGCCAGATGTTGCGGTACCCGAAGACGATCTTCAGGTCCGCCCACACCGAGCCGCCCTTCGCGCTGCCCGCGCCGTGCGGAAAATAGGACTCGTAGCCCCGCTCGGAGGGATCGTCGCGCGCGACGAGCCATATCGCCACCGCCACCGCCGCCGTCAGCACGGCGCTCGCGACCATGACGTTTCGCCACCCCATGGCGTCCACCAGCAGCCGAAGCGGCGCGCCGGCGAGCGTGGCCCCCACCACGCCCACGAAGAGCGCCACGCCGCTCGCGAGCGCGAACTGGCGCGAGGGCATCCAGTGGCTCGCGAGCTTGAGCATCGCCACGAACGCCACGCCCGCCGCCGCGCCGATCGCGAGCCGGCCCGCGTTGGCGACATACGCCGTGGGAGCGAGCGCGAAGACGAGCGTGCCCACCGCGGTGAGGGCCGCGCCCGCCGTGAGGAGCTTCCTCGGCCCCCAGCGGTCGGCGATGAGCCCGGTGGGGATCTGCATCGCGACGTAGCTGTAGAAGTAGAAGGCGGAGAGGTTGCCGAGCGCGGCGCCCGTGAGCGCGAACTCGCGCGTGAGCTCCTGCACCAGCACCGCGGGGGCCACGCGCTGGTAGAAGGCGATGAGGTAGAGGGCGGCGCCCAGCGCCCACACCAGCCACGCAAGCGAAGCGGGCGGGTG
>CAZNWZ010000133.1:0-5930 GCA_964576455.1 uncultured Lysobacter sp.
CTCGTCGTCGACGAGGCCCGGCCGGTAGTCGACGTCGAAGTCGCGCACCAGGGCGGCCACGGCCGGAGCGTCCATGCTTTCGGAGATGACGATTCGGGGCATGCGCTTGTTCTTCCTGTTTCCTCGCGGGGGGCCTCGCGAGTCTAGCACGCGTTCAGCGCGCGCCCGCCGCGAGCCACGCGGTGACTTCCTCCCGGTCGTGGTAGAGGTGCTTCACGCGGAAGCGGTGCGGCTGCCCGGCCAGGGCCTGCGCCACCGTCTCGCGCGCGCGGCCCACCTCCTCCCAGCGCTTCTTCATCGGCAGCTTCAGGTTGAAGATCGTCTCGCGGCACCAGCCCTCGGCGACCCATCGGGCGGCGAGCGCGCACACCCGCGACGGGGTCTCGACCATGTCGCAGACCATCCAGTCGACCGGCTCCGCGGGCCGGAACCGGAAGCCGTCCTCGCGCCGGTGCTTCACCTGCCCCGACTCCAGGAGGGCCGGGTCCATGGGGCCGTTGTCGACGGCGGTGACCCTGAGTCCGCGGCGGACGAGCTGCCAGGTCCAGCCGCCGGGCGAGGCGCCCAGGTCCACCGCGGTCATGCCCGGCCGCAGGCGCTTTGCCAGTCGCTCCTCTCCCACGAAGAGCGCCAGCGCCTCGGCGAGCTTGAGGGTCGAGCGCGAGGGCGCCCCGTGCGGCATGCGAAGCCGCGGAATTCCCATGGGCCAGGGCGAGGAGGCTCCCACGCGGGAGACGCCGACGTGGCAGGCCGAGCCTCCCAGGAAGAAGACGTGCAGCCGCTCCGGCGCGGCGGCGTCGTCGAGCGCCACGCCCGCGCGCGCGAGCGCCCGGCGCAGGTGCGGCTCGAGCGGGCGCGCCAGCGCCGCGAGCGACTTGCCGTCGTTGGTGTCGGGCGTCTCCAGGAAGAGCTCGCGAAACGCCCTTCCCAGTGGCCCGGCGGCCGCCACGATGGGCGAGACGCGATCCCCCGCGGGAAGGTCGGCCAGCAGTTCGCCGCATCGAACGACCTGGCGCGGAAAGACGAGCGTCGTGGCGTCGACGCGGCGGACGAGCGCCCCGGCGGCGGCACCGTCGTGCGGCTGGAAGAGCGCGAAGGCGCTCTCCGGCCGCGCCTTCACGAAGCCCGTCACGCCCGCCTCGCCGGCGAGCGCCGTGAGCTCCTGCGCGCATTCCCTCTCGAAGCCCGCCCGGCAGTAGGCGAGAAGGCCCGGGGCGGTCGTGGGCATCGCGCGCCCGGCCTCAGGCCGCGCCGCGGGCACCGCGGAAAAGGGCGAAGAAGTTGCGCGTGGTCGCCTCGGCCACCGCCTCCAGCGGGACTTCCTTGAGCCGCGCGATCTCCTCGGCCACGTGGCGCACGAAGGACGGCTCGTTGGTGCGCCCCCGGTGCGGGACGGGCGCGAGATAGGGTGAGTCCGTCTCGACCAGCATGCGCTCCAGCGGCACCTGCCGCGCCACCTCCTTGAGCGCCAGCGCGTTCTTGAACGTGACGATCCCGGAAAACGAGATGAGGAAGCCCAGGCGCATCGCGGCCTCGGCGACCTGCGCCGATTCCGTGAAGCAGTGCATCACGCCGCCGACCTCGCGCGCGCCCTCCTCCTCGAGGATCGCGAGCGTGTCCGCGGCCGCCTCGCGCGTGTGGATGACGAGCGGCTTGCCGCAGGCCCGCGCCGCGCGCACGTGCACCCGGAAGCGCTCGCGCTGCCAGCCGGTGTCGCCCTCGACCCGGAAGTAGTCCAGGCCCGTCTCGCCGATGGCGACCACCTTCGGATCGGCCGCGAGCGCGACCAGCTCCTCGACGCTCGCCTCGCGCCCGTCGCGCCGCTCGTCGGGATGCACGCCCGCCGTGCACCACAGGTTGGGGCGCGAGCGGGCCACCTCGAGCACGCCGGGAAAGCCCGCGAGGGTGGTGGAGATGGTGAGGGCGTGCGTCACGCCCTGGGCGGCCATGCGCTCGAGCAGCGCCGGCAGGTCGCCGCGCAGTTCGGGAAAGTCGAGGTGGCAGTGGGAATCGACCAGCATGGCGCCGATTCTACCGGCGCGCGCCGCCGGCGGGCTCGGGCCTCAGAGCGTGTGGGTCGGCCGGGAGGACTGCAGCGCGCCGGCGAGCAGGCCCTCGATGCGCTTCTTGAGCTCCCGGCAGCTCTCGTTGTCCGGCAGCTGCACGCCGAATCCCTGCGGGCGGTTGCTCGCCGCGTGGGCGGGGTTCACCCAGGCGACGTGTCCCTGGACCGGGATCTTCGCGCTGTCGTCGAGCAGCGACAGCAGCACCAGGACCTCCTCGCCGAGCCGGTGCTCGCGCGTGCTCGGCACGAAGATTCCCCCGCCCCGCAGCAGCGGGATCCAGGCCGCGTAAAGGGCGGCCTTCGAGCGGATCACGAGGGAGAAGACTCCCGGACGCTGAACCGCGGGATCGGTGGCGGCTTCGCTCATGGCTCAGGCAAGTGTGGCGCGATTGTAGGCCATCAGCAAGTGCTCGGCGGCCAGGCGCGCGTTCAGCGGATGCGAAACGAGGCGCCGCGCCTCGAGGAGCTCGCGGTCGAGCGCGAGCAGCCGCTCGAGGCGCGCGCGGCGCGCCTTCGCCCGGAGGGCGGCCGTCGCCTCGACGTGGTGCCGGGGCTCCGAGGCGTTCTTGATCCGCAGCAGGTCGTGGACCCAGGTCTGCATCACGAAGAGCGTGCGCTCGAGCAGCGCGCGGTCGATGCCGGCGGCGAAGGCGAGCGCGTGCGCCCCGTCCGGGCGCGAGAGCTCGGCCACCACCTTGCGTCGCCACTCGCGCTCCTCCGGCTGCGCCAGGCGCGCGGCGAGCAGGGGCGCGCCGCCGGCCAGCGCGAGCGCGGCCTCGGGATCCTGGGCCCCGCCCGCGGCGAGCCAGGCGAGCGCCTCGGCCCGCGCCGGCGCGCGCAGCGCCACGGACTCGCAGCGGCTGCGGATCGTCGGCAGCAGGCGCGCCGGCCGGTCCGCCACCAGCACGATCACGGTGGCGGGCGGCGGCTCCTCGAGCGTCTTCAGCAGGGCGTTGGCGGCGGCCGGCTGGAGCGCCTCGGCCGGGTGCAGCGCGATGACGCGGTGGCCCGCCCGGTGGGTGGAGAGCGCCACGAAGTCGCGGATGGCGCGCACCTGGTCGATCTTGATGACCAGGCTCTTCTTCGCGTCCCTGCCCGCGTCGGCGTCCGCCGCCTCCGCGTCGCCCTCCTCCGCGGCCTCGGGCACGATCTCGCGATAGTCGGGGTGGTTCGACTGGCCGAACCAGTGGCACGAGGGGCACTGCCCGCAGGCCAGGCGGTCGATGGGCGATTCGCACAGCAGGCTTCGCGCGAGCTCGCGCGCGAACTCCACCTTGCCGATGCCCGGCCGGCCCGAGACGAGCAGCGCGTGCGGCAGGCGCGGCCGGCGCGCGAGCAGCCGCTCGAGGGCCGGGCGGTGCCACGGCGCCGCGTTCACGGGAAGGCCCTCGCGAACGCCCGGGCGAGGCGCTCGCGCACCTGCTCGAGGCCGCCCGAGGCGTCGATCACGTGGAAGCGCGAGGGCGACTCGCGCGCGCGCTCGAGGTAGGCGTCGCGCACGCGTCCGAAGAAGGCGCCGGCCTCGCGCTCGAACTTGTCGGGCGTGCGGCTCTGCGCGCGCTGCCGCTCCCCGGCGATCCCCGGGTCGAGGTCGAAGAGGAACGTCGCGTCCGGCTGGCGACCGGGGTGCACGAGCGACTCCAGGGCACGGAACACGGCGCGGTCCAGGCCGCGGCCCCCGCACTGGTAGGCGAAGGTCGCGTCGCTGAAGCGGTCGGAGAGGACCCAGGCCCCGCGCGAAAGCGCCGGCTCGATCACCCGCACGAGGTGCTCCCGGCGCGCCGCGAACATGACGAGGGCCTCCGTGGTCCCGTCCATCGCCTCGTGCAGGACGAGCTCGCGCAGCCTCTCGCCCAGGGGCGTGCCGCCCGGCTCGCGCGTGACCACGACCTCCGCGCCGCGCGCGCGGATGGCCGACGCCAGGAACTCGAGGTGCGAGGACTTGCCTGCCCCGTCGATGCCCTCCACGGTGATGAATCGCGCCGCCGTCATGATCGCCCCAGCTGGTATTTTGCCACCGCGCGGTTGTGCTCCTCGAGGGTCCGCGAGAACTCGTGCGAGCCGTCGCCCTTGCCGACGAAATAGAGGAAAGGCGTGGCGGCGGGCCTCGTCGCCGCCTCGAGCGAGGCGGCCCCCGGCATGGCGATGGGCGTGGGCGGCAGCCCGTCCCGCGTGTAGGTGTTCCAGGGCGTGTCGGCCAGCAGGTCGCGCTTGCGAAGGTTGCCGTCGAAGCCCTCGCCCAGGCCGTAGATCACCGTGGGGTCGGTCTGCAGGCGCATGCCCTTGCGCAGGCGGTTGACGAACACGGAGGCGATGGCCGGGCGCTCGGCCGCGCGCCCCGTCTCCTTCTCGATGATCGAGGCGAGGATGAGCGCCTCGTACGCGCTCGCGAGGGGCAGCGCCGGGTCGCGGGACTCCCAGGCCCGGGCCAGCCGGCGCGCCATCTCGGCGTAGGCGCGCCGGAGGATCTCGGCGTCGGTGCTGCCCGCGACGAAGCGGTAGGTGTCCGGGAAGAAGAGCCCCTCGAGCGCCGGCTCGCCCACGCCGAGCGCGGCCCGGACCTCGGGCTCGGGCAGGCCCGCCAGGGTGGCGCGGACGTGCGGATGGGCCTCGAGCTGCGCCAGCCATTGCCGGAGCGTGGTGCCCTCGACGAAGGCGATCTCGACGGGCAGCACGTCGCCCGAGGACAGCTTGTCCAGGAGCTCGAGGGGCGTGAGCGGCGCGCTCACGCGGTAGGTCCCGGCCTGGAGCGAGCCCGCCTTGCCCAGCATCCGGCCCAGCAGCCAGAACGAGTGGGGCTCGGGCAGCAGGCCCTCGTCGGCGAGCTGGCGGGCCACGCCCTTGAGGCTCGCCCCGCTCTTCACGGTGAAGTCGAAGGGCGAGCGCGGCGGGTCGAGCGGGGCCAGGCAGAACCAGGCCGTCCACGCGGCCGCGCCCAGGAGCGCGGCGGCGGCGAGGATCGCGAGCCTACGCGCCGCGCGCATCCTCGTCCTCGATGAGCCGCTGCAAGCGCCGCGCGAGCGGCCCCGGGGGCCAGCGCCGCCCGTCCAGGGCGGCCACGGGCCAGATCCCGATCACGCTGTTGGTGAGGAAGACCTCCTCGGCCGCCTCGAGCTCGTCGAAGCCGGTGTCGCGCTCCTCGCAGGCGATTCCCGCGGCACGGGCGAGCGCGAGCACGCGGCTGCGCTGGGCCCCCTCCACCCCGCAGCGCGTGAGGGCCGGTGTCACGAGCACGCCGCCCAAGCCGAGGAACACGTTGCTCGCGGTGGCCTCGACCAGCCGTCCCTCGGCGTCGGCCAGCAGGCCCTCCCGGATCGCCGGGTCGCGCCATTCGCCGCGCGCGAGGACGTTCTCGAGCCGGTTGAGCGACTTCACCCCCGCCAGCCGCGGCTGGATGCCGAGCGCCAGGTCGCAGCGCCGCACGCGCACGCCGTCGCGCTCGGCCTCGGGCGCGCGGGGAACGCCCGGCCAGGCCGCCACGATGCGCGTGGCCTCCCCGTCCTCGCCCGGCGCGTAGCCGCGCGCGGCCGTCCCGCGGGTGACGATCACCTTCGCGACCGCCTCGCCCGGGGCCACGCGGGCGATCTCCGCCAGGAGCAGCGCCTCCGGGGGGCAGGCGAGCGCGAGGCGGCCGCAGTCGCGCGCGAGGAGCCGGCGGTGGTTCTCCCAGTTGAGAGGGCGCCCGGCGCGCGTCACGAGGGTGCGGAAGACGCCGTCCCCGTACAGGAGTCCGCGGTCCTCGGCGTCCACCGAGGCGGCGGGACGCCCGTTGACGAGAATGGAGGCCATGCCGGAGCCCGCGGCTCGCGCCCCGGGCCCGCCTAGCGCAGGCGCCGGAACGCGAGCGTGCCGTTGGTGCCGCCGA
>CAZNWZ010000134.1:0-5847 GCA_964576455.1 uncultured Lysobacter sp.
CACTACACGATCGACGCCTGCCGCACCTCGCAGTTCGAGCAGCAGGTGCGGGTGCTCTGCGGGCTGCCCCTGGGCGACCCGACGCTGCACACCCCGGCGGTGATGGTGAACCTGCTGGGCGACATCTGGGGCGCGGGGGAGCCACGCTGGGAGGCGGTGCTGCGCCACGCCGGCGCCCACCTGCACCTCTACGGCAAGCGCGAGGCGCGCCCGGGGCGCAAGATGGGGCACGTGACGGTCTGCGAGCCGGATCTCGGCCGGGCCCTGGACGTGGCGCTGGCCATCCGCCGCGACCTGGGGATCGACGAATCCGCCTGAGCCCCGCCGCGCGTCCAACGGGGACACAGACCCTCCGGAGACCCGCCATGACCGCCTACCGCCTCGTTCCCGCCGCCCTGCTCGCCTCGATGGCCCTCCTCGCCCCGGAAGCCGCCTTCGCGTTCTTCGGGACGACTCTCCAGCCCTCCGGCAAGGTGGTGAGCGAGAGCCGCGAGGCGAAGGGATTCACCGGCATTTACGTCTCCCTCCCCGGCACCGTGGTAGTGCGCCAGGGCGAGCCGGCGTCGGTCTCCGTGGAGGCGGACGACAACCTGCTTCCGGAAATCGAGACCACCGTCGAGAGCGGCATGCTCAAGATCCGATTCAAGCGGTCCCTGAGCCTCTCCGGCCGCCCCACGCTGCGGCTCCTCGTGGTGGCCCCCGCGATCCGCTCGCTCGCTGTCGCCGGCAGCGGCGATATCCTGTCCGAGACCCTGAGCGCCGAGTCGCTCGACGTTTCCGTCTCCGGCTCCGGCGACGTGAGAGTCGCGAAGCTGGAGGCTGGCGCGTTGAGCACCTCCATCGCAGGCAGCGGCGACGTCCGTGTGGCCGGCAAGGCCGCGAACGTGACCGTGAACATAGCCGGCAGCGGCGACGTCAGAGCCGAGCGGCTCGAGACCTCTCGCGCCAGGGTGTCGATCACCGGCTCCGGCGACGTGACTTTGTGGGTGCGCGATTCGCTCGACGTCTCCACCATCGGCAGCGGCGACGTGCGCTACCACGGCGACCCGGCCGTGAAGAAGAGCAGCATCGGCTCGGGCACCGTCAAGCGGCTCGGTCCCGCCCCCTGAAGGCATGTTCGGCTGGCTCGGCAAGCGCGAGGCGAAGGCCGAGCCCATCGACGCAGGGCTCTGGGAGAGCGCCACCCTTCCCTACCTCTTCATGCGCGGGATGCCCGCGGCCGACGGCGAGCGCCTGCGCGCGCTGGCCGCGCAGTTCCTCGCCCGCAAGCACTTCTCCGGCACCCACGGCCTGGACATCACGCCCTTCATGCGGGTGCAGGTGGCCGCGCAGGCCTCGATCCTGGTGCTGGAGCTGGGCATCGAGTGGTACGACGGCTGGAGCGAGGTCATCGTCTATCCGGGCCAGTTCGCCCCGGAGCGCGAGGTGGTCGACGAGGCCGGCGTGGTGCACCTGGTGAACGATCCCATGGCGGGCGAGGCCTGGCTGGGCGGGCCCGTGATCCTCTCCTACGAGGACGTGGCGATGACGAGCGACGAGGCCGAGCGGGTGGCCGGCTACAACGTGGTGATCCACGAGTTCGCGCACAAGCTCGACATGCTGAACGGGGACCCCAACGGCTGCCCGCCGCTGCACGCGGGCATGGCCCTCGCGGACTGGCGCCGGGCCTTCCGCGATGCGTTCGACGATTTCTGCCGCCGGGTGGACGAGGCGGACGCCTGCGCGGAGGACGACGGCGGCAGGGCCCTCGAGGCGCTGCCCATCGACCCCTACGGCTCGGAGAGCCCGGGGGAATTCTTCGCGGTGGCCTCGGAAGCGTTCTTCGAGACGCCGGAACGGCTCGAGCCCGCCTATCCGGCGATCTACGGGCAGCTCGGGCGGTTCTACCGGCAGGATCCCCTGGCGCGGCTGGCGTCGGCCGGGGGCTGAGGCGGGGCGGGCGCCCCGCTCAGAGGAAGAGGACGGCGGGGAAGACGGCGATCGCCAGCACGATCAGGATCCACTCGCAGTTCCACCGCTTCAGGTGGCCGGTGTAGTGCAGGATGATCGCGGCGATGGCGAAGACGTAGAAGGCGGCGAGAAGCATTCGTTATCCCCCTGGATTGCGAGTCAGGATAGCAGGAAAGCCCCTGCCGGCCTAGACCGCGTCCTCGCCGGTCTCGCCGGTGCGGATGCGCACCACCTGCGGGACGTCGCACACGAAGATCTTGCCGTCGCCGATCTTGCCCGTGCGGGCGGCCTTGACGATGGCCTCGATGGCCTTGTCCACCAGGGCGTCGCCCACGACGACCTCCACCTTCACCTTGGGCAGGAAGTCCACGACGTACTCCGCGCCGCGGTAGAGCTCGGTGTGGCCCTTCTGGCGGCCGAAGCCCTTCACCTCGGTCACCGTGAGGCCGGAGACGCCGATCTCCGAAAGGGCCTCGCGCACCTCGTCCAGCTTGAACGGCTTGATGACGGCTTCGATCTTCTTCATGGCGTTCACACCCTCGGTCGGAACCCGGATGTTATCGGATACCGCCAGTCCTTGCCAAAGCCGCGCGGCGTGATGCGCACCCCCGGCGGCGCCTGGCGGCGCTTGTACTCGTTGACGCGGATCAGGTGCACGACGCGGCGCACGGCCTCGGCGTCGTAGCCCAGGGCCATGATCGCCTCGGGGTCCATGTCGCGCTCCATGTAACGCTCGACCACCGCGTCGAGCAGCTCGTAGGGCGGCAGGCTGTCCTGGTCGGTCTGGCCGGGGCGCAGCTCGGCCGACGGGGCGCGGTCGATCACCCGCTCGGGAATGACGCGCCCGCGGGAGTTCCGCCACCGGGCCAGGCGGTACACCAGGGTCTTCACGACGTCCTTGATGAGCGCGAAGCCGCCGGCCATGTCGCCGTAGAGCGTGGCGTAGCCCGTGGCCATCTCGCTCTTGTTGCCCGTGCTCACCACGAGCCATCCGAACTTGTTGGAAAGCGCCATGAGGAGCGTGCCGCGCGTCCTGGCCTGCAGGTTCTCCTCCGTCGTGTCCTCCGGGCGCCCCGCGAAGGCCGGCGCGAGCTGCGCGCGGAACGCGTCGAAGACGGGCCGGATCGGGATCTCGGTGTACTCGATCCCCATGAGCCGCGCCATCCCGCGCGCGTCCTCGATGCTCATCGAGGCCGTGTAGTCCGAGGGCATCATCACGGCGTGCACGCGCTCCGGGCCCAGGGCGTCGGCGCAGATCGCGGCCACCAGCGCCGAGTCGATTCCCCCCGAGAGCCCCACCAGCACGCCCGGAAAGCGGTTCTTGTCCACGTAGTCGCGCACCCCCGTCTCGAGGGCGCGGTAGATCGTCTCCTCCTCCGTGAGGGGCGGCGCCACGGGGCCCGCGAGGCGGTCGCCCTCGAAGTCCAGGAAGTCGACGGACTCCCGGAAGGTCTCGCCCTGGTAGCCCAGCGAGCCGTCGGCGTGGAACGCGAAGGAGGCGCCGTCGAAGACGAGCTCGTCCTGCCCGCCCACCCAGTGCACGTACAGGAGCGGCAGCCCCGTCTCCTTCACCCGCGCGCCCATCACCTGGTAGCGCTCGGCGAGCTTGTTGCGGTGGTAGGGCGAGGCGTTGATCGAGAGCAGGAGCTCGGCGCCCGCGGCCTTCGCCTGGGCGGCCGCCCGCGGGAACCACAGGTCCTCGCAGATCGTGAGCGCGACGCGGCGACCCTCGACCTCGAAGACGCAGGGGCGGTTGCCGGGGGAGAAGTAGCGCTTCTCGTCGAAGACGTTGTAGTTGGGCAGCTCCTGCTTGAAGTAGATCGACTCGACCCGGCCGCCGCGCAGGAGCGAGGCCGCGTTGTAGCGGGTGCGGCCCTCGCGGTGGGGGTGCCCCACGACCACGGCGATGCCGGGCGCGCACGCCGCGAGGCTCAGGAGCTCGGCCTCGCACTGGTCGCAGAAGTCGTTGCGGAAGAGCAGGTCCTCGGGCGGGTAGCCGGAGAGGGCGAGCTCCGGCGTCACGACGAGCCGGGCGCCGGCGGCCTGCGCCTCGCCGATGGCCACGCGGATGCGCTCGGCATTGCCGGCGAAATCGCCCACGGTGGTGTTGATCTGGGCGACGGCGATCTTCATCGGAGGGGGGCGGCCGGCGGCGCCGGCGGGCGGGACGGATAGAATCGGGCCCTGCCATTATAGTCCGCCGCCCCTTGAGCGACCCGCTGCGAATCCTCGACTCGCTGGAGGCCGTCCCGGCCGAGGCCTGGGACCGGCTGCACGGGGGCAACCCCACCCTCGCGCACGCCTTCCTCGACAGCCTGCACCGCTCGGGCTGCGCCTCGCCCGCCACCGGCTGGGCGCCCTGCTACCTCGCGCGCTGGGAGGGGGAGACGCTCGCGGGCGCCGTGCCCCTCTACGCCAAGAGCCACTCCTACGGCGAATACGTCTTCGACTGGGCCTGGGCCGACGCCTACGAGCGCCACGGCCTCGCCTACTACCCCAAGCTGCTCTCGGCCGTGCCGTTCACCCCGGCGACCGGGCCGCGGCTCCTCGCGGCGACCGACGCCGCCCGCGACGAGCTGGCGCGCGCCCTCCTCGACCACGCCCGCCGCCAGGGCTGCTCGTCGCTGCACGTGCTCTTTCCCGCCGGGGCCGATGCCGGCGCCCTGCGCCGGGCGGGCTTCCTCGAGCGCACGGGCGTCCAGTTCCACTGGCTCAACGCCGGCTACCGGACCTTCGAGGACTTCCTCGCCGCCCTCTCCCGCGACAAGCGCAAGAAGATCCGCCAGGAGCGCCGCCGGGTCGCCGAGGCGGGCGTTCGCCTGCGCCGGGCGACGGGGCGCGAGGCCACCGAGGCCGACTGGGACTTCTTCGCGCAGTGCTACCGCCGCACCTACCGCGAGCACCGCTCCACGCCCTACCTCACCCGGGAATTCTTCGGCATGGTCGCCCGGCGCATGCCCGACAACGTGCTGCTCGTGATCGCCGAGAAGGGCGGCCGCCCGGTCGCCTCGGCGATGGACCTCTTCTCGCCGGGGGCGCTGTACGGCCGCTACTGGGGCGCCGTCGAGTTCGTGCCGGGCCTGCACTTCGAGGCCTGCTACTACCAGGCGATCGAGTTCGCGATCGAGCGCGGCATCGCCCGCGTCGAGGGCGGCGCGCAGGGCGAGCACAAGCACGCGCGGGGATTCCTGCCGGAGGTGACGCGCTCATTCCACTGGCTCGCGCATCCGGCGTTCGCGAAGGCGGTGGACGACTACCTCGCGAGGGAGGGGGCGGGAATCGCGCAGTACGTGGACGAGCTGAACGAGCGTTCCCCCTTCCGGAAGACCGGGGAGTGAGGCTGGGGGCGGGGAGTCAGGAAGCGCTTCCCAGCTCCCCGGCCTTGTCCCAGGCCGCGGAGAACTCCTTCCAGTGCGGCCCCTTCTGCTCGGCGAGGAAGGCGCGGAACAGGGCCACCTCGCGGTCGTGGGCGTCGGGCGAGAGCGCGCCGCGCAAGCGCTGGAACCGCAGGTACACGAGGTAGGTGTTGGCCACGTCCGTCTCGCAGTAGTCGCGGATCGCCTCGATCCTTCCCTCCCGCCACGCCGACCACACCTTCGAGCCGTCCATGCCGAGCTTGCCCGGCAGCCCGCAAAGCTGGGCCACGTCGTCCAGCGGCGCGAAGGCGCGGTTCTGGTAGCTCGCCAGGATGTCCATGAGGTCGATGTGGCGCGTGTGGTAGCGGCCGAGGTAGTTGTTGAACCTGAACTCGCGGTCGTCCTCGCCGAGGTCCCAGTACCTCGGGGCCGCGATGCCGTGGAAGAGCGCGCGGTAGTGCAGGACCGGCAGGTCGAAGCCGCTGCCGTTCCACGACACGAGCTGCGGCGTGTACTTGTCGATGCCGTCGAAGAAGCGCTT
>CAZNWZ010000135.1:0-5841 GCA_964576455.1 uncultured Lysobacter sp.
CGCCTGGTCGAGTACGAGGGCGGCGGCGAGGAGACCCGCTCCAACCCGTGGCTCGCGGAGCTGCAGCAGGAGAACTTCGTGGAGGTCAACCCGAAGGACGCCGAGGCCCGCGGCATCAAGTACTGGGACTACGTCTGGGTGAGCTCCCCCACCGGGGCGCGCATCAAGGTGCGGGCGCTCGTCACCGAGCGCGTCGGCCAGGGCGTCTCCTGGATCCCGTTCCACTTCGCGGGCTGGTGGCAGGGCAAGGACCTGCTCGACAAGTACCCCGAGGGCGCGGCGCCGATCGTGCGCGGCGAGGCCGTGAACACGGCCACCACCTACGGCTACGACTCGGTGACGATGATGCAGGAAACGAAGACCACCCTGTGCCAGATCGAGCGCGCCTAGCGCACCGCCACGGATATTAGGAGAGACACATGGCCAGAATGAAATTCATCTGTGACGCCGAGCGCTGCATCGAGTGCAACGGCTGCGTGACGGCGTGCAAGAACGAGCACGAGGTGCCGTGGGGCGTGAACCGCCGGCGCCTCGTGACGGTGAACGACGGCAAGCCCGGCGAGCGCTCCATCTCGGTGGCGTGCATGCACTGCTCGGACGCGCCGTGCATGGCGGTCTGCCCCGTGGACTGCTTCTACAAGACGGAGGAGGGCGTGGTCCTGCACGACAAGGACCTGTGCATCGGCTGCGGCTACTGCTTCTACGCCTGCCCGTTCGGCGCGCCGCAGTTCCCGCAGGCCGGCGCCTTCGGCCTGCGCGGCAAGATGGACAAGTGCACCTTCTGCTCCGGCGGCCCGGAGGAGAACAACACGGCCGAGGAGTACCGCAAGTACGGCCGCAACCGCCTCGCCGAGGGCAAGCTCCCGGCGTGCGCGGAGATGTGCTCGACCAAGGCACTGCTCGCCGGCGACGGCGAGGTGCTCACGAAGATCTACAAGTACCGTGTCGTCACCCGCGGCAAGGGCGAGGAGATCTGGGGCTGGGCCATGGCGTACGGCGGCAGCGGCAAGCTCGCCGACCAACCGGGAGGGAAAGCATGAGAAAGCTCACCGCTCTCGCGGCCGCCCTCGCGGCGGCCGCGGTCTTCACCGGATGCACGGAGATCGCGCAGGAGCCCGGCAAGTCCTACGCGGGCAAGACGGACGACAAGCCCTACGCCGGCGACCAGTTCAAGGGCGACAAGGCGAAGTGGGAGCAGTCGCTCGCCGCGCGCGCCGACCAGCAGAACGACTACCGGCGCGCGATGGCCGAGAAGAAATAACCGGGGAGAGACGAAAATGACCACCAGAATCACCAGGGGAATCGGCGCGCTCGTCGTGGCGCTGGCCGCGTGGCTTCCCTTCAGCGCCTCGGCCCAGCAGCCTGCGGCCCCGGCGGCGCAGCAACCCGCACCCGCCGCGCAGCAGGCGGCTCCCGCGCCCAAGCCGGCCGCGGGATCCACCGCGGTGCCCGGCTGGAACAACCCGCCGTCCTGGAACGACGTGAGCACCAATCCGCAGTACGCGTCGGTGCCGGGCCGCGAGACCAACGTCCTCATCCAGGGCGCCGGCCACGAGTGGCGCAAGCTGCGCAACGGCCCCGTGACCTTCTACGGGGGAATCATCCTGCTCATCCCCCTCGCCATCCTCGTGCTCTTCTACCTGGCGAAGGGCCCGATCAAGGTCCACGACCCGCTCACGGGCAGGCTGATCGAGCGCTTCTCGAGCGTCGAGCGCGTGGCGCACTGGACGATGGGGCTCTCGTTCGTGGTGCTGGCCCTCACCGGCATCGTGATCCTTTTCGGCAAGCACATCCTCCTGCCGATCGTGGGCCACGCCGCCTTCGCGGGGCTCACCACGCTGTCGAAGAACCTGCACAACTTCGTCGGGCCGCTCTTCATCTTCGCCCTCGTGATCTTCATCACGCTCTTCATCCGCGAGAACGTCTGGAAGTCCTACGACGGGCAGTGGCTGGGCAAGTTCGGCGGCATGCTCTCGGGCGAGCACGTGCCCTCCGGCAAGTTCAACGCCGGCGAGAAGGTGCTCTTCTGGACGCTGGTGGTGACGCTGTGCACGATCCTCAGCGTGACGGGCCTCATCCTCAACTTCCCGAACTGGAACCAGGGCCGCGAGGCGATGCAGCTCGCGAACCTCATCCACGGCATCTGCGCGATCCTCGCGATGGCCATGGCCTGCTTCCACATCTACCTCGGCACCGTCGGCATGCAGGGCGCGCTCGCCGCCATGAAGACGGGCTACGTCGACGAGACGTGGGCCAAGGAGCACCACCAGTACTGGTACGACGAGGTGAAGGCCGGCAAGCGGCCCGAGAAGGTCGTCGCCGGCACCGCCCAACCGGCCACGGGGGACTGACCATGAAGAACAAGCTCATCGCGCTCGCGCTCGCGGCCGGCTTCGGGCTGGCGATCTCCGCCCAGGCCAAGCTGCCGCCGGCCCCGCCCATGGATCCGGCCAAGGCCGAGGCCAAGAAGAAGGCCGACGCCGAGGCCGCCGAGAAGACCAAGGCGGCCCAGGCCGCCGCGGAGGAAAAGGCGGTCAAGAACTTCCAGGGCAACATGAAGAAGGCCGGCAAGCCCATCCCGAAGCCCACGCCCATTGCGGCCGCTCCCGCGCCCGCGGCGCCGGCCAAGGCCGCCCCCGCCGCCGCCCCCGCGAAGCCCGCGGACAAGGCGCCGGCGAAGAAGTCCTGAGCCGGGGGACACTGGCCATGAGGACGCTTCTCTTCACGCTCGTCGCGGGTACCCTGGTGGCCGGCTGCGCCGCCTTCGGTCCCCCCGCGGGACCCAAGGCGGTGGCGAACCTCGCCGCCACCAAGGGCAACACGGCCTCCGGAACCGTCACCTTCGAGCAGCAAGGCGACAAGGTGCGGGTCTCGGGGACGATCACGGGGCTCAAGCCCAACGCGGAGCACGGCTTCCACGTGCACGAGAAGGGCGACTGCAGCTCCGGCGACGGCATGAGCGCCGGCGGGCACTTCAACCCGCTCGCCAAGGGCCACGGCCACCACGCCGGCATGGAGCGGCACGCGGGCGACATGCCGAACCTGAAGGCGGACGCCTCCGGCAAGGCGGCTTTCTCCTTCGAGACGGCCGGCATCACGATCGGCTCGGGGGCGACGGACATCGTCGGCCGGGGCCTCATCGTCCACCGCGATCCGGACGACTACAAGAGCCAGCCGGCGGGCAATGCCGGCCCCCGGCTCGCGTGCGCGGTGATCGCCAGGGGCTGAGCCGAAATCGCGAAACGGAAAGGGCGGCCTAGGCCGCCCTTTTTCATGCATCGATACGCCCGCCTACCAGGTGTATCGCACCGTGTAGCGCACGACAGCCTCGCCCTTGGGCGCGACCTTCACCGGGAAGTGGACCGTGCGCGAGTCCTGCTTCTCGAACTCCTGCGACTTCCTCGTGATCGCCCAGTTGGTCCAGCGGTAGAGGTTCTCCTTCACGACGACGGCCACCGCCTCGTCGGGCTTCTGGTTCCTCACGCGCACCTCGATCTCCTCCTCGATCCATTTGGCCGACGTGTCGACGCGGTAGTCGAGCTGCCTCCTCTCGCCCACGACGTCGAAGGCCGAGCCCAGCTTCACCTGGACCTTCTCGTCGCGCGCCGTGTGGTCGATGAGGTCCTCGCCGATGAACTCCAGGCTCCCGTCGGCGTCGTCGCGCTTGGATACCCGCATCTTCCCCGCCGGCAGCGGGATCCCCAGCCCGTCGGCCTGCGAGTTCCTCAGGCGCAGGTACACGTCCACCTTGCGGTTCGACTGGGTGCCGTAGTGGCGGTCGGTCATTGGCGAGCCGTATGCGGGGTAGCTCGCCCCCTGCCCGTAGTACACGAGGTGCTTCTCGCAGGCCACGCCCGCCGCCGTCGGGAAGAGCTCGATCTGCTTGGTGGAGTTCTGCGCCAGCGAGGTAGGGCGGCCGAGCGTGTAGAGGTGGTACTCGAAGAAGGCCTTCTCCTCGAAGCCGGCCGCCTTGGCCTCCTGCACGCGGCCGAGCGCGGCGGGGGCCGCGGGGTAGGCGCGCGGCGGCTGCGCGCGCTGCACCTCGCCGGCGACGAGCTTGAGCTTCGCGTTCTCGTAGGAGGCGCCGGACTGGTTCACGAGGGTCACCCAGGCGCCCACGTCCAGGCGGCATTGCCCCGGGCGGGGCTCGGAGTAGGTGAGGTTGTAGTCCGCCCACCAGGTCATGCCGCCCGTCTGGTAGGCGATGCGCGCCTCGTGCGCTCCCGCGCGCCCGGCGTCGATGTCCCAGACCAGCGTGGGCTTGCTGATGAGGCCGCCGGGCAGGCCGGGCAGGGTCACGCCCGAGTAGCCGTTCACGACCCGCACGCTGCCGTCGGCCGCCTTGAGGGTGAGGCCGCCCTGGGTGCCCACGAGGGTGCCGGTGAAGGACCCGACGCCCTGGCCGCGCGGCTGCTCGACCGTGATCTCGCGGTCGAGGTAGCGCGACAGCAGCTTCTGGGTGCTGGTGAGGTCGAACTCGAAGCTCTGCTCGACGACGCGCGTGCCCTTCGGGTCCGTGAGCGAGGCGAAGGAGACGGTGGTGGGGTCGATGAGGGCCGGCACGTCGGGCACGCGAAGGAGGTTGCGGCCGGCTTTCAGGTCGAAGCGGCGGTCCTCGCGCACCAGGGCGTAGCCCGGGATCGCCAGGCCCTCGCCGCCGGAGCGGAAGGTCTGCGGCGAGAGCGTCCCGGGCTGGGCGCTGGAATAGACGGTCACCGCGGTGCCGGCGGCGGCGGGCAGGGCGAAGGCGGCGAGGAGGGCGGCGGCGAGCGGGCGTCGGGCGGTTCTCATGGGGGTCTCCACGGGTTCGGTACCGAGTTTAACGGCCCGCACCGGCAAAGGGGTTACCGGCCCGCTATACTTCCGCGATGAGATTCGAAGGCACCGACACCTACGTCGCCGACGACGACCTGAAGATCGCGGTCAACGCGGCGGTCACGCTCCAGCGACCCCTCCTCATCAAGGGCGAGCCCGGCACCGGCAAGACGATGCTCGCCGAGGAGGTGGCCCGGGCCCTGGGCATGCCCCTCTACCAGTGGCACATCAAGTCCACCACCAAGGCGCAGCAGGGCCTGTACGAGTACGACGCGGTCTCCCGCCTGCGCGACTCGCAGCTGGGCGACGAGAAGGTGAAGGACATCGGCAACTACATCGTGAAGGGCGTGCTCTGGGAAGCCTTCGAGAGCGAGCGCCAGGCGGTGGTGCTGGTGGACGAGATCGACAAGGCGGACATCGAGTTTCCGAACGACCTGCTGCGCGAGCTCGACCGCATGGAGTTCCACGTCTACGAGACGCGCCGGACGGTGAAGGCCCGGCACCGCCCCGTCATCCTCATCACCTCCAACAACGAGAAGGAGCTGCCGGACGCGTTCCTGCGCCGCTGCTTCTTCCACTACATCCGCTTCCCGGACAAGGAGACGATGCAGGCCATCGTCGACGTGCACTACCCGGGGATCCGCAAGCAGCTCGTGCAGGCGGCGCTCGAGAGCTTCTTCGGCATCCGCGAGATGCCGGGGCTCAAGAAGAAGCCCTCCACGTCGGAGCTCCTCGACTGGCTGAAGCTCCTCCTCGCGGAGGACATCCCGCCCGAGGCGCTCCGGAGCGAGGGTCACCAGCAGGCGATCCCGCCGCTCTACGGCGCGCTCCTCAAGAACGAGCAGGACGTCCACCTCTTCGAGCAACTGCTTTTCCTGCAGCGCCGCGGCCGCTAGCGTCGCGCGCATGGGAGGGTCCATGGCCACGAAGCGCAAGGCGGCCGTGAAGGCGGCCACGAGGAAACCCGCGGCGAGGAAGCCGGCGGCCCGCCGGGCCGTCGCGAAGAAGCCCACCGCGAAGAAGCCC
>CAZNWZ010000136.1:0-5831 GCA_964576455.1 uncultured Lysobacter sp.
AGGGGCCGGGGGTGAGGGTTGCGGCTACTCCGGCAGCGCGCCCATCATGAACATCGCGCGCATGAGCGGCGTGGGCTCGCCCACGGCCCGGAACCACTTGTTGAAGATCGAGACGATCTCGCCGTCGCGGTAGATGCGGGCGAGCGCCGCGTTCACCGCCAGGCGAAGCCCCGCGTCGCCCCGCGGCAGGGCGATCGCGTAGGGCTCGAAGGAGAGGTCCTCGGGAAGCATGACGAGCGCCTTCGCGTCCTTCGCCTTGATCCCCGCGCCCAGCAGCAGGAGCTTGTCGCTCGCGAACGCGTCCACCCGGCCCTCCTCGAGGGCCGCGAGCGCCTCGTCGCGCGACTTCATGGCGACGAGCTTCAGGTCGAGCTTGCGGCGCGCGTCGATCTCCTTCAGCACCTTCTCGTTGGTCGTGCCCGCGATCACGGCGACGCGCTTGCCGGGGGCGTCGGCCATCGTGCGCATGCCGGAGGCGCGGTTCGCGAGCAGCCCCGTGCCGTCCACGAAGGTGAAGCTGGAGAAGTCCACCTGCCTCATGCGCGCGAGCGTCACCGTGCTCGATCCGCACTCCAGGTCCGCATCGCCCTTCGCCACGGCCTCGAAGCGGCCCTGCGACGTGACCGGCACCCACTTGATCCGGAGGTCCTTCACGTTCAGCGTGGACTCCATGAGGCTCGCCACGCGCTTGCACAGGTCGATGGTGTAGCCGATCGGCTCCTTCCGGCCTTCCTCGGTGAAGGAGAACGGCGCGGCGTCGGAGCGGTAGGCGATCGCGATCGTCCCGGTGTCGGCGATCCGCTTCAGGCGTCCGTCGAGGGCCTGGGCGTGGGCGAGCGAGGCGGCGAGAAGCGCGAGGAGGAGCGTGGCGAGTCGGGTCATGGGCGGTCGGGTCTGCGCGGGGAGGAAGGGCGCACGATACGCACCTTCGTGCCGCCGCGCCACCGCCCCGCTCAGCCGCCGATCTTCGGAAGCTCCGGCTCGAGGAGCGCGAGGCCCGCGCGGAGCAGCGCCTCGTAGCGCCGCCTTTCCCGCTCGATCGCCTCCGGCGTCCAGTCGTAGAAGCCCGCGCCCGTCTTCATCCCCAGCCGTCCGGCGGCCACCTTCCCGGCGAGGCAGCGCGCCGGCGCCTGGTCGGTCGCGAGGCTCGGGTACATGGTGGCCGCGGCGGCGGCGTGCACGTCGAGGCCGGCATGGTCCTTCTGCAGGATCGGGCCCGCGGCGAGGTAGCGGAAGCCGAAGCCGAAGCGCACCGCGGCATCGATGTCCTCGGCCGTGGCCACGCCCGCGTCGATGAGCGCGTAGGCCTCGCGGGCGAGCGCGTGCTGCAGCCGGTTGGCGAGGAAGCCCGGCAGGTCCTTCTTCACGATGACCGGGACCTTTCCCGTCGAGCGCATGAAGTCGGCGAGCGCGCGGGCGATCGCCGGGTCGGTCGCGGGGCCGCACACCACTTCCACCAGCGGCACGAGGTGGGCCGGCATGAAGTAGTGCAGCCCGAGGCAGCGCCCCGCGGAAGGCAGCTCCCCGGCGATGGCGCTGATGGGGAAGCTCGAGCTGTTGCTCGCGAGCCAGGCGTCGGGGCGGGCGCGGCGCGCGAGGTCGGCGAAGAGCGCGCGCTTGAGGTCGAGCTTCTCGGGCACGGCCTCGATCACGAGGTCGACGGCGGGCCAGTCGAGGTCGTCGAGGCCCGCGTGGACGTCGACGAGGTCGAGCCGGTCCGGGCATCCGAAGGCCGCCAGCCCCGCCGCCAGCCGCGCGGGCAGCCCCTGGCGGACGCCGTCCGCGGCCTCGACGAGGTGGGCGGGATTGCCGGCGCGGGCGAGCGTGAGGGCGATGTCGGCGCCCATCGTGCCGCCGCCGACGACGGCGCAGGTCTTGCGGAGGGTCATGCGCGGGTTCCTATAGAATCGCGTCATCCGCAGCGGAGGACGCCATGAAGCGCATCGCCATCGTACTGCTGTTGCTCGTCGCCGGGGCCGCCCAGGCCCAGGAGCTCGCCGGGACCCTGAAGAAGGTGAAGGAGAGCGGCACCCTCGCCCTGGGCATCCGCGAGACCTCGGTGCCCTTCTCCTACCTGGACGAGAAGCAGAACGCCATCGGCTACTCGATCGACCTGTGCGAGAAGATCGTCGAGGCGGTGAAGGCCGAGCTCAAGATGCCCGACCTGAAGGTGCGCCGCATCCCCGTGGTGTCCCAGACGCGCATCCCGCTCGTGGCCAACGGGACCGTGGACCTCGAGTGCGGCTCGACCACCAACACGCTCACGCGCCAGAAGCAGGCCGAGTTCTCGCACGTCACCTTCATCGGGGGCACCCGCCTGCTGGTGAAGGCGAAGTCCGGCATCAAGGAAGTCGAGGACCTCAAGGGCAAGACCATCTCGGTGTCGCAGGGCACGACCAACGAGCGCGTGATCAAGAGCCTCTCGGACCGGCTGAACCTGGGCATCAAGGTCCTCAACGTGAAGGACCACGGCGAGGGCTTCCTCGTCCTCGAGAGCGGGCGCGTGGACGCGAACGTGAGCGACGACATCCAGCTCATGGGGCTGCGCTCCAAGGCGCGCAACCCCGCCGACTACGTCGTCACGGGGAGGCTGCTCTCCTACGAGCCCTTCGGCCTCATGTTCCGCAGGAACGACGCCGACTTCAAGCTGCTCGTGAACCGCACGCTCTCGGGCCTGATGCGCTCGGGCGAGATCGAGAAGATCTACGCGAAGTGGTTCGACCCGCTGGGCGCGCCGCTCAGCCCCACGATGAAGACCGCCTTCGAGATCCAGGCCCTGCCGGAGTAGGAGGGGGCGATGGCCGCGCGCGGGCGGGCGTTCCTGGCGGGCGGCGCGCTCGTCCTCGCCGGCTGCACCGACGCGGCCACCCGCATCGCCTACGACGTGGAGGCCGGGGCCCAGGCGCTCCGGTCCTCCGCCGACTCGCGGGCCACGGTCCGGCACGAGCCCTCGCGCTGGCCCGAGGGCTGCGAGGGCGGCTACGCGCTCGAGATCGGCCGCGGCGCGAGCGCCGATCCCGGCAAGGGGTCGATCGTCGTGCGCTGCGCGGGGCGCGGCCTCTACTACACCACCTACCACCTCAACTTCGTCGTCGTCCCCGCGACGGTGAGCGTGCGCAAGCAGGCCGGCGAGCCGGTCCTGCTGCACCTCGAGAAGCGCGGGGGCGACATCGCCCTCACGGAGGTCCGATGACCCGATACCTCGCCGCCGTCGCGCTCTGCCTGCCCGCGCTGGCCTGGTCCCAGGGCCCGGCGGAGGACCCGCTCGCCTTCCTGCGCTGGATGAAGGACCTCGCCGGCGCCTGCTGGCAGGGAACCGACGCCGCCGGCAAGCCGGCCGACCGGCAGTGCTACGAGGTCCAGTTCGGCCGCTTCCTGCGCGGAACGATCGAGATCGGCGGGGCCGAGGGCAAGCCGCCCGTCTTCCGGGGCGACAGCCTCTTCCATCGCGACCGCGGGCCCGGCCGCTTCGCGATCGTGATGTGGGGGAGCAACGGCGCGGTGAGCCTCGGCGAGGGGCTCGTCGACGGCGAGGTCATCCGCTTCCCGCAGCCGCGGATGGAGGGCCGGCCCGAGATCCGCACGAGCTGGACGCGGCAGGGGCCCGACGCCTTCCGCGTCGTGCGCGAGCGCCGCGAGGGCGAGGCGTGGAAGGAGGTCCTCGCCGTGGACTACCGGCGGGTGCCGAAGTGAGCCCTGCGAAGCCCTGGCTGCGCTTCTACGGCAGCGTGCCCGAGAGCATCGACTACCCGCGCGTCACGCTCTACGAGGCGCTCGCGGCCACGGCCCGGCGCGCGCCCGGGTCGGTGGCCTGGGACTTCCTCGGCGCGAGGGCGACGTACGGCGAGTTCCTGGAGTCGGTCGACCGCTGCGCCACGGCGCTGGCCGCCGAGGGACTGCGCGCCGGCGACCGGTTCCTCATCTCCATGCCCACGACGCCGCAGGGCGTGATCGCCTTCTACGCGGCCAACCGGCTGGGCGCGCTGCCGGCGCTCGTCCATCCCCTGTCCACGGCGCCGGAGATCACGCACTTCCTGGACGCCACCGGCGCCCGAATGGCCCTCGTGCTGGACGCCTTCTTCGCGACGCTCGCGGCCGCGACCCCGAAGCGCCCGCTGGAGCGCATCGTCGTGGCGGCGATCCCGGAGTACCTGTCGCCGCTCAAGCGGCTGGGATTCTGGGCCACGAAGGGGCGCAAGATCCCGGCGCTGCCCGCCGACGCGCGCATCCGCCGGTGGTCGGCGATCCTGGCCGCGGCCGCGCCCGCGACCGCCGCGCCCGTGGGGAAGACCGAGGATCCCGCGGCGATCCTCTTCTCGGGCGGGACGACGGGCCTGCCCAAGGGCATCGTCCTGTCCCACCGCAACTTCATCGCCGAGGGCCTGCAGGCCGCCTCGTGGTGCGGGCTGGGCGAGAAGGACGCCATCCTCGCGATCCTGCCCATCTTCCACGGCTTCGGCCTGGGGGTGTGCGTGAACGCCGCGTTCATGGCCGGCGGCAAGTCCATCCTCGTGCCGCAGTTCAGCGCCGAGATCGTCTCGAAGGTCCTGCGCAAGGACCGCCCCAACGTGCTGGTGGGCGTGCCCACGCTCTTCGACGCGCTCGCGAAGGACCCGTCGCTCGCCACGGCGGACCTGTCGTGCCTCACGGCGTGCTTCTGCGGGGCCGACACGCTGCCGCGCCCGGTCAAGGAGAAGTTCGAGGCGATGGTGGCCCGCGGCGGCGGCAAGGTGAAGCTCCTCGAGGGCTACGGGCTCACGGAGGCGGTGACCGGCATCATGGCCACGCCGCTCACGGAGTACCGCGAGGGCTCCGTCGGCATCCCGTTCCCGGACATGCTGGCGAAGATCGTGAAGCCCGGCACCCCCACGGAGGCGCCGGTGGGCGAGGAGGGCGAGATCTGCATCGCCGGCCCGGCGGTGATGATCGGCTACCTCGACGACCCGGAGGCCACCGCGCAGGCGCTCAAGGTCCACGCCGACGGCCGCACCTGGCTGCACACCGGCGACCTCGGGAAGATGGACGCGGACGGCTTCACCTACTTCTCGGTGCGCCTGAAGCGCATGATCAAGTCGTCGGGGTTCAACGTCTACCCGGCGCAGGTCGAGGCGGTCATCCACGAGCACCCGGCCGTGGCCGAGGCGTGCGTCATCGGCGTGCCCGATCCCGCGCAGGTCGAGCGCGTGAAGGCCTGCGTGGTGCTGCGCGACCCGGCGCAGGCCGGGCCGGCGATGCAGGAGGCGATCATCGCCCACTGCCGCGAGCGGCTCATCAAGTGGTCCTGCCCGCGGGAGGTGGAGTTCGTCGAGGCCCTGCCCCTCACGAAGGTGGGCAAGGTGGATTACCGCGAGCTCGCGCGGCGGCATGCCGAGCGCGGCCCGCAATTGGAGAAAGGCTGAGCGATGGCCAGGAGTCGCAGGAGCAGGCCGAAGCACCCGTCGGCGCCCGCCCACGGCGGCGAGCGCGTGGCCGCGGCCCTGGAGGCCTGGGGCGTGCGCTGGATCTTCACCCTCTGCGGCGGCCACATCTCGCCCATCCTCGTGGCCGCGAAGAAGCGCGGCATCCGCATCGTCGACACGCGCGACGAGGTCACCGCCGTGTTCGCGGCGGACGCCGCGGCGCGCCTCACCGGCACGCCGGGGGTGGCGGCCGTCACGGCGGGGCCGGGCATCACCAACACCATCACCGCGCTCAAGAACGCCCAGCTCGCGCAGTCGCCGGTGCTGCTGCTGGGCGGGGCGGCGCCCACGGCGCTGCAGGGGCGCGGGGCGCTGCAGGACATCGAGCAGGCGCCGCTCGTGGAGCCGCACGTGAAGCTCGTGCGGCAGGTG